>CAZHPC010000044.1:0-23235 GCA_964534685.1 uncultured Opitutaceae bacterium
CAACTGAATTCCGCCTATCGGGATCGTCCGTTTTTCGTGGGGCTTAAGGCCCGCCTCTTGGCTGCAATCACGGTGCTGATATTGGTGTTTGTCCCGTTCAACATCGCCAAGACGGTTTGGTTTCAATCTCCCGAAACCCTTCCCCGGATCGCCCTCAACCTTTTCGCCGCTGTCGCGGGGGTGATCTGCTTGAGCTACCTAATGAAGGGGAAGCTGGAACATGCGGGAAATGGGTTCGCTGTGGCGATGGTGCTCGTCGTGCAGCTGACCGTGCTCTTCGTTGGTGCGACCACCAAGGCCCTGGAGCCGCTCGGCGTCGGCATCCAACTGTTCGCGTTCGACCTCGTGTTCATAGTATTCGCGATCGTCTTCGCATCGCGGCGTGTCGCAACAGCCTTGTTTGCCCTGATACTGGTTGGGCATGTCTGCTATAACGTTTTCATGCTGCGCGGCGCGAGCCTCGACCCGTCAGCCAAGTTCTCCGCAAACACGCTCCTTCGCGAGGGGTTGCTCACAATGGGGCTTATCTTCGTTCTGGGGATGACCCTAATCCGGATGATTGAGACGGCGCATAGGCGCAGCGAGGAATCGATCCTGCAGTCTCAGAAGACGAACGAGAACCTGGAACGGCTGGTGTCCGAACGCACGCGCGACCTCGAGGCGGCGAGCCGCCAGGCGATGGCGGCATCCCGCGCGAAGAGCGAGTTCCTTGCCAACATGAGCCACGAGATCCGCACGCCCCTGAATGGGATCATCGCCTCCACGGACCTCCTGATGCGACGTGCGGATCTCTCCCCGGAGGCGCGCGAGCATGTGCGCCTCGTATTCGACTCCGGCGACCTCTTGCTCAAGATCCTGACCGATATCCTCGATTTTTCAAAGATCGAGGCAGGCCAGGTCACTTTGGAAAGGCGACCATTCGACCTTCTCCCTACCGTTACCGACACGGTCACGCTGATGGCGCAACGGGCGGCCGAGGGTTCCGTGCAGTTGGATGTGTCGATTGCGCCGGAGCTCGCGTGCAGTTTCGAGGGCGACAGCCACAGGATCAGGCAGGTGCTGCTCAACCTCGTGTCGAACGCCGTGAAGTTCACTCCCGCCAAAGGGCGCGTGGCAGTCGCCGTCACATCCGGATCGCCAAAGAGCAACCCCGTACCGGTTCGCTTTGAAGTCCGCGATACCGGGATCGGGATGGATGAAGCAACGACCGCGAGAATCTTTGAACGATTCACGCAGGCGGACTCTTCGACCACGCGCCGCTACGGCGGCACGGGCCTCGGTCTGGCTATAAGCTTCCGCCTCGTGGAGATGATGGGCGGGTGCCTGGAGGTCTCAAGCGCTCCAGGCAAGGGCTCCCTTTTCCATTTCACGATTCCCCTGCAGCTCAGCGAGGCGGCTCCAAATGAACAAGCCGCGATTGAGAAGCTGGAGACGCGCCTGGACATGCGTGTGCTCGTCGCCGAGGACAACTCGGTCAATCGGAAGATAATCGGCACCCAGCTTAATCAGCTGGGCTGCACGTTCATGTTGGCGGAGGACGGCGAGGAGGCGCTGGCGGCGCTGCAGCGCGACCCACTCCCACACATCGTTCTAATGGATTGCCACATGCCGAACCTAGATGGGTGGGAAACAACCCGCCGGATCCGCAGCTGGGTCTCGTCGCCCCACGCGATCCAGCAGAGAGCTGCTGCCATTCCGATCGTGGCACTCACGGCGTCGGTCTATCCGGAGGAGCGCATGCGCTGCAAGGACGCCGGTATGACCGATTTCATAGCCAAGCCCGTGAAACTGGCAGAACTACAGAAGGTACTCCTGCTTCATACGCCAGCGACGCGCGACCCGGTTCAGCCCACCCAGACTCAATGATTGTCGGGGCCGGGGACGCCCTCGGGATTTGCCGACGGTTGCATCTCAATGAATCCTCGGACGGCGAACCCCCGGTTCCGCCGCGGTCCCTGCAATCTTGTGATTTGAATGGTGCCGATTCCGCGCCAGCCTATCCGATCACTCCGTCCATCCAATTGAGGTAGCCCGCGGATCCACGGTGGATGCGCAACGAGATTATCTCAGGGACTTCGTAGTCGTGATTTTCGAGAATCAATCGCTTGATCGCTTCGAAATCCCGGGATTTCGCCTTGATGAGCATGAGGTTCTCGCGACTTCTCGAAAGCCTGCCTCTCCACGTATAGAAGCTCCTTATCGGGAGCACCTGAATGCAGGCTGAACGCTTCTTGGCCAATAGGGCGTTGATTATTTTTGAGCCTGTCTTGGCCTTGGAATAGGAAGTGACGATGACACAGTAGTTAGTGCTCATGATCTTGGCGCGCGTTGCTATGGTTTCTCTCATCTGGGATAGCCGATTGTAATGGGCCGTCAATTGGTCCAAGCTTCCGCCGATGAGCAGAAAGCCCTATCTGATATCCGGTGCGGTTGTCGTGTTGGTGCTCGTCGGGTATGTTGGCGCCACGTTCTTTGTCGGCTCCATCGTAAAAGCGGGAATAACCCGATTTGCCCCATCGATCACGCAAACCTCGGTTCGACTCGACGGAGCCCGCCTCTCGCCGCTCTCAGGCGGCGGAACCCTGACGGGTCTGTTCATAGGGAATCCGGCAGGCTGGTCCGGTGACAAGGCATTTTACATCGGCAAGATCCATGTGGAGGTCGCCCCCAGCACGATCTTCAGCGACTGCATCGTCCTGAACGACGTATCGATAGACAGCCCCGAATTCGTGTACGAGACCCGGGTCATCTCGAGCAACATTGGAGATCTGCTTAAGAACATCGAGGGATCGTCTTCGGATACGGCGAGCAAGAACCAGGCGGCGAACGGTCAGTCCACACCCAAGAAGTTTATTGTTAGGCATTTTTCGCTGACGAATGGCAGCGTCACTTTGGGCGTTGGTCCCACGGCTTTGACGCTTCCGATGCCGCCGCTCACGTTGCACGACATTGGCACAAGCGAGGGCGGAATATCGTCGGCTGCTCTGGCCTTTACCGTGATGCGAAGCGTGACAGGAAGCATCGTTGCCACCACGGCAAACGCTGCGGCAAAGATCGTGCCTACGATGGGCGCGGCTGCTGGCAACAGCGCGAAATCCGCGGGCGATGCAATTAAGGGGCTGCTCAGCGGAAAGAAGTGATCGATTGCGCAAAGAGCCCCTGTTGGACGTTGGGCGCGAACATCGCCCGTTACTGGGCGCGGCACCTTGCAAGCCTCGCCACGGTCTAGAGCTTTACCCGGCGCAGGCGCAGGGCGTTTGAAACGACGGTGATCGAGCTAAGGCTCATGGCCGCGCCCGCAAGCATCGGGTTCAGCAGCCAGCCCGTAAACGGAAAGAGCGCGCCCGCAGCGACGGGAAGCCCAGCGAGGTTGTAGGCGAACGCCCAGAAGAGGTTTTGCTTGATGTTGCGGAGCGTGGCGCGGCTCAGTTTTGCCGCGCGCACAAGCGCGGCAAGGTCTCCCTGGAGAAGGACGATGCCCGCGCTGTTCATTGCGACATCCGTGCCCGTGCCCATCGCGATGCCGACATCCGCGGCGGCCAGCGCCGGGGCGTCGTTCAAGCCGTCGCCCACGAAGGCGACCAATTCACCGCTGGAACGGTACGTCCGGACCAATTCCTGTTTGCCAGCGGGCGTCATGGCGGCGCGAAAGCCATCCAGCCCGAGCTTGGCGGCGACACGTCTCGCAGCGGGCTCTCGGTCTCCGGTTACCATGACAACGCGCAGGCCCATCCTCCTAAGCTCGAGCATCGCCGCGGGCGTTGTCGGCCTTATCTCGTCAGCGAGGGAGAGCGTGCCGGCGAGCTGGCCGTCTACCGTGACACTAACGAGTGTATCCGTTGAGCCGGTGTCGGCATCGATGGCCGCGCGGGCGACTGTGACAAGGCGGCCAGCCAGGCGCGCCCGAACACCGATCCCGGGACTGGCTGTGAAGTCGGTGGCGGGCTCCAGTGTCAAGCTTCTGGCGTTGGCTGCGGCAACAATGGCGCGCGCGAGTGGGTGCTCGCTCGAGGACTCGGCCGAGGCGGCCAGGGCGAGGAGCCGGGCGTCGTCAAAGCCCGGAGCGGAGGCGATGAATGCGAGGCTCGGGCGACCGGCGGTCAGGGTGCCTGTCTTGTCCACAAGCACAAGGCTCGCAGAGGAGAGGCGCTCAAGGGCCGTGGCATCCTTCACGAGAATGCCGGCCCGGGCACCCCTGCCTATGGCCGTGACAATGGAGACAGGCGTTGCCAAGCCGAGCGCGCATGGGCAGGCGATGATGAGGACGGCGACGGAATTGAGCAGCGCAAAGATGAAGCGGGGCTCGGGCCCGAAGAGGAACCATGCGCTGAACGTGATTGCGGCGAACGCAGCCACGCCCGGAACGAACCACGAGGAGATCCGGTCCACAAGGCGCGCAATGGGCGGCCGGCTCTCCCGCGCCTGATCCACAAGGCGGATGATCTGGGCTAGGAGCGTATCACGGCCGACGCGCTCGGCGCGCATCACAAAGGTTCCATTGGTGTTGAGGGTGCCGGCGCTGGCGCGGTCGCCTATACCCTTGGCGACCGGCACGGGCTCGCCGGTAAGCATTGACTCATCCAACTCGCTGGCCCCCTCTTCGAGAACACCGTCGACAGGGACATGTTCGCCCGGGCGCACCCGTAGGCGATCGCCCGCTTTCACGGCCTCCACCGGTATGTCGCTCTCGGAGGCGTCCGCTGCAAGCCTGTGCGCCACCCGCGGGGCGAGATCGAGAAGGCCCCTGATGGCGGCGTCCGTTCGCGAGTGGGCGCGCTGCTCGAGAATCTGGCCGAGCAGGACGATGGTGGTGATGAACGCGGTTGCCTCGAAATAGAGAGGCACGCCATGCGCCGTGCGGAAGGCGGCCGGAAACGAATCCCCATAAAGCACGGCTAGGACACTGTAGAAGTAGGCGGCGCCGGTGCCGGTGACCGTCAGGGTGAACATGTTGGTGTCGCGTTCGCGCAGCGAAACCCACCAGCGGCGAATGAAGAATGCGCCGCTCCAGAAGAAGACCGGTGTCGTGAGCGCGAGCTGCACCCATCCGAGCGCGGGTCGGTCATGATGGGAGAATTGGGGCGCCAACATCGGCGCCATCGCGATGACGAGCACCGGTACGGACAGCACGGCCGCGACGTAGAAGCGCCGGCGCAGCACGCGCTCGTGCGGCAAGCCCATGTAGACGGGCTCATTCGCCGCATGCACGGCTCCATCTGCCGGCGTCGTTCGTTTGTCATGCTCCTTGCGCACGTGAGTTGCTGAAACTATGTGGCACTCCTGACCAAAGGCGAGGGCGAGACGAGCTGGATTGCCCGCATGCGGCATCTCCGAAAGCACGGCAGGCTCCGCAATTCCCGGGATTGTTAGAATCCGGTCGGTCGCTCGCGCTGGCTGGCGTCTGCCGCGCGGATAGCGGTTTTTCCGCGGACGAATGTCATCATCTGGTGACTGCGTTTCCCACTCCAGGCGGACCCGCTCGATGGTTCCTGTACCTTTTTCCAACTCAAACCGGCGAAAGCTCCCGCCTACCCAGCGACTGATGCCGGCCTCCAAAACATGAAAGACATGATGATCCCGAGCAGAGTCATGGCGCGCCTCCTGGCATGCTTCGCTCTCATAATCCCGGTGGCTGCCGCACGGGCTCAGAGCCTGCAGATCACGACGCTCGCGGGCGTCGCGCAGTACCAAGGCAGCTCCGATGGCACAGGAAGCGCCGCGCGATTCAGCCTTACTCAAGGCGTCGCCGTGGATGCGTCCGGAAATATCTATGTCGTCGACAGCCGAAACTGCACCGTCCGCAAGGTGACGCCGGCGGGCGCGGTGACGACGATCGCAGGGACGGCGGGCGTCGTAGGCAGCGCCGACGGCACAGGGCCCGGTGCTGCGTTTCGATATCCGATGGGCATCGCGATCGATTTGGCGGGCAATCTCTACGTCTCGGACACCGGCAACTACACGATTAGAAAGATCACCCCGAACGGAGTCGTGACGACGCTTGCCGGGACCGCGGGCGCGTTGGGCTCTGCCGACGGCACGGGCTCAAGCGCGCGGTTCAAGGACCCTTGGTCCCTGGCCGTAGATTCTGGAGGCAACATCTACGTCGCGGACACAGACGACGACGCAATTCGCAAGATAACGCCGGCGGGCGTCGTCACGACGCTTGCGGGAACACCTGGCGTCCCTGGGACCGCCGACGGCGTCGAGGCCAACGCAGGTTTTAGGGCTCCCGAGGGCGTGGCCGTCGACGCTGCGGGCAACGTCTACGTTGCGGACACCGTGAACAACACGATCCGCAAGATCACCTCGGCCGGAATCGTTTCAACGCTCGCCGGGACTGCCGGCCTCTATGGGTATGTGGATGGAACGGGCTCTGCGGCTCGATTTGATCTGCCCGCGGCGCTGGCGGTCGACGGCTCGGGAAATATCTACGTGGCCGACGGCGCCAATTTCGAGGTACGGATGATAACGCCGGCGGGCGCTGTGTCGACGCTTGCGGGCGCCGCGAACACCATGGGGAACGCCGATGGCACGGGCGCGAATGCGCGTTTCTACTACCCGCAGGGAATAGCCGTTGACGCGGCGGGAGACGTCTACATTGCCGACTCGGACAATGACACCCTCAGAAAGGGCGTGGCGAGCGGCGTGCCTTCGATCGGCACGCCTCCGCGCACGCAGTCGATTGGTGTCGGCAACGTGGTTACGTTCACGGTCGCGGCGAGCAGCGCCACCCAGCTAAGCTATCAGTGGAGCTCCAATGGGAAGCCCATCCCCGGCGCGACATCCTCGACCTACACGACCCCGCCGGTGCAACTTTCGAATCAGGGGCTCTATTCCGTAGCGGTCAGCAATTCGGTGGGCACGAGCATTGGCGCCGCGTCGCTTACGGCGACCTTCGCCCACGACGCAACGTACTCCTTTAACAGCTGGACCGCGTCGACGATTCTGCCTACAGGCACGACCTATTCGGCGGTTGCCTACGACGGAAGCCGCTTCCTCGCCGTGGGCCTTGACGGGACGGCCTTCTATTCGGCGGACGGCGGGGGTTGGTACCCGTCGGCGAGCAACGGCCCCCCCGGACAGGTGTGGGGCCAGCTGAATTCGGTGATCAACGATCCCGGCCAGAATATGCTGGTTGCCGTCGGCAATGGGGGGGCGGTCGTCACCTATTCGAGCGGGACCTATAACGGCTCGTTGCAGGCCTCCGGCACGACCAACCTCCTAACGGGAGTCACTGTCGGGAACGGGTCGCTCGTGGCGGTGGGCTACGGCGGAACGTGCATTGTCTCAAACCTCGCCGCTACCTCATGGACGCCGGAGTCCACAGGGACCGTCCAGAACCTGAATGCGGTCGCCTTCGGAAACGGCACTTTTGTCGCCGTTGGACTGAACGGGACCGTGGTCACCTCGGGTGACGGCTCCAAGTGGAGCACCCAACAGATCAACACCACGGGCAATCTTTATGGAATCGCCTATGGCGACAGGGGCTTTGTCGCCGTGGGCGACAACGGCGGGATATTCACCTCTCCCGACGGCGTCCTCTGGCTGCAGCAGGCGGCACCCACGTCCGCCGTGCTCGTGCGCGTCGTCTATGGGGATGGAGTGTTCGTTGCCGTCGGCCTGTCCGGCACCCTCCTAACATCGGTGGACCAGGGTGTCACCTGGACGAGCCAGAACTCCGGTACGACCGCACGCCTTGACGGGATCGCGCTCGGGGGGAACTCGTTTGTTCTCGTGGGTGTCGGGGGTGTCGTGGCGAATTCCAGCGCCGCGAGCCCGAGCCGAATCATCAACCTGTCGACGCGCTCGACCGTCGGCACCGGGGGAAACATCCTGATCGCCGGATTCGTGATCGATGGCACGGGCTCGAAGCAGGTCCTACTTCGCGGCGTGGGCCCCACGCTCGCGCAGTTCGGCATCTCCCAGGCCCTTCCGCAGTCCCACCTGGCGCTTCTTAGCCTTGGCGGAAGCACGATCGCGGCCAGCAGCGCCTGGGGGGGGGGAACAACCCTTTCGCAGGCCTTCACCGAGGTCGGGGCTTTCCCGCTGGCGCCGAACTCGGCAGACGCAGCCATGCTGCAGAGCGTCGGAGCAGGCGCCTATACCGCCCAACTAAGCGGCGTGTCGAACACGACCGGGGTGGGGCTGGCGGAGATCTACGACGCCGATACCGGACCCACGGCGGCGCGCCTTATCAATATCTCCGCTCGGGCCTCGGTGGGCACGGGAAGCAATGTCCTCATCGCCGGCTTCGTGATCTCAGGAAACACGCCTGAGACGGTCCTCATACGCGGGATCGGTCCGACGCTGGCTCAGTTCGGCGTCACCGGCTCGCTGGCCGCCCCTGAACTGGTCCTCTACGACTCGGGCAACAACACCCTTCAGACGAACAGCGGGTGGGGCGGGGGCGCAAACCTTGTGCAAGCATTCGCGAGCGTCGGTGCGTTCTCCCTGGCGACCAATTCGGCTGATGCGGCGATCTTGGTCACCCTTCCCCCGGGGGCGTACACCGCCGAGGTGAGCGGCGTGAACGGCGCGACGGGAGTGGGCCTGGCCGAAGTTTACTTGGTCCAGTGATCTTTGGGTGTTCGGGCAGACCCGCGGCCGGATGTTCCGGCCGCGGGTCCCTCGTCCCTTAGGCCACCTTGATGGTGGACCGTGCCCTCGACGAATGGTAAGCGGCCTCCATCACCGCGACGCGAGCCGCCGCATCGCGAACGGGAACGAGTGGCATTCCCGGCTGGCCCGCGACCGCATTCACGAATTGCTGCAGCGGGGCGACAGGGCCCGGCGGCAGATCCGTCCAGGGCTGGGACCCGTCCGCGCCTTTCACCTGCGCGCACTTGAAGAACAGCTCGCCCTTCACGATGGCCGCATTGCCCTGAGTCCCGCTGATCTGGAGTGTCACCGGATCCCAGACATCCACCCAGCTGGCTGCGAGGGAACCTGTTACCCCGCTCTTGAAGCGCAGGAGAGCCTCGCCCGCCTCGTCGCAATCACCGTAGCGCCCGGTCACGACGCGGGTTACCGCGGTCACCGAATCAACGTCGCCGCAGAGCCACATCATGATGTCGAGCATGTGCGTGCCAAGGTCCCCGAAGGCCCCGACGCCCGATATCTTCGGGTCTGCCATCCAGCGCCAGTTCTCCCAGGGCCTGTCCGGCTTATCGTCAAACCAGCCCCCCAATGAGCCATTGTGGCAATTGGATCCCGCGATGCGTGTGATCATCCCGAAGGTGCCGAGCTCAACCTGCTCTTTGAGGAAGAGGTGCTGGGGGATCGTGCGCATGAAATAGCCCGTGGTGAAGAGTACATTCGCCTTCAGGATGGCGTCCGCCATCTCGGTGCTCTCGCTGGCGGTGATCCCGAGGGGCTTTTCGGCGTAGATGTGCTTGCCGGCTGCCGCGGCGGCAAGGACAAGGTCCCGATGTCTGTTCGTCTCGGAGCAGATGACGACGGCCGTCACTTCGGAGTCGGACCAGATCTGCTGAAGGTCCGCTGCAACCGCAGCGCCCAACTCAGCGGCACGCTTCTGGGCCCGCGCGTGGTCGTGGTCCCAGACGAGCTTAACCCGGACATTTGGCCTGTCGCTATTCAGAAGCTTGATGAAGCCGGGTGTATGGATGTGCGCACATCCGACAAAGGCCATGATTACGGGCCTTGCAATGTCACCGGTGGCGGCTGCCAGGCTGTGTGGCAGAGCCGCCAGGATAGCGGCGCCTCCGGCGGCCTTGATGAAGTCTCGTCGGCCCAGCGATGTGGACGGGGGATTATCGATTTGCATGGGGATTGGTGTGGTTGAAGCCCGCGTTCATGCTTGTGTCAACGGCCCTGCATCCTGTGTCGGCGCCGACAATACTTTCCCTAGACAAGACCATTCTGACAGACGACCAATGGAATGAATTCAAGATCCTTCACGATGAGGTGTTTGGAGCAGGCTCTGGTGGCGTGACTGGCTTAACGGCCTTCAACGCGAGCACCTGCTTCTCGGTCCGGCCGCTCATTACCAGCGAGACCACAAGAGGGATCTCGTCGGAACTGACTCCCAACCGCGAAATCATTGGATCGGCCTCAGTCGGTTCGTTTGGCGTCAACGAAAACTTCGACGGCTCCACGACAAAGTTTCCGAGATCGGAGTTGAAATCAGTCACCTCGATCTCAACCGGAGTGGAACCATGGTTGGTGATACGCAAGTGGAGGGCCACTGCCTGGAGACTGCTGGGACGGATCCGAGGGGCCATGTCGCCGTCGCTTCCTTTCCCGGAGGTCGCAGATCCGCCTCCTCGCCTGTGACCACCACTCCGCCCGCCACCACTCCTCGCCCCGCTGCCGCTTCCAGAATTGTCGTCGGCGTCGCCGCTATCGGCGTCTCCCTTCGTGCGGGTGGCAAAGCCGGCACGATTCAACAGGGCCTCCACCTCAATCTGCCCAGCAAAGAACGTTCCGTGCGCCCTCATCTCGGGAACAGCCTTGTCGGGCGCTGGTGCAAAGGAGTCTGACTCGGCGGCGGTGGGGTGCGCACGGTCACTTTCGCACGCCGCTAGTGCAAAGAGCGCCAGTGCAATTGGCAGGCAATGGAGCGATGCCAGCCTGGGTGGATGGGAAGAGGACATCAGTGGCTTTACGACTTGCGGTCGGCGACAATGTTTCCGCGCATCTTCGAGAACGATGGCCATTCATGGATCTTTGCAATCTCCCAGAATGCCGAGTGTATCGTGAGGAGGCCATGGGCGCTCCGATGTCCTCCACCGGTGTCCCGAGCGTTTTTTGACTCCGGCGGTGTGATTAGGCGCAGGAAGCCCGCCTGATAGGGGCGGGCTGGCTGCCGGCAGAGTAGTTCAAAGCTACCCGGATCAGTTGCCGATCGTGAAGGCGACCGGTTGGATTACCTTTGAACTGATGGGGACACCCGACTTCACAGCGGGCGTGAATTTCCATTTTCTGATGGCCTCGAGCGCGGGCTTCTCCAGCCGTTTCTGCGTCGAACTGACGACAGCGGGGTCGGCCACGTCCCCTGAGGCGGTGACGGTGAATGACAGGACGACTCGCCCCTCCACTCCGTCATGCCGCAGCATGTACGAGTAGTCCGGATTCGCCTGGGCTATTGCCCTGGGGGCGCTGTCCGTCGCTCCAGGTGTGTCGAGGGCGTAGAGCGGAATTGACGGCAGGATGACAATGGCCGCGAAGGCGGCCACGAATGCGTTGAAAGAACGGGGGCTGATCTTTATGTTCATGGGACTGTAGGTTATGGATACACCTACGAAACACACCGGCCGCTCGGAAAGTTGCGGCTATCATTGCGCGCGGTCTAAATTATTTTGCGGATGAACCCAACCAAGGCTTCGAGGGCACTCTTCGCACTCGTTCTCTTTTCCGGGGCTGCCGGGTTGCATGCGGGTGCCGGGGACGTCACCGACAACAAGGGTCTGTCCGGAAAGCCGGACGCGGCTTTCCTCGCCAGGGACGTGAAGGCGGAAACCCTCAGGACATGGAGGGCCTACACCACGTACGCTTGGCCGCACGACGACCTTCTCCCGCTGTCGAAGCGGTTTCGCGACCGATACGGCGCGTCCATAAGCATCGCCCCGATCGATGCCTACAGCACCCTGAAGATCATGGGCCTCGACGACGAGGCCAAGCGCATCGAGAACTTCGTGGTGAACGACCTCACATTCGACAAGGACGACTATGTGAAGGTGTTCGAGGTCAACATCCGGATTCTGGGGGGGCTCCTTTGCATGTACGAAATGTCGGGGAACTCCCGGGTTCTTGAAAAAGCACGCGAGTTCGGCGACAGGCTCCTACCGGCGTTCAGAAGCCCGACGGGGCTGCCCTATTACTACGTCAACCTGAAGACAGGCGCCACGAAAGGGCAGATCGTGTGCGTGGCCGAGGCCGGCTCCTATCTCCTCGAGTTTGGGATCCTCAGCTACTACACGGGGAATCCACTCTACTATCAAACCGCAAAGAGAGCCGACCTGAAGCTCCACTCGATGCGGTCCGCCATCGGCTTGCTCGGGAGGGATATGAACGTGGTGACCGGAGAATGGACCATGACCCAGAGCACGGTCGGCGCATATGCCGACTCCTACTTCGAATACCTCTACAAGTCGTGGCTTTTGTTCAAGGACCCTGAAATCAAGCGGATTTGGGACTCGTCGATAGAGGCAATTCAAAGGCACGTGGCGGAGCCGCGCGGGAGGCTTCTTTGGTACGGCCGGGTAGACATGAATTCCGGGAAGAAGGTGAGCTCCGAGGTGACCCTCTGGGATGCCTTTTTCCCCGGCCTGCTCGCCCTTTCTGGAGATCTGGATAGGGCGAGGCGGAGCGACGAGGCGTGGGACCTGCTGTGGAGCAAGCATGGGCTGATCCCAATGGTCTACGACTACGACAAGGACCAGATCGTTAACCCCTACTACCAGCTCAACCCGGAGGTCGTGGAGTCCGCCTACTATCTATGGCATTACACGGGAGACGTGCGCTACCTGAAGAACGTCGAGCGGTATTACGCTAACATCAAGGAGCACTGCCGGACGGAGATAGCCTACTGCCACGTCGAGGATGTACGGACCATGAAGAAGGCGGATGAAATGGAGACATTCTTCATAGCGGAGACGCTGAACTACTGCTACCTGACCTTTGACAAAGGGAACCCTGTCAACCCCGACGACTATGTCTTCAGCACGGAGGCCCATCCGTTCAGGAAGAGCGACTTTCAGGAGCCCACGGTGATCCTCAATCTTGGGATTAGGTGACTAAGGGGATAGCTCGGCAGGGGCGGGCGCATGGCCTCGCTCGCCGCGCCCGATGCAATCGGGAAGATCGCGGATCAGTTCGAGGGAGCCGGCACGGGCACTGTCGAGACACTCTGGTTGAACGAGGCATCCCGCGTCATGGTCTGCCCGTTCGGGCCCGTAGTGGTCACGGTCCTGGTCCCCTTTCCATTGACCACCGAGGTGTCGACCGTGCGGTCGATTGTCTTGCCGTTCGCGGTCGTGATGACCTCGCTCTTGTCCCAGGTGCCGGGCGCGACTTTCGTATCGGTGGACGTGTAGGTGTCCTTCTTGCCGTTCGCTTGAGTGATGGTTCCGCTGCCCTGGATAACCCCCGGGGCGGTGCGCGCCTTGGTGCCTTGCCATGTGGATGTCGCCCCGTTGGGCCTTGTCACCGAGCCATTGACCGTCGCCGTCTGATTCGCCTTGTTCCAGACGGTCTGCGACTGCTTTGTTCCAGTGCCACCCGCCGCGTTAGTCCAGGTGCCCTGGCGCGTCACGACGCCGTTTGCCTTGGTCGTGGTGGAAGAGGTCGTTCCGGAACCGCCCTTGCTTGTGGAATAGGTTCCCTCGCGTTTGATGACTTTCTCGTCGTCGGCATGCGCGACGTTGGCCAGGGCAAGGACGAGACAGGCAAGACTGGCAGCGGCGACTAACTTGGGGAGGGGATTGTTCTTCATACGAATGATATATTGGATGATGTACCTTCGCTATTAGACGTGCAGCGAAGCCTATCAGGTTACGTGCGAGCACCAATAATGCGCTTTGGGTAATATTGCGTAGCCCGCACCCGAGCGTAGAGCATGGACTGTAGTACAACTAATTTATGCCCAGAACATTAGATCGCCGCGAACCCTGTTCTTGGACTCCTACGTGAAGCTTAGTCACTCACGCCATCGAGCGGAGCTCCCGGAGCAGGGAGCTGAGCGCCTCGGCCAGGAACCCGCCTTTTTGCGCCAATGCTATTGCGCTCGGCATAAGACGGAATCCGGCACGCGGCACTCACGCATTCCAAACCTGGAACGGGTCGGACGAGAGGCGGCGCTACTGGTGCCGTAAGCCTGACGCTCTAGCGAACGTTGCCGGCGGAATTCTCCAGGACGACTTCGGAGAGCACCGCGGTGTCCGACGTGGCGGGCAGGTGCGAGCAGAAGCCGATGCCGACGTAGAAAGGCCCGTCGATGTGCAGGTTTATCGGGGGGCCGACTTGGTGCATGGGTTCACCCTCGAGGCTGACGAAGAGCGCAAAGGAGTCGCCGCGTTTCTCGATGCCGATGCGCTTCGCCTGGGCGCCGGCCTGGGTTTCAGGGCCCCCGGCACCGTGAACACCTGGGCCCTCGATTCTAAAACTCTCCTTGATGTTGGCGCCCTTCTCCGGCCGCTGTGCCAGATGGATCAACCCAGCGCCATGCAGGGCGGTCATCACCTCCTTGGAATCGTCATCAAGGTTCTGGCGGATGACGAGGACCGCCTTGCGGTCGCCGTAGCCACGGGCGTTCGGGTACGTGATGCTTGCCGCGAGCGAAACGTCGCCGGCCATTTCCTTCCAAAGGAAGCGAAACTCATCGCGCGTGTACCAGATGTTATAGCCGGCCGAGTTGATCGTGTACTGCTTCTTTGTTGCGTCATAGCTGGCGCTTCCGGCCACGACCGCGCCGCCGATGTCAGACTGGCCTTCGAAGATTCCAATCGGCGCGTCGAAGCTTACGGTGGGGCGGTGAAATCCTGCCGGAGGGGGCACCTGGACGTGCGTTGCGGATCCTGGCTGCGCCCAATCGGGAACATTGGGCCCTTGCGCGCAGACGATCCGCGACGCGGCAAGCAGTGCGGTGGTTATCAGGAAGATTCGGTAGGCTTGTTTCATGATGGGGTGGCGAGGCGAATGGAATGGATGCTCTTCAAGGACCATTGATAAGAACCTCGATATTCTGGGCGCTCGAGATTTTCCCGGTGAACTAACGTTCCTGGGGGGTTAAGTGACAACCTAAAATCCGCGCCGCCTGAGCTCCAGGTTCATGGATTCGGCGCGCGAAGGCCGACCAGGATTCGCCGTGCCTGGGCATCGTCGGGACTAAGCCGCAGTCCGGCCTCAAGGTGCGCCCTGACCTCCTCGGTGCGGCCAGGCAGGTTGAGCAATGCGACCGCGAGACTGAAATGAGCGACAGCGAAGTCAGGCTTCAGGCGCAGCGCTTCCTCGAACTGGGCGATCGCGTCATTCAGTCTCCCCGGCACCCTCGACAAGGTGTTGCCGAGGTTGAAATGCCCCTCCGCGATATCCGGCTTAAGCCGCACGGCCTCCTCGAACTGCCTTATGGCGTCATTGATGCGTCCCGGCACGTTCAATAGCGCGTTGCCCAGGCCGATATGTGCGCCGTAGTGGTTTGGATTGAGCCGCAACGCCTCCTCATAATGTGCAATCGCATCGTTCAATCGCCCTGGCGAATCCGACAGTGCGTTGCCGAGGTCAATATGCATCTCGGCGGAATCCGGCCATAGGCGAAGCGCCTCCTCGTACTGCGAGATCGCGTCGTCCAGCCTCCCGGGCTCGCTCAAAAGGACGCCGCCCAGATTGGCCCGTGCAAAGTAGTTCTCGGGGCACTTTGCAACCGTGTCGCTCCATATCGACAGCTCGCTGCGGTAGTCTTGATTGCGAAAGAATGTCACCAGCCCGAGAACCGAGGCCAGGACCATGCATGCGGCGAGGGAAGCTCGATCCAGCCACCGGTGGATTGCCAGCACAATTGGCAAGACCACGGCAATGAGCGCAAGGTACATCCAGTGGTCGGCTGCCGTCTGTCGGTCGCCGGGGACTATGCTGGTGGGCGCCAGTGTCGCGAAAAAGCAAAAGCCGAGCAGCCCTAGGGCGGTGTTGCGGACCAGGCCACGGAGGGCAATCGCCACGAGTGCCACCATGGCCAACGAGGGCAGCATTAGGCGCGTAAGGATCACACTCTGAGCGGCGGGCCGGCCGGGCATCGAAATCCATTGGGCGCCGTAGTCGAGGACAAGAGGGTGCGGCCATACCGAGAGTTTGAGATACCGAACAATCGCCTCGGGCTGAGTCGCCCAAAATTGCCAGGCTGATATCCCCGAGCCAGACCCGGCGAATTCGCGGCGATTTTCGCTGTGTGTGACCATGTCGGCAAAGATTCCGGTGTGCCATGCTAGGGCCGCCAAGGGCATCCACGTCGCCGCGAGCCAAAGGTAGTAGGGCCTGCGCTTCCGCCATGCTTCGCCAAACGAGCGTGCAAAACACAAGCGGTCCACGAGTAACACGACCAGGGGGGCGGAAGCCATGACTTCCTTTGTGGCCATGCCCAAGGCGCAGAACACGATGCTAAGAGCCGCATAGATTGAGCTATTGAGGCCCAGTTTCCCGGTCGGTTGCCTTCCTTTCGCACCGGGATCCGGCGCCGCCGTGCCCTCGACGGGCCCGCCCACGCATGAAGGCGAGGACGATTGCTGCCACCGAACGAACCAATAGACCGTCTGGAGATAGAAGAGCCCCATCAGCGACTCCGCTCGCTGGACAATGTAGGTCACGGACTCCGTCTGAAGGGGATGCAGCGTCCAGATAAGTGCGGTGCAGAACGCGATTGATAGGGCATCCCTGCCCAAGGATTGCGCGAGCAAGCGCCGGCAAATCCCGAAAAGCGTCAATCCAGCTAGAATATGGATCGCCAGGTTAAGGACATGGTAGCTCCACACGTTTGTCCCGCTGATGGCATAGTTTACGGCCAGCGAAACATTGACGATTGGCCTGCCGCTCGCCGACGTGCCCGGAGGAGGGGCAAACGCGGTCCCCAGATGCCGAATTGTCGCATTGGAGAGGATGGTGGGCCTGTCGTCGAATATCGGAGGCACCGCGAACGTCTGGCTGTACGCCGCGATCGCCGCGGCCGCGAGAATGACGCAGCATGCTATTCCACGCCACCCCATGCGCCGAACCGGGTTGCCAGCAGGCGGCAGGGAACCTGTGGCGGGAATTCGCGAATGCATCGATTCTGCCCAAGCAGGAAGCCGCTCAAAATCGGGAGGCTTCGCCAGCCATCCTTTGGCGGGTTTGCCTTCTGTTCGGAATCCGGCTCGGACACGGCACAGAAGGTTACCGGCGAATCGAAGGCAACTCTAAGAAACGGGTGGCGGACGGCATGAAGAAAGCGCCGAGAATCGAGGCTGGCGCTTCAAAGTCCGTGCCAATTCTGGCCGGGCACGATTTGTCTTAGTGGCGCTCCCTGCTTTTCAACCTTGGCTGCGAATGGACGCCGGTTACCATGGGTGCCGTCAGTTCGCGCTGGGCTTGCAGGCCTCGTGCGACCGGCTCGTCCAGCCTGAGGTCCGCGGATGACCGATCCGTCCTTAAGCTGCTCGATCGATCCCAACCCCTTAGTCCCCATGACAAACCAAGTTAGCCGGTGGTACTTAGAAGGTGCGCGTTTTCGAGGCCTTGAAAGGGCATTGGGCTGTGCCACCACGATGTTTTCGTTGCTTGTCGGTGCGATCGGTGCGCAGGTCGCCCCGACGGCTGCGGACGAGCGGGCGACGGCTTCAACCGCGGTCAATGCCCGAAGCGCGCCGTATTTTGCCTCGGGAAACGGCCGCACAGACGACACCCGGGCCATTCAGGCGGCCTTGGATGATGTGGGCAAGGGCGGAGGTGGTAACGTGTTCCTTCCGACGGGTGTCTATCTCGTGAGCACCCACCTTGTCGTTCCGCCGGGCAGCGCGCTCGTGGGCGTGGGGCTTGCGCCTGAACTCTACGCGAGCAAGTCGCCGGGGACGACACTCCTTGCCGTCGAGGGGGCTGGGCAGGCGGACGGTCCAGCCTTTGTCACTCTGCAGGGCCCCAATTCGGTCCTCCAGGGTATCAAGATCCTATATCCCAACCAGGTGGTTGCCGACCATCCCGTCGCCTATCCTTGGACCGTGCGCGGAGGGGCGGGCGACAGCGTCTCGCTCATCGACGTTCTTCTTGTGAATCCCTACCAAGCCGTGGACCTGGGGTCAATGGGGGGCAGCCGCCACTACATCCGGGGTCTATACGGGCAACCCCTCCTCAAGGGAATCTGGGTGGACAGGTGCACCGACATCGGTCGGATCCACGACGTCCACTTCTGGCCCTTCTGGTCCCTCGACCAGAAAATCCTGGACTTCACTGAGGCCAACGCCACCTCATTCATCTTCCAGCGCGCCGATTGGGAGGTTGTCGAGAACATCTTCAGCTGGGGCTACCACGTTGGAATCGAGCTGTCGGCCTCCAAGGACGGATCTACCAATGGCCAGATGAGCGATGTCGATCTTGACGGGGTCGATATCGGAATAGACGCCCGCTCGACGCAGCAGCCGGGCGTGAGCATTTCAAACCTAGCAGTCGCCAACGACAGCCGGGGCAAGAATCGTATCGCGATTTGGGGCCGGGGAGGGGTAAACGCGGGTTCCCAGGCGCGACATCTCAACGGCCTGGACTACAACGAGCCCAACACGGTTGTGCTGTTCGTGAGGGGAGGGAGCTTCTGGGGTCAGCTCGACAGGGTCGTCAAGTGGGAGAATCCTGGGCTCATCTCGCTGTCGGACTCGCGCCTCGTCCCCTGGGTGCTGAACGGACCAATGATCGAGGTCCAGTCCGGCCAGGCGATGATCCACGACAACTCCCTGACGATATATCCCGATGTCGTGAAGGGCGCCGTGCCAGGCATTGCGGTGGTCATTGGTCCCGGAGCCAAGGCCGCAAGCGTGCACGACAATCAGCTGAACGGAAACCGCGTCGAAAACCAGGCGGGGCCGCTTGCTGAGGTCTTCGGAAACCTGCCGTAGAATGCTCTCGCCATGCCTACGCTCATGCACCCCAACCGGCTTGCCAAGATCCTGACGGTCGCGCTGCTGTCGATAACGGGCCTTGCCTACGGGCAGGAACCGTACCCAGTCGTCTACGAGGGCAACGTGCCGATGGTGACGAGGGACGGCGTGACGCTTCGGTCCGACATCTACCGCCCGAAGGCCGATGGGAAGTTTCCGGTGCTCCTGGAGCGGACGCCGTACAACAAGTACAGCAACATTGACTCGGGGCTGAAGGGAGCGGCGCGGGGCTACGTGGTAATTCTCCAGGATGTCCGAGGGCGAAACGCCTCCGACGGCGACTGGTACCCCTTCAAGCACGAGTCCGCGGACGGGTATGACAGCGTCGAGTGGGCCGCAGCCCTGCCTTATTCAAACGGAAAGGTCGCAATGATCGGCGGCTCCTACGTGGGAGCGACCCAAATGCTTGCCGCCGTCGCGTCGCCGCCGCATCTGGTGGCCATCTGCCCGGTGGTGACTGCGTCTAACTACCACGAGCACTGGGCGTACCAGGGCGGGGCCTTCATGCAGATGCTGGCCCAAGCCTGGAGCTCCGCGCTCGCGATAAACGGGCTGGAGAGGCGCGCGGGCGGCAGCGCGATTCCATCCCATTGGGACTACAAGCGGCCTCCCTCAGGGTATCCCGTCATCGACCCAGGGAAGGCGGCCGGTCTTGCTGACTACTATTTTGACTGGATCGCCCATCCCGTGTACGACGCCTACTGGAAGCAGTGGTCGATCGACGAACACTACGGCCAGATAAGGGTTCCGGTGCTCAGTGTCGCCGCATGGTACGACCTTTTCCAGGACGGCTCGATCCGGAACTACGTTGGGATAAGGCGCGAAGGAGGCTCCGAGGCTGCCAGAGCCGGCGCCCGGCTGGTGATCATCCCCGGTGGGCACGCCGGGTTCGACAGAAAGGTGGGGGAGGTTGATTTCGGAAAGGACTCGGTCCTGGACCTCGATTCCTTCCAGTACAAATGGTACGACCATATCCTTAAGGGCATCGACAACGGCGTTGACCGCGAAAGGGCAGTAAAGATCTTTGTCATGGGCCGCAATGCATGGCAGGAAGAGGACGACTGGCCGGTAGCGAGAGCAAAAGAGACGCGCTACTACCTCCATTCCGGGGGCAAGGCTAACTCGCTCGAGGGCGACGGCGCTCTCTCCGAGACGGCACCCGGCAACGAGCCTCCCGATGCTTACCGGTATGACCCGGAGGATCCCGTGCCGACGCACGGGGGGCCGTTGCTCGGCGATACGGTCAACTTTCCGCCGGGTCCCCTTGACCAGAGGAAGATCGAGGGCCGCGCCGATGTGCTGGTCTTTACGACCCCGGCCTTTGCGCAGGACATTGAGGTTATGGGTCCTATCAGCCTCGATCTGTATGTGAGTTCGTCCGCAGTAGACACGGATTTCACCGGCAAACTGGTCGACGTTGCCCCGGATGGCACCGCCCGGAACCTGACCGACGGGATCCTGAGGGCGCGTTACCGAAACTCAATGGCGGCCGCCGAGCTCATGGTCCCCGGAACAATCTACAGGCTACGGGTCGATCTTTGGTCCACGGCCAATGTCTTTCTGGCGGGCCATAGGCTGCGCCTCGAAGCGGCGAGCAGCAACTTCCCGCGCTTCGACCGTAACCCCAACACCGGGGGGAGTCCGGAGGCCGGCGGCCAGGGCGTCGTGGCCACGAACGTCGTTTATCACGACCGCGATCATCCATCCGCCCTGATCGTCCCAGTCATCCCTTAGGCCAAAACTCGCCTCGGTGGCCGATCGGCCGCTGAAGGCCTTAACTACAGGCAGCCCGGTTCCCTCCACCACGAAGCAACGCGGAGAAATATGGATTCCGAGACCCCCGACGCGGCACCCGAGAGGCAGGACAGCCCCTACGACCCCACGTCATTCGACAGTCCGATCATCAAGGCAATTGCGCCGCCCCTGGTCGCTGGCTTGGCCATATTGTTCAAGATGTCCCCGCTCGGATTCCTGCTCGAAGGTTTTCACGTGTGGATTCACGAGGTGGGCCATGCAAGCGTTGCGTGGCTTTCGAGCAGGCCGGCCGTTCCGCTACCATTTGGATGGACGAACGTTGAGCCGAACAAGTCGATGATTCTCTACCTGGCAATGCTCACCGGCCTTGTGGCGTTGGCCGTCGCCGGATGGCGCGAGAGAAGGGCGTGGCCGATGATCATGGCGGTTGCCCTGATCGCCACCCAGACCTTCATGACGTGGAGGCTGCCCGAGGGCCGCGCGCACCTGTGGATGATCTTTGGGGGCGTGGGCGGCGAGTTCTACCTGTCGGCCGCGATGATCTGCCTTTTCTATTTCGAGTTTCCCGAGAAGTTCAGGTGGGGAGCCTGCCGATACGTTGTTCTCTTCATCGGCGTCGCAAGCTTCGCCGAGAGCTATTCGTTCTGGAAGAGGGTCAAGGGCGGCCTCGAGGGCGTTCCCTACGGATCCATGATAAACGGCGAGGACGACGGTGGCGGTGACATGAATATCCTCGCGAACGACTACCATTGGACGCAGCACCAGATCGTGCACACGTACAACCATCTTGCGGACGGGTGCTTGTTGGCGATCATCGTCATCTATCTCTTTTTCAACCTTCGCCTGAACCGAGTGTTCAACCCGCTCCTTGCCCGCTTCCTTTCAATAGGCCTCACGACGGCGGAGAAATAGCAAGCGCAAGCCTGCATTGGACTACAAAGGCGCTGCAGCAGTTGCTGCTGCCTCGCGGCCGCATGCACTTCGACCACCGCTGCAGGCTACTCTGCTGCGTTCCCGTGTAGGTTAGGCTGCGGTTCTATGACGGCGGCGGACGAGAATAATCCCCGCTAGGGAGATTCCAACGAAGATGGCTCCGTAGGTGGATGGTTCGGGTGCAGGCGTGACTTGGTTCAGGTTGCCGGGGCCGTCGGTATACGTGTTCCAGTGGGTTGGGCCGACGAATCCTGTGAAGGTGATCTGGCTCACCGCCGCGCCAGGGTTTGTGTTGCTGTAGAAGTAATCGACGATGTTTGCCCAGTTGTTGACCGTTAGGGTCTGTCCTGAGGTGATTGATATTCCACTGACGTCAAAGATCGAGGTCGCGGGATTGGCGAAGTCCAGGACTGATGTTGAGTTGATCGTAAGGCTGCCAAAGGTGTCGTTCGTTCCGTTCAGCTTCAGGGTGCCACCGTTTAGGACGATGTTGAGACCGGAGTCGTTAAAGTTGGCCCCCAGCGTCAGGGTTTCGCCTGCGCCCAGGGTCAGCGTGCCGGTGCCACTGACCGACCCGCTCAGCGTACCGGTGCTTCCCGAAAGCGTGAGACTGCCTCCCGAACCAAACGACAGGGTTCCTGCGTTGTTGAGTATCCCGGCCAGCGCGTCACTCGTCCCGTTCAGGGCCAGGGTTCCACCGGAGTTGACCGTGATTGCACCGCTTGTCGCAAGGGAGTTGGTGGCGTTTGACAGGAGGGTTCCGCCGGAGTTGACGATTATTGAGTTGGCGTTCGAGAGGGCGTTGGCGGTGTTCGATTGGAGGGTGCCAACATTGACCGTCACCTTGCCTAGGTAGCTCGGATCGGCCGCGCCCAGGGCGAGCGTGCCCGACCCGTCCTTGGTGAGCGCGGTCGTGGCATTGCCCGTGATCGCACCGTTTAGCGTCGTGTTTCCAGTGCCTCCCACGTTCAGAGTCGTGCCGTTGGTGACCCCAACCGGACCGCTGACTGTCAGTGTTCCCGAGTCCGACTGGATTCTTGAATTGGCTGTTGCCGATACGGTGCCGGTGAGTGTGTTGTTTCCCGAGATGTTCTCGATTGCGCCGTTGTTCGTGGCGGCGCCATTGGTTGAAAGGTTGAAGTTGCTCCCTAGCGTGGAGCCGCCTTGTACCTCGAAGTTGCCTGTCCCGGATACATTGACGACCGCGGTGCCCGTTGCGTTGGTGGCTCCGCCGACGATGACGCCATTGCTCAGGTTCACCGCGCCCGTAAACCCAGCATTCGATCCCGTGAGGGCGAGTTCGCCGGTGTTCGTGTTGGCGAGGGTACCGCTGCCAGTCATCGACCCCGCGAATGTAGTCGAACCGGTTCCCGCGAGCGTGAGCGTTCCGGTGCTGAGGGCCACCGTGCCTCCGGTGCCGCCCAGGTTTGAGATGGTCTCCGTGTGGGCCCCGAGGTTGAACGTGCCACTGTTGACGGTAAGGCCTGTGGACGAAGCAATCTGGTTCGAGGCGTTGTCGTTGACGGTGCCGCCAGCGACCGTCAGGCCGCCGTCAATCGCCGTTGTGCTCAGGTTGAGGATGCCCGAATTGACGGTCGTCATCCCCGTGTACGTGTTGGCGCCCGTGTAGGTGACGGTGCCGGTCCCGTTAAGGGTCACGCCTCCTGTGCCGGTGGTGATGGCGCTGGCGACCGTGGCGTTGCCCGCACCGGTAAGAGTGAGGCTGTTGCCCGCACCAGTGATCCCGCCTTTCACGGCGAGCGTACCCGAGCCTAGGTCGATTGTCGTGGCACCGCCGAGCGTGACCGCTCCGGAGAGCGTTGCAGTGTTGCCGGCCCCAGGCGTCGCGTAGAGCGCCCCGGTTCCACCCGCGCCGGGGCCCGTGAGGGAGAGTGCGTTTCCGAGCGTGAGCCCGGAG
>CAZHPC010000045.1:0-22981 GCA_964534685.1 uncultured Opitutaceae bacterium
GTGAAGGTCACGACGTTGTCGCGGGCGCGCTGGTCCCTGATCTCGACCCGGTCGATGCTCGGCGTCCGCTCGAGCGCGGACTTGTAGCCGGCGATCTCGCCGGCGTTGTTGGTCTGCGCCTCGATCTGGATCGTGTTCTGCGCGGGCGTCGTCGCCCGCAGGAACTGGATCGCGGGCGGGTTCTTCGGCATCGCGACCTCAGGGGCGGCGACCGAGATCATCTCAAGCGGCAGGAGGCGCTTCGTCGAAAGCTCGTCGATGCGGCCCGCAAGCTCCTGCTCCTCCATGATGTGGGCCACCGTCCCCTTCTGGGCGGCGACCTTGGTGACCCGCGTCTTCTCCCAGAGGCCGGCCCCGAGGAGCCCGACCTCCCCGAGGGTCAGGAGGACGCACAGGGCGACGGCCCCTATGGCCGCCCTCCAGAAAAGCACGTCGCGCCGGCGCGCCTTGGCGAGCGCCGCCAGGTCGGCCTTGTCGCGGACGTCGAGCGCCGCCGCCACTTCCGCGGATAGCCCTGAGCGGACCTCCCCCGATTCGAAGAGCAGCTCGCGGTCGCTCCCGCCGGCCGCGGCCGCCGTCGGCGACGGGATGTCCACGATCTTCGTGGACTCACCGGCCGCCCTGATGAGCGTGGCCCTGGCCTCGGCGATCGCCTCCGCGGTCGCATCCGGCGCCAGCGGCTGGTGCAGCACGACCGAGGGCACCGGGCCGCGGTCCCAGTGGATCGCCGTGAGACCCTCGGCCGACGAAAGGATGAGGGTCGTGGCCGGCTTCGCCTCGTAGCCCAGGAGGGTCGCAAAGGCGGGCATCACGCGCTCGGCGCCCGCCCACTCCGAGAGCTGCTCGACCGTGAACCTGCGCCGGTAGGAGGCGAAGGCGAGCGCCCGGTCGGCCCCCGCCGGCCAGAAATAGCCGAAATAGAGCTGGGCCAGCGGGAACGGCGAGAGCGACTCGAGCGCCAGGCCGACCTGCGAGACCACCTCCGCCCGCGAGGCCCCGGGCGGCACGGGGATCGCCCGCGAGAAGAAGACCGCGTCCGGCAGGACCGCGACCCTGGGTGCGGGGGGTCCCCCGCGCAGGATGTCAAAGGGCGATGCGCACATGCTCAGGTTTGCGGGGTGACGGCGGGGGGTTGCTGCGGGATCTCATCTTCTTCGAGCATCTCAAGGACCGTAAAGGGATAATTGATGCTTTGCGAGGCCGCGGCGGCGGCGTTCGCGCTTGTGGCGGTGGAGGAGGGCTGGGCCGAATTCGTGAGGGAGGTGGAGGTTGCCGCGTTTGAAGACGTGGTGGTGGCCGCCGCGGTTGCGTTCGTCGCGTTGGTTGTGTTGATCGTCGCCCCGCCCTGGGGCGACACGACCGCCGACAGCCGGTACTCGGAGCGCCCGTCGTGGACCGTGATGTTGACCCGCAGCGCCGAGATCGTCGTCCCGAACACGTTCCCGTTGCCGCCGAGGCCGGCCACGGCCCCCAGGGTCGACGCGTTCAGGAAGTAGTTCTGGCCCTGCTGGGCGTACTGGCCCTTGCCCGAGAGGAAGTCGCTGATGTGCTGGCGCTGGGCGTCGGTGTACTGGCCGACTGAGGCCATCACGTCCTGGTTGGCGCCGTTCGCGTTCGGCTGCGCGTAGTTGAAGATGGAGACGTCGCTTACGAACCTCCAGAAGAGCTCGTTCGGAAGGCCGTTCTCGTCGAAGAACACGTCCCTGGCATAGGTGATGGAGGCAAGCTCGCTCAGGGAGCGCATCGGCCGGGCCGGCTCCGCATAGGGGATCGCCGCGTCCTGGTAGTCGGGCGTGATGGCCGACGTGTAGACATACCCGTTCTGCATCCAGCCCTCGACGGCGTCCGCCAGCTTCTCGGCGTCGGCGGGCGACATCTGCCAGTACAGGAAGAGGTTCGTGAGCGTGGTCACGTCGGCGTGCCTGAGCGGGATCTTTCCGCTCTCGTCCTGGAAGGAGACCTCCACCGTCCGCCCCTCGGAGGGCGTCCACCCGGCCCAGCCGAGCGGGTCGTTCCAGCCCTCGCCGACGCTGTGGAGCCCGCTGTCCGCCTGCCGGAAGTCCTCGAGCACGGCCAGCGTGACCTCGAGGGCGGAGAAGGCCTCCTGCCGAAGGCGCTTCGCGTCGGCCTGGCGCACCTCCACCAGGAGGTCGTTTCCGGCCTTCTCGATGAAGGCCGTGAGCGCCGCGGCCGTGAAGGCCATCGAGACGAGGACGAGCACGATGACCGACGAGCGCTCCGGCGCCCTGGAGGAGGTGCGTATCATCGGCCTCACCATGGGTTCGGAAGCCCCTGCGGGACCGTGGGCACCGTGACCAGGGCCTCGCGCGTCAGCTTCTCGTAGGCGAACTTCACCCGGAGGCGCTGCGGCGCGACCGGGTTGCCCGAGCTGTCGGAGCGGATCACGGTCTCCGTCGTCCACTTGTTGAAGTCCGTGTCGAAATAGTCGTACGCGATCGCCGTCACGAAGGGCGACACGAGCGTCTCGCGCGGCGGGTCGTCGTTGAAGTGGTTCTCGAGGTCGGAGTGCCAGAGCATGTACAGGCCCCTGTCCGGCCTCACCTGCAGCGAGCAGAAGACCTCGGGGAGCGGGTTCTCGGGCCAGGACAGGATCCGGTTCCCGGTGAGCTCCATGTAGGTGATCAGGTTGTCCCGGGCGAACCCGGAGGGGGTGACCGGCTGGACGCCGACCGGCGTCGCGTTGGCCGAGGCCGCCGGGGGGAGCGTCGCCCGGACCATCTCCTTCTGCAGGAACCGCGTGACGGCGCGCACGTGCTGGTCGAAGAGCCGCACGTCGGCGTTCTTCCCCCAGAGCTCGCTCATCGAGAAGATGAAGGTGTTGAGCCCGACGAGGACCAGGCCCACGAGCGCCATCGCCATCACCACCTCGATGAGCGTGAAGCCGCGCCTCCTCATTTGGGCTGCTTTCCCTGTGCGAGCGCGATCCGGCTCGCGGCGTTCTGCCGGAGCTCGCTCCGCGCCGCCGGGTCGGACCAGGTCGGGCGAAGGAGCATGAAGGTCTCGACGACCGTCTTCGGCTGGGCGGCCGACGGGTCGGAGACGGTGCAGTTGAAGGTGACGGTGAAGAGGTCGGTCGTCTTCGCGGGGTCGATCTCGGCCGTCCACTTCACGTGGCGGTCGCCGTCGTCGAACTCCGCGCCGGCCTGGGCCAAGGTCAGGTCGGCCTGCGTGAGGAGCTGGGACCGGGCGAAGTAGACCTCCCCGTCGGTGACGTTCGAGCGCTGCGCGACCTCGTAGCTGTTGAGCACGTTCAGGTACGCCCCTCCGAGCACCACGGCCGTGAGCGAGAAGATGAGGAGGGCCGCGAGGACCTCGATGAGCGTGAATCCCCTACGGCGTGGCATCGCTTTTCGACAGCACGGGGGCGCAGGTCCAGGGGTCCACCGAGAGGATGTGCGCGCCCGCGGCCACGCGGACCTGCGCGCGGAACGGCGTGCAGGTGCCGTCGTTGTAGAAGGTCGCCGCGGCGAGCGGCTGGGTCTCGACCAGCGTCCCGCCGATCAGCGACGAGGAGCTCGAGTCCGACTGGACGGGGTGGAAGTCGACCTCGAGGTCGTCGGGCCCGGTGATCGGCATCACGGTCTTCTGGGAGCCGTCGTTGAGGGTGAAGCCCCGCGTCCTGGGGTCCTTCGTCTCGACCGTCAGGAGCACGCTCCTGCGCTCCTCGAGCGCCTCCTTGCGCGCGGCGGCGCAGGCCGCCCAGAACTGCTCGTCCGGCGAGAGGCCCCTCTCGGCGAAGAGGGCGTTGGACGCGCCTACGAAGATCCAGCTGAGGAGCCCGACGAGCGCGATCGCCAGCAGGACCTCGATGAGCGTGAAGCCGCCGCGTTCACCAGTTTCCGATGTCGTCATCCGTTCCGTCGGTCTTGTCGGGGCCCTTGGACCACATGTCGTAGCCGTCCTTGTTGTGGACGCCGGGACAGCGGTACTGGTAGGGCTCGCCCCAGGGGTCGAGAAGCGGGAGCTTGGTCCCCTCCGCGAGGTAGGGCCCCCGCCAGCGGTCGGTCTTGTTGGCGGGCGCCACGTTGAGGGCCGCGAGCCCCTCGTCCGTCGTGGGGTAGCCCCCCATGTGGAGGCGGTAGGTGACGAGCGGGGTCTTGATGCTCTGGGTGACAAAGAGCTTGGCGATGTCGACCTGGGATCCGCCGAAGAGCTTGCCCACGTTGGCGATCGTGAGGCCGGCGAGGAACGTGATGATCGCGATGACGACCAGGATCTCGATGAGGGTGAAGCCGCGGCGCTTGGAGTCGTTGGGGATGCGCATGACCTGCACAGGATTGGATAAAGCCATCTCAATGTCGAGACGCTCCCGGGGGGCGAAGGTTTCATCCCGGGGGGGAGCTAAGGGCCTTCCTCCCGGTCGCTTCTGTCGACGAAGACGTAGTTCACCAGGAAGCTGAGACCCAGCACGCCCCCCAAGGTTCGAATATTTCGCATGGCCCCGACGACCCGGGAGAACGGGCTCGCGGCGGGCTCCCGCACCCTCAGGAGCAGGAACGCCCCGGCGAGGGCCACGATCGGCTGGACCATGAAGCAGATGTGGTAGACCCGCAGCGGGCCTCCCCACCCCGCCGGGGCGTTCGAGAGCACCCAGCCGCCCAGGATGGGGGCCACCGCCGCGACAAGCGACGACACGGCGAGGTTGAAGCCGATGGCGAGCTTCTTGGCGGCCGGCGGGATCAGCCGCAGGAGGATCGTGAACTGCCCCAGGACGAACCCCGCGCTCGTCGCCCCGATCCATGTCCAGAGACCGTAGAGCATCGTGCGGTTGCCGGGGTTCACGACGCACCAGAGGAACATCGAGAGCTGCCAGAGGATGAGCGAGAACACCATGACCGACTTGTTGCCGTAGCGGTCGAGGAGGCGGCCCCATGCGGGCAGCGAGAGGGCGCCGCCGATCTGGGAGAGCCCCGTCACGACGCCGACGTCGAGCGCCGAGAACCCGACACGGTCGAACATGAAGATGGTGTAGAAGGGGCCGAAGCAGTTGGCGGCGAAGCTCCAAACCGCGCCGAAGACGACGAACGCGAGGAAGGAGCCCGACCCGCGGATAACGTCGATCTGGCCGCCGAACGACTCGTGTGCGGCGGGGGGCGCGCGGTGCGGGCGGGTCGGGCTCTTCCACTGCCACCTGAGCGAGAAGATACGAAGGAAGGCGGAGCCGAAGATCACGGCCTGGAACGCCGCGACCGAGTACTCCCACCTGGAGAGAACCCAGCCCGAGACCATGAGGAAGCAGACGGTCGAAAGCTGGAGAATCTGGTTTCGCCGGCCGAAGAACTTCCCCCGGATCCGCGCGGGAACCCATTCCTCGATCCAGGTGCTCCACGAGACGCCCGCCACGGCGCCGAAGCAGCTGGAAACGAAGAACCAGGTGACGATCCAGGCGCCCGCCTGCACGGGCGAGCCCCGCGGTATCCAGGGCATCATGAGCCCCAGCGCGACCCAGCTCGCGAGATGGAGCCACTCGGCCGCAAGCGTGACCGCCTTTGGCGGGCTCCACCGCAGGAGGAACGGCGAAACGAACAGCTGAAGGAAGTTGCCGACGAAGGGAAGCGAGCCGAGGACCCCGATCAGGGTCGCCGGGAGCGGGTAGCCCTTGGTGACGAGGGCTGAGAGCGCCATGCTCCCGGGAAGCGCCATGGTGACGATCGGCATGGCGACGATCCCCTCGTTCCGGCAGTACCTGAGGCAGAGCCGCAGGTCCGCCCGCCTCCCGAGCATCGCGGCCCGCCCGGGGATGTCTTGGGGATGGGCGGGTTCCATGGGCATGGGATCGGACGCGCATTCAAGCACGCCCGCTCGGGTCGGTTCCACTGCAAACTCGCCCCCGGGCCCCTGCCGGAGACTCCTTGAGGGGCGGACACACCTCCCCGTCACCTGACGATCAGCATCACGACCCCGTGCGCGGGCACGGGTGCGCTGAACCCGTCGTCCGCGGGTGCAATGTCGCGGTGCCCCCAGAGGTCGCGCACGGCGGACGGCTTCGAGGAGATCCCGGCCTGCGCCCAGGTGAACGCGGCCGTTGCCGCGGAGTCGTTCCGGTTAAAGAGGCCGAACGCCTGTCCCCCGCCCTGGAGCGGCTTGGCCCAGACCTCGACGCCGTCCTTTTCGAAGAGGCGCGTCGCCTGCCTGCCCAGGGGATCCTGGTCGACCGAGATCACCTCCCGGTTGGTGAGGATGTCCCGGGTGTCGGCCGACATGGTGCGAAGGTCGTTTCCGGCCATGAGGGGCGCGGAGAGCATGCACCAGAGGCTGAAGTGGGTCCTGTACTCGGTGACGCTCATCCCCCCGTTGCCCACCTCGAGCATGTCCGGGTCATTCCAGTGGCCCGGCCCGGCGTACGGCGCCAGGCGCCCCTGGTTGAAGCCGATGTTCGACATCGATTTCCAGTTGTCCTGGATGTCCCCCGTGGTCCGCCAGAGGTTGCCGGCCACGCCCGGGCCCCATTTCCACACGTCCTCCATGCCGTACTGGCACAGGCTGAAGACGATCGGGCGGCCCGAGCGCTCGAGGGCCTCGCCCATCTTCTGGTAGACCGGCCGCATCTCCGAGCTCGGGTAGATGCGCCCGGCGCTGCACCAGTCGTACTTGAGGTAGTCGATGCCCCAGGCGGCATAGGTCCTCGCGTCCTGCTCCTCGTGCCCGTAGCTCCCCTCGTAGCCCCCGCAGGTGGCCGGACCGGGCGACGAGTAGATCCCGAGCTTCAGCCCCTTGGAGTGGACGTAGTCCGCGAGCGCCTTCATGTCGGGAAACTTCCTGTTCGGGACAATGGCGCCCTGGGCGTCGCGCCCGAGCTCCCAGGTGTCGTCGATGTTCACGTAGACGTACCCGGCGGCCTTCATGCCCGAGCTGACCATGGCGTCGGCCGCCTCCCGCACGATCCCGTCGTCGACGGCCTCCGCGAAGTGGTTCCAGCTGTTCCACCCCATGGGCGGCGTCCGCGCGAGCCCGTTGTCGGGGAGGTCGCGCACGGCCGGCGGCGGCAGGGCCTCCGGGACGCGCATGCTTTCCGCGGTGACGGGAACGGCGACCGCCTCGTCCCTGCCTCCGCCGTCATAGTCTATGACGACGTGGAGATTCGGCCCCTCGGGCCGCACACGGAACACCCATCCCCAGTTGATCCGGAAGACCATGTACGCCCCATCCGCACGCACCCCGCGGATCTCGATCTCGCCCGAGCCGTTCGGGGAGACGGTCCCCGAAACCTGGCCGCCCTCCTCGTGCAGCACGATGAAGGTGTGGAGCGTGACGCCCGAGACCTTCGGGACGTCCATCCTCCACATGCCGTTGAGCCCCGCGGCGGCCGGTGCGCCCTGTGCAGCGAATGCCGGCATGGCGAGAACAAGGCAAAGCGCGACGCCGCGCGCAACAAGCGCCAACGGCCGGCGCGGGCTGGTTCCGGGGGTACTCTTGGAGTTCATTGTGATTTCGGTGCTTGAGGAAAGAGTGTGCCGCGCCCGCACGCGAGCCTCGGCTCAGCGCACCAGGGAGATCCCGGCGCGGACGGTGTTGGACGGCTTGTCGTAGCTCTTAAGGCTTTCGCCGTAGCCGTCAAAGTACTGGACGAGGAAGTACGTGGCGAAGTCCAACAGGTGGGTCCTGATCGGGATATTCAGGTCGAACTGGCTGGTGAAGTGATTGAGGTCCTTCCCCGCCCGGCCCGTGTAGGCCAGCGAGGCCCCCTCGCCGCGCGCCACGGCCACCTGCCAGTCGCCGTAGCCGCGATAGTCCTTCAGATCCGGGTTGTCCGAAAGTCCGCCCACGTAGTCAAACACGCGGACCAGCATGATCGCGTGCCATCCCTCCGGACGGCCGAACAGGTAGCCCGAGCGCACGAACATCGTGTTGAGGCTGCGCGACTGGACCGAGCCCTGGCCATTTGACTCGTGCTGGTACCCTGACTGGAGCCCGAGCCACGTCGGGCCGCCCTTGGCCGTGTTGGGGTCGGGCGCAAGGGTCAGGAACTGATAGAAGAGCGCGGGCATGTAGCTCGTATCGTAGAACGGGCTCGAGTTCGCGTTGATGTCCCACAGTGACCGCTGCGTGTAGGCGAACTGAAGGGTCTGCTTGGGGGCCTCCGTCGCGCCGGGGTCGAACGTGAGGAGCCGGTACTTGAAGCTGAACTGGAACTTCGCGGCCGGGGCCTTCGTCCCGTACACGAAATAGATCGGCTCGTGCAGGCTGAAGTGGCCGAGGAAGCTGCGCGGAATCGTGGACACCGCCGTGCGGAGGCCCCCCGGGGTGGCGGCGGCGGGTCGTGGCTCCATCGCATTGGCAACCGCCGCGCCCGGGGCCGCCACAAAAATTACTGCACGCAGCGGACTTTGAATTCCCTGGGATACCTCCAGGACAAGCCGGCCGCTGACGCCCGGAGGAAGTGACAGGACATAGTCACACTTGGCGAAACCGCCAGGGGCGACCATTGCGCCGCCTCCCGGCAGCGCCCTTAGGTTTATCGGCCAGGATCGCTCGCCCTGCCAGATACGTCCCTGCATCGCCGCCGGCGCATCGAATTCGATCTTCGAATTTCCGGAATTTGCGGCCAAAAGGCCCAAAGCCAGTTCAGCCCCTGGTGCGACCGAATCGGGCGGCCCCACCAGGGTCAGAAGCAAGCCGTCAGCCAGCACCTTATCCGAGAACGCCAGCAGGCCGACGATCGCCGCGCAGATCATTGCGGCGGAGCTGCGTCGCATGAAATCCCGTATGGAAGCGCTCACTGAACGTCGGGAGGGCACCGCGCACTGTGTAATCACAATACGAGCAAATGGCAGGCTAAGTTTTCCGCCGGCACCCCATGGTGCCGTCCGGCCGCGCAACCAGATTAGGGCATGTCGTACATCTCGAGCAGGGCGATGCCGGAGGACCCGCTGGCGCCGCTCACCTGCGCCGTGTAGGCGCCGGGATTCAGCGTCACCAGGACCGCCGCGTCATTCGACGTCGTGGGAAGGGAGAACGCCGACACCGCGTTGAACGCGGCCTGGAGCGCCGCCGTCCCGCCCCAGCCGTCGTTGGAGCCCACGATATTCTGGCTCGAGTCGGACACGGACAGCTGCGGCTGCGCCAGCGTTCCGGCCACCCCAAACGCGCCGAGAGTGGGACCTATGCCGCGGATGAGAATCGTCTTGCTCGTGTTTCCGGTGATCACGAACCCCACGATCAGCGCGTTCGCCCCGCTGCCGGCGAGTCCGCGGGCCGATACGTTGATAAGGCGTGCGGTGGGAGCTACGGCCGTGTCGGCGTCATACGCCTCCAGGAGCACGGTGCCCGTCCCCCCGTTTGCGCCGTGCACCTGCGCGGTGTAGGCGCCCGGCTGAAGGCTCGTAACGACGGCCGAATCCAGGGAATTCGCGGGCAGCGGGAAGGCGCCCACCTGGGCGAAGACCGCGGTCAGTGCGGTCGTACCGCCCCAGTTGTCGTTGGATGCCACCGTGGCGTCGGTCGACGTTGACAGGGTCAGCTGCGGGTCGGCCAGGACGCCCGCGACGCCGAAGGTGGAGAGCGTGGGGCCGACCGCGCGCACGAGCGCGGTCTCGGAGCCCGTTCCCCCGACCACGAGTCCGATGATGAGCGTCTGGCTTGCGGAGCCGCTGAAGCCGCGCACCGACACGTTTGAGAGGCGGCTGGGCACGGCCACGGGTGTGACGGTCAGGAGCGCCGGCACCGAGATGGTAGCCGAGAAGCCGTTCGCGACCTCGACGTCATAAGTCCCGGCGTCCGAGGCGTGCACGTCGAAGATCGTGAACGACGGGCCCGTCGCGCCGGCGATCGGGGCCTGGTTCCTGCGCCACTGGTACACGACGGAGGCGTCTCCCGTCACCGCCACCGTGAAGGTGGCGGAGCCGTTCACCGTCGATGAAACGGCTGCGGGCTGCAGCACGATGGACACGACAACCGGCGGGCCTCCGGCCGGCGTCACGGCGAGCGTCGTGTTCGAACTGGTCACGGTTCCGGCAGGATCGGTGATCACCACCGAATAGACGCCGGCGTCGGTCAGCGCCACGTTCGTGAACGTCAGGTTCGCGCTTGTCGCCCCCGGAATCGCAACGCCGCCCTTCGACCACTGGAAGGTGACCGGAGGGGAGCCGACAACGCCCACGAGGAGCGTCGCCGTGCCTCCAGCCGAGATCGAGACCGGGCTCGGCTGGTATTGGAAGATGGGCGCAAAGGGCGTCGCGGACACCGTAAGCACGGCACCGAGGCTCGTCACCGAGCCGGCCGAATTGCTGACGACGACCGAATAGGTGCCGGCGTCCGTCACCTGGACGCTGGGGAGCGTCAACGTCTGCGCCGTGGCGCCCGCTATCGTGGCGCCGTTCACCAGCCATTGGAAGCTGAGCTGCCCGGTGCCGGACGCCCCGACCGTGAAGCTCGCGGAGGTGCCGACGGTGGCCGTGCTCTTGTAGGGCTGCGACGTGACGGCCGGCGGGACCACGAGCGAGAGGATCGTGAGGCTGGCCGGCGCCGAGACGATCGCCCCGGCCGAATTCGTCACCGTCACCGTGTACGGTCCCGCGTCCCCGGCCTCGACGTTCGCAATCAGCAGCGTCGGCGAGCTCGCGCCCGAAATCGGCGTGTTGTTGAGCGACCACTGGTAGCTCAGCGCCCCGGAACCCACCGCCGTCACCGAAAACTGCGCCGTGGAACCCACGGTGGTGGACTGCGGCAGGGGCGGGAACAGGATCAGGGGGGCGGTCGGGCCGGATCCGCCCTTGGTCGGGTCGGTCACGGTGAGGGTGATGGCCATGGGGGCGCCGATGCCCAGCGAATTGTCGGCGCTCGCGGTCAGCGTGTAGATGCCGGCCGTCGTCGGCGTGCCTGAAACCGCCCCGGTCGTCGAATTTATCGAAAGCCCGGCCGGCAGGCCCGTCAGGTTGTAGCTGATCGGGGTGTTGCTCGCCGTCAGCGCGTAGGCAAAGGCGCTCCCGGCCGGTCCCGTGATGGCCGTCGCACTTGTGATCGCGGAGAAGTTCCCGATCGTCAGGATCAGGTTCAAGGGGACGCTGCTGCCGTAGGCATTGGTGGCGAGAATCGGGACGCTCGCGACCTGGGGGCTGGTCGGCGTGCCGCTGATGAGTCCCGTCGACGTGTTAAGCGAGAGGCCCGCGGGAAGCCCGGTGGCGGAGAACGAGGTCGGATTGTTCGTCGCGGTGATCGTATAGCTGAAGGCGGAGCCCACGGGGCTGGAGAACAGCAGCCCGCTCGTGATTGCCGGCAGGGGGCCCTCGGGGCTGATCGTGAACATGAGGACGAGGATCGCCCCCTGGCCGTTGGCGTTGTTCGCGCTGATCGACGTGAAGAACTGGCCGGCGGTCGTCGGCGTGCCGCTGATTACCGCGCCCGATGAGGTCAGCCCCGGGGGAAGCTGCGCGATATTGTAGCTCGAAGGGCCGTTTGACGCCTCAATCGTGTAGGTAAAGGGCGTTCCGACCGTTCCGGTGGGCCCTCCCCCGCTGGTCACGGTCGGCGTCCCGGCCGCGGGGTCCACCGTGATTTGGAATGGGTAGGGGCTGCTCGAGGTTCCGAAGGAGAGGTAAAGCGTGCCCTTGTACAGTCCGACGGCGTTCGTCATGCCGCTGACGATGCCGCTCGAGGCGTCAATGGAGAGCCCCACCGGCAGTCCGTTCGCCGTGTAGGTCGTGCCCGCTGGCTGGGGCGGATTCGTGACGATCTGGAATGAATACGGCTGCCCTTCCGTTGAATCCGGAAGAATCGTCTGCGCGCGGCCCGCGATCGTTAGGCCGAGGAAGGCAAGTGCGAGTGCGGGAAAACGGAGCAATGAGGTCGGTAAACGTTTCATGGGGGGCCGTGGGTTGAGCCCGGTGCCCAGGGAAGGGCGACGAGCGCAGGGATGAGAAGCGGAGGGGCTAGGGCTGGAACATACAGAGCGGGCGGCCTTGCCGATATGGGGCGCTATCCTACTTTGATGCTTCCGGCGGCCGCCCGGGAAAGGCGCCGGTAACAACAACCGGGTTCGGGCCGGGCCCCATGAATTAGGGGAGGCATTTCGGCTCAGGGGACCTCGTAGATTTCGGCGAGCGCCACTCCGGACGTGCTGTTGACCCCGGAGACCTCCGCCGTGTATTCGCCCGCAGGCAGGTTGACGATCACCGCGCTGTCGGCGCTGCCGGATGCAAAGGCAAAGGCGCCCACTTGGGCGGCGACGCTGGTGATCTGTGCGGGGTTTGAATTCGTGCCCCAGACGGTGTTTGAGGCGATTGTGGCACCCGTCGTTTGGTTTATTAGGGTGAGGCTTGGCTGGGCTAGCGCGCCGGAGACACCGAATGCCGTGAGGCTCGGCCCGTCGCCGCGCACGAGCAGTTCCTCGGAGCCGCTGCCCGCGATCACGAAGCCGGCAATCATGATATTGCCGCCGGTGCCCACCATGGCCCGGGTCGCGATGTTCACGAGCCGCGCTGTCCCGGTGTAGGAAACCTCATAGACCTCGGCCAGGCAGACTCCCGTCGTCGCGCCCACCCCGGAGACCTGCACCGTGTAGGCGCCCGGCTGCAGGGTGACGATCACGGCGCAGTCCGCGCTCCCGCTCGCGAGCGCGAAGGCACCCACCTGGGCCGACACGCTGACGATCTGGGCCGGGTTCGAGTTGGTGCCCCAGCCCGTGTTCGTGGCGAGGGTGGCGTCCGTCGCCTGGGCGGTCAGGACAAGGCTCGGCGCGGCAAGCGCTCCGGAGACCCCGAACCCCGTCAGTGCGGGCCCGTCGGCGCGGATAAGGAGGGTCTCCGTGCCGCTGCCGTTGATCACGAAACCTGGGATGAGGATGTTTCCACCCGTCCCGACCTGCGCGCGGGTCGATATGTTGATGAGCCGGGCGCTTCCCGTCGTGCCACCGCCGGACCCTCCTGACACCGTCAGCGTCGCCGTCCCGCTGAGGCTCGAGCCCGCCGGGTTCGTGAGCTGCACCCGGAACATGTCGCCGCCCATATTGATCGTAATATTGGTCAGGGTCAGGGCGGCCGTTGTCGCTCCGCTGAACATCGCGTTGTTGCTGACGCTGGTCCATGTCGCGCCCGCGTCCACCGACGTCTGCCATTGGTAGGTCAGCGACGGGCCCGACACCGTTACCGTGAACGTGGCGTTCTGGCCCACCGTCACCGCCTGGTTCGGGATGGTGGTGCCCCCCTGCGGCAAGCTGTAGGCCGTCCCGGACATGATCGCCTGATTGTCGCCGTCGGCGACGTAGATGTTTCCCGAGCCGTCCACCGCGATGCCCTGGGGATAGTAGAACCGGCACTGCGACCCGTTGAGCGTCGTAACCGAGCCGCCCGGGGAGATTTCGCGGACCGCGCGGTTGTACGTGTCGGCGACAAAGAGGTTGCCCGAGCCGTCGAGCGCCAGGGCGTACGGCTGGTTGAAACTCGCCGCGAAGCCGGTGGCGTCCGTGAAGCCCAATTTTTGGGCTGTGCCGGCGAGGGTCGACACCGTGTTGGAGGTGTTGATCTTCCGAATGGTCGCGTTGAAAAAGTCCGCAATGTACACGTTTCCCGAGCCGTCCACCGCCACGGCGCACGGTCCGTTGAAGCGGGCGGAGCCGCCTGCGCCGTCGCCGCTTCCGGTTTGGCCGGCGACGCCGGCCAGCGTCGTGACCAGTCCGCCCGAGGTGATCTTGCGAATCGTGTCGTTTCTCGTGTCCGCCACGTAGACGTTGCCCACGGCGTCCACCGCGACGCCCTCGGGCGCGTCGAACCGCGCGGCCGCCCCCGTGCCATCGGTGCTCCCGGTGGCACCCGCCGTGCCGGCGAAGGTCGTAACGGTTCCACCCGGCGCAATCTTGCGGATCGTGGAGTTTCCCTGGTCCGCTACGTAGACATTGCCGCTGGCGTCGACCGCAACGCCGGCGGGGTTGTTGAACCGGGCTGCGCTGCCCACGCCGTCTGCGCTGCCGGCAGGAACGCCGCCCGCGCCGGCGAGGGTCGTCACGACACCGGCCGTGGTAACGACACGGATCGTGTTGTTGCCCGAGTCGGCGACGTAGACATGCCCGGAGCCGTCAACTGCGACCCCGTAGGGATACTTGAAGAGCGCCTGGCTGCCGGTTGCGTCGGCGTTGCCCTCATGCGGCGGGCTCCCCGCGAGCGTGGTCACGACGCCCGGGGAGTTCATCGCCCGAAGTGTGTGGTTGCCCGTGTCGGCGATATAGACGACCCCGGCGCTCGTCGCCGCAATGCCGCCCGGATAGAAGAAGCTTGCCGCCGCGCCCGTGCCATCGGCGCTGCCGCCCTGCCCCGGCGTCCCGGCGAGCGTCGACACGCTGCCGCCCGGGGAAACCTCCCGGACGGTCTGGTTGGAGGTGTCGATCACGTAGACGAAGCCCGCTCCGTCCACCGCCACCGCATTCGGGTGATTGAACTGGGCCGAGCTACCCTGGCCGTCGGTGGTGCCGTTGCTGCCGGCGTAGCCCGCCAGCGTCGAGACCGACCCTGCCGGCGTGACCTTGCGGATCGTGCTGTTTTCATTGTCCGCCACGTAGATGTTGCCGGCAGTGTCAACGGCGATGCCTAAGGGATAGGCGAAGCGCGCGGACGAGCCCGAGGCGTCGGCGGACCCCGTCTGACCCGCGGCCCCGGCCAGCGTCGTCACGACGCCCGCGGCCGTGATCTTGCGGATCGTGCTGTTGTTCGTGTCGCTGACGTAGACGTTTCCAGTCCCGTCCACCGCGATCCCCTGCGGCTGGTTGAAGAGCGCGGCGCCGCCGGTGCCGTCCGTGCTGCCGGCGATTCCCACCGTGCCCGCCAGGGTGCTCACGCTGCCGCCAGAGATCTTCCTGATGTTCTGGTTGCCGCTGTCCGCCACATAGACATTGCCCGAGCCGTCCACGGCGACCGCATAGGGGTACAGGAACAGGGCGCCGGAGGTGGCCGCGCCGTCATTGTTGCCCGCCTGGCCTGGAGTGCCGGCAAAGGTGCTGACGGTGCCGCCCGCCGTCACGATGCGCACGGTGTGGTCGCCGCCGTCCGCGACATAGATGTTGCCCGCGCCGTCCACGGCGACCCCCGAGGGATTGAAGAAACGCGCATTGCCCCCCGTCCCGTTCGTGTGGTCGAGCGCATTCGCGTCTCCCGCGAGGAGCGAGAAGGCGTATGTGCTTGCATGCGCCTCTCCCACAGCGACATGCACCGCCACGGCAGCGGCAAAAAGGCAGCTAAGGCGGCGCATTTTGGCCGATGATGCGACGCTTCTCATTTGCAGGTGGGTTTTGTTCATAGTGAGTCCCATAATTTGTCCGCTTTTTAGATGCGCCTCGGCCGCCTCTGTTGCTGGGGTCCAGCCCTACTTATCGCGGGGTCTTTAAGCCTATGCCGGGGCGGCGGGCGCCAGTGCCGCGGCGCGCTCGAGGGTGATCTTGCCGTAGTCCAGCTTTATGAGGCGGTCCGCGCAGTCGAAATAGCGGTCGTCATGCGTGATCACGAGCACCGCCTTGTGGAACGAACGCAGGTCCGGCAGGAGCTGGGTGTAGAACACCTCCTTGAACAGCGGATCCTGGTCGGACGCCCACTCGTCGAACAGGTAGAACGGCCGGTCCTCGATGTAGGCGCACAGGAGCGCCAGGCGCTTGCGCTGGCCCTGGGAGAGCTGCGTCGTGGAGAACACGCCGTCCTTGACCGACACCTTGTGGTTCAGATGCAGGCGCTCGAGGTATTCCTGGGCGCGCCGGTCGGTGTCCGCGCCCCCCGCCCCGACGATGCGGTCGAAGAGGAAGTAGTCCGAGAACACGGTGGAAAAGCACTGGCGGTAGTCGTCGCGGTTCTGATCGCCGATCACGCGCCCGTTCAGCCTGATCTCGCCGCCCGCCGGCGGGTACAGGCCGGTGATCACCTTCGCGAGCGTTGACTTCCCGCTGCCGTTGCCGCCGATGAGGAACACGAGCTCGCCGGGCCTCATCACAAGGTCGATCGGCCCGAGCATGAAGCTTTCATCCTCCCTCTCCCGATGGTAGCGGTGCATCACCTTGACGAGCTCGAGGGATTCAAAGGGCTCCGACGCGAACCGGCCCGGCGCCGAGATCCCGTTGTCGCCCGGGTGCGCCGACAGCGCGAGCCCGAGCTGCTCCACCTTCCGCAGCGAGACGTTCGCACGGCTGAACACCGAGAGGCTGCCCAGCAGGCCCGCCAGGGGCCCCATCAGATAGAGCGTGGCGATCACGTAGCCGGTCATCGCCTGCTGGCTCACGGCCTCCACGCGGGGCAGGAGGAAGAGGATCAGGCCGATCAGTGCCAGGAAGAGCAGCTGATTCCAGTTCTGCGCGAGAATGAAGCGAAGCTCGGCCGCAACGCTGTGTTTCTGGCAGACGGCGGCGGCCCGCGCGACGTCCTCCTTGAGGAAGGACTCGCGGCGCGCCCGGTGCAGCTTCAGTTCCTTGATCCCCTCCGTCAGTGAACGGAAGTGCTGGAAGAGGCGGTCCTGGCCGTCGCGCGCCGCGACCAGGTGTCCGAAGCCGCTCCGGATCAGCAGGCGGTAGGTGACGGCCCCGATGACCCCGAACACGAACATCCCGAGGAAGACGGGGAACGAAAGCCAGGCAAGGTACACCGCGCCGCCGAGCAGCACGGCTGAGTTGAAGGCGAAGATGGGGATGCTGAGCGTCGCCTGCGTGATCTCCAGGATGTCCTCGGTGAGCGCAACCATGAGCCTCGGCGCGCCGAGCTCCTCGATCTGGCGCAGCGGCACCGAGAGAATCTTGCCCACGAGGTCCAGGCGCAGGCGCGCCGTGGTCGCCTGCGAGAAATGGGCAAGCGTAACCTGTGCAAGCGCATTGGTCAGAAACCGGCCCAGGCCCAGGGCGCAGAAGGCGACGACCAGCGTCGCGCTGAGGCTGCCGTGGCGGTTCATCGCAAGGGTGATCAGCGCGAGAAGCCCGGTGCTGAAGGCGCCGCTCAATAGCGCCGCAAGCGAGGTCCAGATGACCATCGCAGGCGAATACCGGACTAGAAACCGCAGGAGCGTCATGGGTGCGTTTCCAAAATAGCCGCCCTCGGGCCCTCGCGGAAGGGGGTGTCCACCCCAACCCGCGGGGCCTGGAGAGGCTTTCCCCGCCCAAATTGGGTCCCCTACCCCATCTCCAACCTCCGCCGCGCGCTGTCGGAATAGAGGTGTCTCTCACTGTCCAACTTCCGGCATTTCCCACCAAGCTGGAGGAGCTCATCGCCATTCTTGGCGTTCCCTTTCACGCGTTGACCCTCGAGAACGCGGTCGACCGCGTCGATTCGATGGTCGCCGACGGCGGCGCCCACTATGTCGTCACGCCCAATGTCGACTTCCTTGTGAAGGCCCAGCGCGACCCCGGACTGCGCCGCATCCTGGTGTGCGCGGACCTGGTCCTGTGCGACGGCAAGCCCATTGTCTGGGCCTCGCATTGGCTGGGCGAGGCCCTGCCCTGCCGGGTGGCCGGGTCCGACCTGATACCCAGTCTTCTGAAGAGGGCCGCCGACCGTGGCTGGCGCGTATTCCTGCTCGGCGGCAGCCCGGATGTGACCAGCGAGGCCGCACGCCGGATCGCCGCCACATATCCCACGCTTCCGGCCGTCGCGCACTATTCGCCGCCCTACCGGCCCCTGCGCGAGATGAACGACTCTGAAATCGCCCTGCGCGTGCGCGCGGCAAAGCCGGATGTCATGCTCGTCTGCTTCGGCTGCCCGAAGCAGGAGATGTGGATGTCAACCCACTGCAAGGAATTGGGGGTCCCGGTCATGATAGGGGCGGGCGCGACCATCGATTTCCTCGCCGACCGGATGGCGCGGGCCCCGGTCTGGATGCAGCGCAGCGGAACCGAGTGGCTCTTCCGGCTCCTCCAGGAACCCCGTCGGCTGACCCGCCGCTACGCCGACGACCTGCTCCATTTTTTCCCGGCAATCCTGCTGCAGCGCTGGCGCCAGCGCCGCGCGAGCGCGAAGGCGGGGCGAAAGGCACGGCCGTGAGGATCGCTCTTTCGACCTCCGTCATGCAGCGCGGCCGTTCTGGAGTCGGCCAGTACGTGCTTTCGCTCGTGCGCGCCCTGATTCCCGCGGCGGCCGAGCATGAAATCACGCTCTTTGTCCTCGAGCAGGACATGCCGCTCCTCGAGTTTGCCTCCGGCCCGATGCGCCTCGAGGCCGTCTCCGAGCGGCACCGGCCGCCGGTCAGGGACATCCTCTGGCACCAGGCCGAGCTTCCGCGCCTCCTGCGGCGCCATGGAATCGGGGTCCTGCACGTTCCGAGCTACCGGCGGATGCTCTGGCCACGACCCTGCGCGCTGGTTTCGACGATCCACGACCTCGCGCCGTTCCACCTGGCGGGGAAGTACGACCCGGCGCGGATGTTCTACGGCCGCGTGGTCGCCCGACGGCTTGCACAACGCCAGGACGAGATCGTCGCCGTCAGCAAGGTCACCGCGCGCGACGTCGAGTCCCTCTTCCACGTGCCGGCCTCGCGGCTGACGGTGATTCCCAACGGCCTTGACCACGCCCAGTTCCGTCCCGGATCGCAGGCCCTCGCGCGGGAGGCCGTGTGCGCCAGGCGCGGACTTACCGGCCCCTTCTTCCTCTATGTCGCGCGCCTCGAGCATCCGGCGAAGAACCACGCGAGCCTCATCAGCGCCTTCAGCCGGTTCAAGGCCGCAACGGGTTCGTCCTGGCGGCTTGTCCTGGCCGGCGGCGACTGGCACGGCGCGGAAACCATCCGCGGATTGGTCCGCGCCTCACCTTTTGCGCGGGAGATCGACCTTCTGGGCTTCGTGCCCCCGGGGGACCTCCCGGATTGGTACCGCGCAGCCGATGTCTTCGTCTTTCCGTCGCTCTACGAGGGCTTCGGAATGCCTCCCGTCGAGGCCATGGCGTGCGCCTGCCCGGTCCTCTCGTCCCGGGCGGGAGCGTTGGATGAGACCGTGGGAAGCGCCGCCGGCCTCCTGGAACCCCTTGACATAGAACAGATACAGTCGCAGCTGACCCGCGCCGCCATCGATCCCGCCTGGCGCGGCGACCTGCGCAGGGCGGGCCTCTCCCGCGCGCGCGATTTCAACTGGGATGCGACGGCGAAAGCCACGCTGGGGGTCTACATGCGGGCTGCCGCCCGCTACCCAAGCCCGGATGCGACGCACGTCCCGTGGGGTGGGTCCCCGCATCAAGATAAGGTGCCCACCCACTCGTTGGCGCACGGCCCGGGGACTACACTCTAAGCCAATCTGGGGCGCGCCGCCCCGCACCACCGTGATCAGACAACTTGAAAGAGAAGGATCGGCACCGCAGCCCGCGGTCGACGAGCTCGAGCGGCTGAACGCCAGGCTTGAGCTGCGCGTGGGGCGGCAAGCCGAGGAGCTGGCCGCCGCCCGGGAGGAGCTGGACACCCTTATCCAATCCCTCTCCCACGACCTGCGCTCTCCGCTCCACGTCATCGGCGGGTTCGTGGAGCTCCTGTCGAAGCACTCGGGCCATGACCTGGGCGAGAAGGGCAGGCATTACGTCCAGAGGATCGCCAACGCCACCGGCCAGATGGGACACATGATCGACGAGGTCATCGCTTTTTCCCGGATGAGCCTGTGCGAGATGCACTTCGCGCCGACTGACCTTGAGTCCCTCGTTAGGAAGATCGTCCACGAACTCGACGCCGGGAAGGGAGACCGGCGGATCGTATGGCTGATCGGACGCCTTCCGACGGTCCGGGCCGACCCCACGCTTCTTCGCCAGGCGATCCTGAGCCTCGCGTCCAATGCCCTCCGGTTCACGCGGGCGCGGGAGGTCGCGCGCATCCAGATCGGTGTGCAGGCCGGCGACGGGGAACTGGTGTTCTTCGTCCGCGACAACGGCGCCAGCTTCGACATGAAGCACCGCGAGCAGATGTTCGATTCGGTCCCGGGGCCGCGTCCGTCCTCCGAGTCGAGGGGAGGAGCGATCAGGCTGGCGCACGTCCAGCGGATCATCCAGCGCCACGGCGGCCGCCTGTGGACGGATGCCGTGCCCGACGGCGGCGCCACGTTCTATTTCTCCCTCCCCGGCGAGCTCGCGGAACCCCAATGCATCCCCACACCCCAATGAAAGCCGAGAAGAGGGCCGCGGGCGGGCCGGTCGAGGCGATGCCGAATGCGTTCATCGTGAGGGGGCGAGCCCGTCTTCCCGCAAAGGGGCCGCCGGCGCCGGCGGATCCGACGCTGCACATCGTACTTGTCGAGGACAGCGAGCCCGACGCCGAGCTGATCCAGCAGACCCTCCTCGATTCCGGCCTGCACTTCTCACTGGCAATCGTCGAGTCCGGCGAGGCGCTCGAGGCCGAGATCAACCACCAGCTGCCCAACATCATCCTCTCGGACTTCTTCCTGCCGGCCTTCGACGGCAGCGCTGCCCTCGAGATCGCCAAGCAGCTCGCGCCCGATGTTCCCTTCATCTTCGTCACAGGCGTCCTGGGCGAGGAGATCGTCATCGAGATGCTGAAGAAGGGCGCCACCGACTACGTCCTTAAGACCCGGCTCGCCCGCCTCGTCCCCGCCGTGAACCGCGCGCTGCGCGAGTCCGAGCAGCGGCGGGAGAATCAGAAGGCGCAGGAGCGGCTCCGGCGCTCGCACGACCAGCTTCGGGAGCTGACCGGTCATCTCCGGTTCGTGCGGGAGGAGGAGCGAACCCGCATCGCGCGGGAGGTTCATGACGAGCTCGGACAGGCGCTGACCGGCCTGAAACTCGACCTCGCGTGGCTCTCCGGAAAGCCGGTCAGCGCGAGCGTGCTGAAGCGCAAGATCAAGGCCATGTCGGCCCGCATCGACGAGACGATCATCACGGTGCGGCGGATCGCGACAGATCTGCGGCCCGGCGTGCTGGACAACCTCGGCCTCGCCGCCGCGATCGAGTGGCAGGCGACGGAATTCCAGGAGCGCACCGGCATACGCTGCGACGTGAGGATCGAGGTGACCGAGACCATCTGGGACAGGGAGTTCAACACGATGTGCTTCCGCATCTTCCAGGAGACACTCACGAACATCGTGCGCCACGCAAAGGCGACCCGCGTCGACGTGCGCCTCGCGCAGGTCGACCGCGAGATGGTTCTGACCGTGAGCGACAACGGCCGCGGCATATCCGAGGAGGAGGTCGTCCATGCCCGGTCGATTGGTTTGATCGGGATGCGCGAGCGCGTGGCCCAGGTCGGCGGGCAGGTCTTCTTCTTCGGGCTGCCCGACCGGGGCACCACGGTCACGATGCGGGTGCCGATGCCCGAGGCGACCGTCCAAAAAAGGGGTGTCGCATGAGAATCCTGATTGCAGACGACCACGCTGTCGTGCGCCATGGCATGAAGCAGATCCTGGCGGCGGCGTTCAAGCGCTCGGTGTTCGGCGAGGCGGCCAACTCCCAGGAGGCGCTCGAGCGCGTCTGGAAGGAGCCCTGGGACGTCGTGATCCTCGACCTGACGATGCCCGGGCGCAGCGGCCTGGAGGTCCTCAAGGAGATCAAGCGCGAGCGCCCGAAGCTTCCCGTCCTCATCCTGAGCATGCACCCGGAGGACCAGTTCGCGGTCCGCCTGCTGAAGGCGGGCGCCTCAGGATACATGACAAAGGAGAGCGCGCCCGAGGAGCTGGTCGGCGCCGTGAACAAGGCCGTCGCCGGCGGCCGCTACGTCAGCGCCGCGCTCGCGGAGAAGCTGGCGTCGCTCATCGTGCACGACGTGCAGGCCGCCCCGCACGAGAGCCTGTCCGATCGCGAGTTCCTCATCCTGAGGCTCATCGCCTCGGGCAAGCCCGTGGGCGCGATCGCGCGCGAGCTGTCGCTGAGCGTCAAGACCGTGAGCACCTACCGCGCGAGGCTGCTTGAGAAGATGCACATGTCCAACAACTCGGAGCTCGTTCACTACGCGTTCCAAAACCAGCTCGTGGAGCGCCGCTCCATGGACTTGGGCCCACCCCCCGGCGCGAAGTAGGGAAACCCCCCGCCCCCTCCGATGGAGCCCCTTCGATCCCCCCTCGTCCAAACGCAGCACAGCCAACCCGCACCGATGCATACTATGACTGATACCAACGGCAGGGAACTCCTGCCCTCCCCCTTCGGCGCCTGGGCCGTTCTCGACATCTGGGCGCGCCGCTGGCGCTGGATCGCAGCCGTCACGGCGGTCACGGCGATCGCCGGCGCCCTTCTCGCCAGCGTCGTGTGGAGCCGCGCGTTCACGTCCACCGCGCAGCTGATCCGCTACGAGCCGTCGTCGGTCGACGACGCGTACCACCCCAGAGCCCTGGTGGCGCCGAGCCTCGTCGTGATGCTTCAGGCGCCCGGGCTTCTCGAGGAAGTCGGCTCCCACCTGCATCCGCCGGTCTCCGCAAAGGTGCTGGCCGAGCACCTTGAGGTCACACTTGACAGGAACAACGACGTCGTGACGGTCACGGCATCCGGGAATTCCCCGGAGGTGGCCATCGACACCGTGAACCGGTACTGCGCCGCGGCCATCGCGTACACGCAGACGATCCAGCGGCAGGAGGCGGTCGATGTCGGCGACAACCTGAACCGCCAGCTTGCGCAGGTTGAACGCGAGATCGCCTCCACGCACAGGGCGATCCCGGCCGCCAGCGAGACGACCGTGGCCTCCCTGGTGTCGAGCACGGACGCGGCGGCGGAGTCCACGGACGGCCTCACGCAGAGGATCCAGGCGGCCCGCGAGCAGCTGGATGACCTGCTCGTGCGCTACACCGACGCCTACCCGCTCGTGCGCGAGCAGCGGGCGCGGCTTGCGGCGCTGGAGGAGGATCAGCGCCAGACCGCTTCGCCGCCCGCAGGCACCCAGGCGCCCCGCTCCCGGATGGCGCCCACGCCGGCGATTTCCCCGTTGTTCTACGGCAGGGTCACGCCCGAGGAGGTCGCCATGAGCGAGCGGGTCCGGGCCCTGGAGACCAACCGCGCGCTGCTCATCGAGCGCCAGAGGGCGATCCAGCCGTTCCGCGACAATCCGCCGGGATACTTCCGCGTCCTCCTGTCGGCCGCCGTGAGCCCGACGAGGATCC
>CAZHPC010000046.1:0-22794 GCA_964534685.1 uncultured Opitutaceae bacterium
CGATCTCGCAGTCCGTCCGCGAGCGGACCGGGGAGCTCGGCGTCCTCAAGGCGATTGGCTTCTCCAACGTCCAGGTGCTGGGCCTCGTGCTCGCGGAGTCGTGCCTGCTGGCGGTGCTGGGAGGCATTGTCGGCCTGGCCGTCGCCTGGCTCCTGACGTCGCGCGGCGACCCGACCGGCGGCCTCCTGCCCCTCTACTTCTTCCCGTTCCATGATGTGCTCATCGGCGTGGCCCTGAGCGTGGCGCTCGGCGTCGTGACGGGATTCTTCCCCGCGCTGCAGGCGATGCGCCTGCGGGTGGCCGAGGCCCTGAGGAGGATATGACATGGCCGGCCCCGTCAACTGGATCTCGCAGATCGCGTCGGTCACGAAGTTCGGCCTCCTGAGCATGCCCCAGCGGCGCGGCTCGGTCCTGGCGGCCGCCTTCGGCATCGCCGGCGTCGTCGCGGTCCTGGTCGGCGTGCTGTCCATCGCGGCCGGGTTCCAGAGGGCGATGACCGCGTCCGCGTCGCCCGACGCGGCGCTCGTGCTCAGGAGCGGCGCCGACAGCGAGATGGTGAGCGGCCTCGGGCGTCCGAGCACGCGCATCATAGCGGACGCGCCGGGAGTGGCCCGCACCGCGGCCGGGCCCCTCGCCTCGGCCGAGCTCTTTGTCATCATCAACCTGCCCAAGATCTCGACCGGCTCGGACGTCAACGTGCCCCTGCGAGGGGTCGAGCGCGCGGCCCTCCTGGTTCGCGACAAGATGCGGATCGTCGAGGGCCGCATGTTCGACTGGGGCAAGGACGAGGTCATCGTCGGGATCGGCGCCGCCAGGGAATTCTCCGGCCTGAGGGTTGGCGACCAGATCAAGGTCGGCCGCTACAACTGGCCGGTCGTCGGGATCTTCACGTCCGGAGGCGGCGCGGCGGAATCCGAGATCTGGTCGGACGCCGCGGTCCTCCAGGCCGCCTACAACCGGGGCGACAGCTTCCAGTCCGTATACGTGAGGCTCAAGTCGCCCGAGGCGTTCAACGAGTTCAAGGACGCCCTCACCACCGACCCCCGGCTGAACGCCCAGGTGATGCGGCAGACCGACTACTTCGCCGACCAGTCGACCGCCGTGACGAAGCTCATCACGACGCTCGGCTTCCTGATCGCGTTCCTTATGGCCATTGGCGCGGTGTTCGGCGCCCTGAACACCATGTACAGCTCGGTCTCGGCGCGCACGCGCGAGATCGCCACCCTGCGTGCCCTTGGCTTCGGGAGCGGTGCAGTCGTGGTGTCCGTGATGCTTGAGTCGATCGTGCTGGCGCTCCTGGGGGGCGCCATCGGCGCCGGCCTATCGTATGTCGCGTTCAACGGGTTTCACACGGCGACGATGAACTGGCAGAGCTTCAGCCAGATCACGTTCGCCCTTGCGGTGACGCCGCAGCTGCTGGTCCAGGGCGTGGTCTGGGCCACGCTGATCGGCGCCATCGGGGGCCTGTTCCCCGCGATCCGCGCCGCCAGGCAGCCGATCGCAGCGGCGTTGCGGGAGCTCTGAACGCCGGCCCCGGCGGCAGTGCCGAGGGCGGGGCGTCCGCCCGGCCCCCCTTCCCGCGGGGCCGCGGTTTTACTTTTTCTTGACCGGGCGAATCTGGATGGGCCCCGGGGGCGGCGTAACCTTTCCGCCACATCCGCGTCTTCTCGCCTAACTCATTGGCACAAACATGCGAGCAAACGTTCCGCTGGTTGCACGTCCCGCCCTTTCAACGCGCGCCGTTCTCTTGGTCGCCCTGGCCGCGTTCCCTGCGCGCGCGCGGGCGCAGAATACGCCGCCACCGGTAAGCATCCTCCAGAGCGGCGGGTCGCTCGCGAGCGGCTACGTCTTCGTGACCGCCGCAGGGGGTTCAGGCTCCTCGAAACCCGGCTCTCAGAATCCGTCCACGGTCTACGTCAACGGCCCGGAGATCGTGGATGATCTGGGGCGCCCGGTCTGGTACGCTCCCCTGACCGGCAGCGGACTGGCCACGGACCTGCGCGTCCAGACCTACCAGGGCCAGCCCGTCCTCACCTGGTCGCAGGGAATTGGCTTCGAGATGCAGCAGCCCGGCGCAACGGTGGACTACATTGCCGACCAGACCTACCACGTGATCGCCACGGTCCAGGCCGGCAACGGGCTGGACGCCGACCAGCATGAATTCCGGCTCACTCCTCAGAACACGGCGCTCATCACGATCTACAACACCGTGCAGGGGGACCTTTCCGCCCTCGGCGGCTCCTCCAACGCGCAAATCCTGGAGGGTGTGGTCCAGGAAATCGACGTCGCCTCGGGGAACGTCCTCCTGGAGTGGCACAGCCTGGACCATGTCGACCCGAGCGAGAGCTATGTGCCCGTTCCGACCTCGCCCAACACCCCCTACGACTACTTTCACGTGAACTCGGCAAGCGTCGACACCGACGGCAACCTCCTGATTTCGGCCCGGCACACGTGGGCCGTGTATAAGGTGAACCGCACCACCGGCGACGTCATCTGGAGGCTCGGCGGAAAGAAGAGCGATTTCGCGCTCGGGCCGGGCCTTCCGTTTGCGTGGCAGCACGACGCCGAGGCCGCTGACGCCAGCACGATCAGGATCTTTGACGACGAGTCGAACGGCACACCCGTACTTCCGGCATCGCGAGTCGTCTGGGTGACCCACGACGACAGCACCATGACGGCGACCCTCGCGCGCTCGGTCCAGCATCCGAGCGGGCTGTCGGTGGCTGCCGAGGGAAACGCCGAGGCGCTCGACAACGGCGACACGTTTGTCGGCTGGGGTGTGCTGGGACGCTTTTCGGAGTTTGATCCAAACGGACTGCTCCTCTTCGACGCCAGCCTGCCCAATGGCTTCGGCTCGTACCGGGCCTACCGCTGCCCGTGGACGGGCACCCCGGCCACAAGCCCGAACCTGACCGCACTCTCAAACAGCGACGGCTCAACCACGGTCCATGCCATCTGGAACGGCGCGACGGAGGTCGCCACGTGGCAGGTGATGGGAGGCTCCTCGGCCGCTAACCTGAGCGCGGTCGCCTCGGCGCCGTGGAGCGGCCTGGACACCGCGGTCTCCGTGGGCGGCCAGCCGGGCATTCTGCGGGTTGTCGCCCTGAACGCGGCGGGCTCGGTCATCGGGCAAAGCGCGACACTTTCACAGCCCTTCGCATCCGCCGTCCCGGCCATAGCGGTCCAGCCCCTGTCGCAGACGATCTCCGACGCAACCACGGTCGTCTTCAGCGTCCAGGCAACCGGATGGCCGTTGACCTACCAGTGGTCGTTCAATGGCAGCCCGCTCTCGGACGGCGTCCTTGGCGATGCCACAATATCCGGCTCAAACGGGCCCATCCTTGTCCTCGGCGGCGCCAGCTCCTCCAACGCCGGCAGGTACACCTGCCAAGCGTCGAATTCGGCGGGCTCGGCGGCCAGCACTGCAGCGACGCTTGCGATAAGCTCGACGGCGGACACCGGCCGGCTGGTCAACGTGTCGTGCCGGGCGCAGGTCGGGACCGGCGCAGGCGCCCTGTTCACCGGGTTTGCGATCGGCGGAGCCGGTGCGTCAGGTTCGCTGCCGGTCCTCGTGCGGGCCACCGGTCCGTCGCTCGCGCAGTTCGGCGTCCCCAATCCGATGGCGGACCCCGAGCTGCAGCTTTTCGGCCCCGCGGGTGACGCCCCTGTGGCTTCAGACGCGGGATGGGGCGGAAGCCAGGACATCGTCAGTGCCGCCGCAGTCGCGGGCGCATTCTCGTGGGGCGATCCGGCCAGCCTCGATTCCGCGGTTGTTCAGGCCCTGACCGCGGGGCCGTACACCGCCGAGGTGACCGGGGACACCGGCGACAAGGGCGTCGCGCTGGCCGAGGTCTACGACGTCACGTCCGCGGGCTCGTACGCGGCGGCAATGCCGCGCCTCGTGAACGTCTCGGCGCGCGCGGTGGCCGGGACTGGGTCAAACGTCCTTGTCGCGGGCTTCGTCATCGGCGGCTCGACCTCGAAGACGGTCCTCATCCGCGCGTCGGGCCCGGCGCTTTCCCAGTTCGGGCTTTCCGGAACACTACCCGACCCGGTGCTCCAGCTCTACAACATTGACTCGGGGAGCACGCTCCTCGCCTCCAACAGCGGTTGGGGCGCCAACCCGATCGTCGCCTCCGCCGCGTCATCGGTCGGCGCCTTCTCGTGGGGCGGCTCGGCCACACCCGACTCGGCGATCCTGGCCACTCTGGCACCCGGCGCCTATACCGCACAGGTGTCCGGCGCCGCCGGCGACAGCGGCATCGCGCTCATCGAGGTCTACGAATTGCCATAGGCATTCCGGCGGGGCCGGAAACCCTCATTGGCTGCTCGCCCGGAACGCGGTGGTCGTCGGGGGGCGTTGATATTGCGGTCAACACCCCATACCGCGGCGCGCGGCGCCAGGGTATCCTCCCGTGCAGTTCGCTGCGACGATGGGCCCAAATGCTCGCCTAACTTGTCACCTGTGTGGCCAGGAACATCTCCCGATTCGGCTTGAGGCGGGCCAGCGGGCGCTTTGCGCGCGCTGCGGCGCCCTGCTGGCTAAGGGAATGCGACTGGGGAGGGACGCGTCGTTTGTCCTTTCGATCACCGGCCTTGTCCTGGCCGTCCCGGCAGCCCTGCTCCCTTTTGTCAGGGCGGGAAAGCTCGGCGATGAGCGGATCAGCCACCTGTTCACCGGCGTGGTGAGCTTGTGGACTGGTGGCATGCGCTCGCTGGCGGTCCTCGTCTTCCTGTGCGGAGGGCTCCTGCCCCTCGCGCTCCTCTGCGCCCTGGCGATCCTGCAGGCCCCCGCCCGCATCCGCTGGCTGACCCGCGACCGCTGGCTCCTCCGCCGGGCGGCCCGGGTTATCGAGCACTGGTCGATACCCGAGGTGCAGGTGCTGGCTGTTCTCGTCGCACTGATGAAGCTCGGAAGCCTGGTCGACATCACAATCGGCCCCGGCTTCTGGTTCTACTGCGCGATGGCCTTCTCGCTCCTGTTCGCACAACGCAGCTTCGACTTTGCCCCGTCGGCGCCGACTCCCGCTCCCGACGGAGCCCATGCCGGGAACCCGCTATGAGGAATCCCTTTGCGAATGCCAGGTTCAAGAGCACGGCCACTGCCGCCGCACTGGCGCTCACCGCCGCCATAATGCTTGTGCCGGCCAACCTTCTTCCCGTCCTGAGCACGGAGACCTCCGGAAGCAACCGCAGCGACACCATCTTCTCCGGAGCGGTCGAGCTCTGGCGGCAGGGCCTTTGGGCCATCGCCGCGATCGTGTTCACCGCCAGCATCCTGATCCCGGTGCTGAAGCTCGCGGGGCTGGGCTGGCTGCTGCTGTGCGTGCGACGGGGCGCCCCCCTTGATTCGCGCCGGCTCACCCGGGTTTACGCCGCCCTCGATTTCATAGGGCGCTGGTCGATGCTCGACGTCTTTCTGGCGGCCTTCCTGACCGGCCTGGTGCAGTTCGGCGAGTTTTCGACGGTGACACCCCGCAGCGGGATTGTCGCGTTCGCGTCGGCGGTCGTGCTGACGGTGCTCGCCACCCAGGCCTTCGACCCCAAGACCCTCTGGCCAGCAACCCAACCGCTCCCGCAATGAGCACCCCTCCATTGCCCAAGGTTTCCCGCGCCCCGGCGTTCCCGCTCATCTGGGTGGTCCCGTTGATCGCGGTCGCGATCGCAGGCTGGATGGGGTACCGCGAGCTGCGCGATCGCGGGCCCAAGATCACGATCGACTTTGCCGATGGAGCGGGCGTCGAGGCCGGGAAGACCGTCCTGGAGTACAAGGGCGTCGCCGCAGGCGTCGTGGAGTCCGTCGAGCTGAAGCCGGGACTTGGGGGCGTCACCATCCGCGTGCACCTCAACAGGAGCGCCGCGTCGCTCGCAAGCGAGGGTGCACGCTTCTGGATCGTGCACCCCGAGATCGGGTTCTCCGGGGTGCGGGGGCTTGACACCCTTGTCTCCGGCGTGCGCCTCAACGTGCTGCCCGGAAGCGGGCCGCGCGCACTGCACTTCACGGGGCTCGACACGACGCCGGCGCCGAAGGTCACCGACCAGGGCCGGGCCTTCCTCCTGCAGTGCGACCGCCTGGGCTCGCTCACGGCGGGCGCGCCGGTGTTCTACCGCGAATTCAAGGTCGGGCAGGTGGAAGCCAGCAGGCTTTCCGGCGATTCGACGACGGTGCTGATCCGCATCCACCTCGATGCCCCCTATGTCGATCTCGTGCGCACCAGCACGAGGTTCTGGAACACGGGCGGATTCTCGTTCAAGGTCAGCCTTTTCGGGGGCGCCGAGCTCAAGGACACGTCGCTTGAGTCGCTGGTGACAGGCGGCGTCGCCTTCGCCACCCCCGACACGCAGCCGCTCGCGCCACCGGCGCCGAACGGCTCGCAGTTCACCCTCGCCCCGGATCCGGACAAGGAATGGCTCAAATGGTCCCCAAAGATCCCTATAAAGTCGCCGGAGGAGGCGTTGGGATCGCCGCCCAAGGCCGGGATACTGGACGATCTCATGAAGTAGTGGAACCGCCGGGATCACACCGTTCCTGCGCCGGCGACCCGACTCTCTGCGCGCCAGTGGCCGGTCATTTCTGCAGCCGCTTCGGACCGCTGACGCATGGGTTTCCACGCTCGAAGAAGCGAAGCGGCCGGTGCGCCTCCTTCGTGATCCCGATGCGCACGCTCTCCCCGACCGAAGGGGGGGCCCACCGCCTGCCGGGAGCACCGAGCCAAAGGGGACCCGGCGCGCACAGGTCCAAGCCGTCGTGCCGCCTGCCGATCCCAAGGGCCGTCGCAAGACAGCCGGGGCCGGAGGCCAGCTTGTGCGGCGGCGCGCCGGACCGGCGGCCGAGCATCAGGCTCGCACCCTCAAGGGGCTCGAGCGCCCGCAGCAGGACCCCTCCTCCAACTCCTTCCGTTTCGCCGGAGACATTCAGACAAAACCACGCGCCGTAGATGAAATAGACGTACGAGTGCCCATGTTCCCTGAAGAGCGACCTGTTTCGCGGCGTCATCCCACGGAAGCTGTGGGCTGCGGCGTCTCCCAGCACGTAGGCTTCGGTCTCGACGATGCGGCCGCTCATCCGCCCCTCGGGCGAGTCGTGGACCAGCACCTTGCCGACCAGGAAGCGGGCGAGCTCCTTCGTATCGACGGGAAGTTCTGAGCGGCGAAGCCGCCGATATCGGTGCATGTCGGGTCGGGCCCACCGGTTGTGGGCTAGGAATGCACCCTACCCGAAGCCCCCGGGGAGATCAACATGGCCGCATCCGGAAAATGGAATCGATCCGTGTTTGCGGTTTCCGTCCGGAAACCCTATCGGTTCTGCCATGACTAGAAACCACCCCATGTCGTTTGCCGTTGGCGCACTCATGCTTGGCGCCGCGGCGTTCGCCCAGGAGCTGCCAACCGCAAAGCCCGAGAACGTGGGGCTTTCGCCCGGGCGCCTCGAGCGCATCGGGGGCGCGGTTCAGCAGTCCATCGACGACAAGCGGATCGCCGGCATGGTGACCCTTGTCGTGCGCCACGGCCGGATCGCCTGGTTTGACGCCCGGGGGAACGCCGACCGCGAAACGGGCAAGGCGATGCAGAAGGATTCGATATTCCGGCTCTGCTCGATGTCGAAGCCCATCATCAGCGCGGCCGTCATGGAGCTCTACGAGGAGGGGAAGTTCATGCTTGAGGACCCGATCTCGAAGTTCATCCCCGAGTTCAAGGACCCGAAGGTGCTGGTGAAGCCGGCAACCGGCGCGCCGTACACGATTCCCGCCACCCGCGAGATAACGATCCGCGACCTGCTCAGGCACACGTCGGGGCTCACCTACCAGTGGGACGCCGACCTCGGCAAGGCCTATGTCGACGCCAACGTGGCGAGCGGGCTCGTGCAGTACGACGGCACGATCGGCGACAGCGTGAAACGGCTGGCCGCCCTCCCGCTGCTCTTCAACCCCGGAGACCGCTGGAACTACAGCCTGTCCGTGGACGTGCTGGGACGCCTGGTCGAGGTCGTGTCCGGCATGCCGCTCGACCAGTTCCTGCGGACCCGGGTCTTCGAGCCCCTCGGGATGACGGACACGTGTTTCTACCTGCCGCCTGAGAAAGTGGACCGGCTCGCGACCGTCTACACGTACTACGACGGGAAGGGCCTCGCCCGCTTCCCGGACACGCCCATCGTCGAGGGGACCCTCGTCTACTCGGCCGACTATCCCTACAAGGGGCCGCGCAAGCTGTTCTCGGGCGGCGCGGGCCTCTGCGGGACCGCAATGGACTACGCACGCTTCTGCCAGATGATGCTCAGCGGCGGAAAGCTCGGCGACGCTCGAATCCTGAGCCGCAAGTCTGTCGAGCTCATGAGCCACGACCAGCTCGGCAAGATCAGCCCGGAGATGGGCTTCGGCCTCGGCTTCGGGATCGACGGCGCCAAGGCGCCGCTCAAGGAGCTTGGCAGCTCGGGGTCCTATAACTGGGGAGGCTTCTACTATACGTCGTTCGAGATCGATCCGAAGGAGGACATGATCATCATCTCGATGGCCCAGCTGCACCCCACCGGCGACATCGACCTCTCCGGGGAGGTCAACGTCCTGGCATATCAGGCGCTCGTCGACCAGGCTGCCGCGGCAGAGATCCCGGCCGCGGTCACCGGCCTTCACTGAATTCATCCATGGCCGACCCAAAGATCCTGCAGACGTTCCCGAATCCCGCGCCGGAGCGCGACTACGTGATCGAGCACACCCACCACGAGTTCACGTCGATGTGCCCCATCACCGGGCACCCGGACTTCGGGGCCATCACCGTGCGCTATGTGGCCGACAGCAAATGCGTCGAGCTCAAGTCCCTGAAGCTTTACTTCCACGGATTCCGCAACCAGGGCATCTTCTTCGAGGCGCTGACCAACAAGATCTGCGATGACCTGGGATCGCTCCTTAAGCCGCGGAGCTTGACCGTCGTGTCGGACTGGAAAGGCCGGGGCGGCGTCACCTCCGTCATCACTGCCGAGTGGAATCGAAAGGGCGGAGCGCGCCGGAAGCCCGGGCCAGCCTGAGCCCCCGCCGCCCCCCCTCTTTTGCCCCCTGCCGGGTTCGCGGGTCCGGAAAACCGCCGGTTGTGGTGACGCCTAAATTGCACCCCAAGACCTTATGCTGCATCTTCTTGCAATCTTTGAGTCGCCTTTGCTCCTAAATGCCTCTAGGTCATGGGCCTGACAATTGATGCGGAGGTTTGGGCAACCGATGCAATGCGGGACCAGACGCTGAAGTTTAAACTGGTCATCCTCTTATGATCGAGTCCATCGAGTCCATGGTCCGTCCCATCTCCAATTTCTGGCGCTCCGCCCGTGACAGCGCCACCTCCCCCGCGGATGCGGTCAGCGCCATTCGCAGCCGGTGCAACATCTTCGTTCACGGGGCGGCGGCAACGCCCACCCCGCTGATAGAGGCGATGGCCGCACGCCATGACCTCATCGACGTGCGCCTCTACCACCTGCACACGGCGGGGCCGGCGCCGTTCGCGGAGCCCGGCCGTGAGCGCGAGTTCCTCTCGAACTCGCTGTTCGTGGGCGCCCCGCTGCGCCCGGCCATCGCGTCCGGCCAGGCCGACTTCGTTCCCATCTTCCTCTCGGACATCCCCGGCCTGTTCTCCACCGGCACCATCAAGCTCGATATCGCGCTCCTCCAGCTCTCGCCGCCCGACGAGCACGGGCTGTGCTCCCTCGGCACCTCCGCCGACGCGGCCAAATCGGCCGCGGACAACGCCCGGCTCATCATCGCGGAGATCAACGAGCAGATGCCCCGCACGCACGGCAACAACGTGATTCCTTTCGACAAGATCCACGCCTTCATCGCCACGAACAGGCCCCTGCACGAGCACAAGGCCGAGCCTGAGACCCTGATCGAGGCCCGAATCGGCGAGATCGTGGCCGCGCTGGTCGACCACGGGTCGACGCTGCAGATGGGCATAGGCGGCATCCCGGACGCCGTGCTGTCCCGCCTGCACGACAAGCACGACCTGGGGGTCCACACCGAAATGTTTTCGGACAGGATCATCGACCTGGTCGAGTCCGGCGCCGTGACCAACAGGCTCAAGGCGGTCGGCCACGGCCGGATCGTGACCTCGTTCATCAACGGCACCCGCCGCCTCTTCGACTTCGTGGACGACAATCCCCTGGTGATGTTCTACCCGTGCGACTGGACCAACGACACGTCCATAATCCGGCAGAATCCGAAGGTCGTCGCCATCAACTCCGCCATAGAGATCGACCTGACGGGCCAGGTCTGCGCCGACTCGATCGGCCACCGCATCTACTCGGGCATCGGCGGACAGATGGACTTCATCCGCGGCGCGGCCCTTTCCCCGGGGGGAAAGCCCATCATCGCCCTGCCGTCCACGGCGAAGGGCGGGCGCCTGTCGAGGATCGTGATACAGCTCGCGCCCGGAGCGGGCGTCGTCACCACCCGCGGCCACGTCCACTGGGTCGCCACGGAATACGGCGCGGTCAACCTGCACGGAAAGAGCCTGCGCGAGCGCGGGGAGGCGCTGATCTCGATCGCGCATCCTGATTTTCGCGCGGAGCTGAGTCGCGACCTCGCGGCGCTGCGCCACTTCACACCCGCGGCCTGAGGGCCGGACGCGCGCCCCTCCGGACGCGCGTCCCGTGTTCGGGATCGGATTGAACACCGGCTGGGCGCCGAACCCTTCAACGTGTCGCGGGGGGCACGGAAGCTTTGCGGCCGCGGTGCGCGCATTGAAGGGGGCCGGCGCTGGCTGGTGTTATGCCGGGCAATCCCACTACCCCATGAAGAGCCCAACATTCCTAGCCTTGTGCGCGTCCCTCCTGTGCAGCCCGCTCGCCCCGGCGCAGGTCGGATTGCCGGACTATGTGCCGGTAAAGATCAACCAAACCGTCGACGCCACCTATCCCCTGACCATGGTGACGTACGGCGTGAAGAGCGGTGCGGCAAGCTTCGCCTTCTCCGTCGACGACAAGGGCGTTCTCGCCGACTGCCTGGCGACCGCCTACACGCACCCGGCATTTGCCGATTCCGCCATGGCTGCGCTCAGGAAGTGGACGTTCGAGCCGGCGCGCATCCACGGCGCCCCGCGCAATTCCAAGGCGGACGTCACGTTCCACTTCGAGCAAGACGGCGTGGCCGTCGTGTCCATGGACGTGATCTCCTACAACGAGCTCGTGCATTTCACGGTCGCCCCGAACAGCGAGGCCTACAGCGCGTGCTCGGTGGCGCAGCTCGACCACGCACCCGTCGCCACCAGGACCGTAGCGCCGGTCTACCCGGACCAGCTCGCGCGCACCAGCCGTGGAGGCCGCGTCCAGGTGCTGTTCTACATCGACCCGCTCGGCCGCGTGCGGATGCCCTCGGTCGCGAGGGAGACCATCGAGGCGAACGCGGAGCTCGCGGCGCTGGCCGTGACGGCGGTCTCGCAATGGCAGTTCGACCCGCCGACTTCGAACGGAAAGCCCGTGCTCGTGGCCGCCAGCCAGGAGTTCAACTTCAAGGCGCCGGCGCAGTGACGCCGGCCGGGCCCCGGCTCAGCCGAGCGTCGCCACGATTCTGGTGCCGTCCCTGATCCGGTCGAGTGGCGCGAGGGCGCCCTCGACCGGCTTGCCGTCGATCACGAGCGACGTGACGCCCTTGCTGACGCCCTTCGGGTTCTTTACCACGATCTTGACCATCCTTCCGCGGAAGACCCGCGTCATGCTGAAGCCGGGCCACACCTTGGGGATGCACGGATCGATGCGCAGGCCGTCGATCTCGGGCCGCACGCCGAGGATCCACTGCAACGCGGCATGGTGGCTCCACGAGGCCGTTCCCGTGAGCCACGGCGTCGCCGACTTCCCCGCATTGCGGTTGCAGGTGGCGTAGGTCGTCTGGCAGTGGACGTAGGGCTCTATCTCGCGCAACTCGGCCCTCGTGTTGTAGGCGGAGGGCATGAAGGCCCGGTAGTATTCGTAGGCCTGGTCGCCGTTGCCCAGCAGGCACTCGGCGATGACCGCCCAGCTCTGCGTGTGGCAGAAGATGCCGGCGTTCTCCTTGATGCCGTGGTTGAAGATCACTCCGACCATGACGGTCGGGGGCGTGTCCGTGAACGGCGGCGCGCTCAGCATGATGCCAAAGGGCGTCGCCAGGTCGCGCTTGAGGGCGTCCATGCAGGAGCGTGCCTGGTCGGGCGTGGCAGCCCCCGAGATGACCGCCCAGCTCTGGGTGTTGATGTAGATCTTGCCCTCGGTCTCCTGCTTCGACCCGTAGCGGTGGCCGTCCGCGCCGATCGCCCAAAGGAACCATTCGCCGTCCCACGCGGCCTTCTGGATGCTTGCGTCCAGCCGCGACCGCTCCGAGCGGGCCCATTCGGCCTCCGCCGGCAGGGCCAGCCGCTCGGCGATCTTCTCGTAGATCTCAAAGGCGTGCCGCACCTGGAAGGACACCATCACGGACTCGCCCTCGTAGCCCATCTTCACGCAGTCGTTCCAATCGGCGTGAAGGCCGCACGGCAGGCCGTTTTTGCCCTCATGCGCGAGGTTGAACTCGATGGCGCGGCGCAGATGGCCCAGCACCGTGGCCTCGCCCTTGTCGGCAAACGGCAGGACTTTCCTGTAGAAGTCCACGTCGCCCGTCTCGGCGACGTAGTCCGGCACTGCGTCGAACAGCCACTGGCAGTCGTCGGACCTGAACTCCTCGCGCTTGGGCGCGGGCATCGCTCCGGGATGATGGTTGAACTGCTGCACGACGGGCATCGCCCCTCCGCTCGCTACCTGGCCGGTGAGCATGAGCTCGAGGCGCCCGCGGATGCCTTCCTTGAGGATCGGGATCGCCCCGAGCATGTCCTGCACGGTGTCGCGGTACCCGAGGCCGTCGCGCTCGCCGTTGTAGGTGAGCGACGCGTGCCGGGACCAGGTGTACGTGATAAGCGCGTTGTACGCCCCCCAGACGTTCGCCATCGAGTCGAACTCCGGGTCCGGCGTCTTCACCCTGGAGCCCTCGAGCAGACCGTGCCAGTGGGCGACGAGCTTCTGCAGCTCGGCCTCGCAACGCTCGTGGGTGCCGAACTCGGCCCGCGCCTTGTAGCCGTGCGAGTCGGGCGTGCCGAGGCCGAGCATCGCGATGAGCTCGCGTGTCTCGCCCGGCTGCAGCGTGATCTCGACCTGGAGCGTGCCGATCGCGTTCCCGCCCTCGGCCAGGAAGTTCGAGCACTTGCCGTCGATCACGGACTGCGGGTTGGCGTAGGTGTTGTAGATGGACCCCAGGAAACGCTCGCGGACGGTCTCGTAGCCGGCGAGTGGCGCACCGACCAGGGCCATCCAGAGACGGTGGCAGCCCATGAGGTTCGTCAGGTCGTATTTCATGTAGGGATGGACCGCCATACCCAGCATGTCCTGCTCGACCGTGGCCTTCGTTATGAACTGCGAATACTGCAGGTTGCTCATGTCGTTGGGCATGAGCCAAGGACTGGACATTTCGCAGTACGTGAAGACGGACAGGCGGCGCTCCTTCTTCGACTTGTTCGTGACCCTCAGCCGCCAGTACTCGAAGGCCTGTCCGAGGGGGACGAAGTACGTGGACTCGGTCTCGATCCCGGAATAGCGCGACGTGATGACGGTGTAGGCGGTGCCGTGGCGGCACACGCTCTTGTACTTTGAAAGGGGCCTGCCAACCGGCTGCCACGAGGACGACCAGTAGTCCCCGGTGTCATTGTCGCGGAGGTAGAAATAGCGCCCGGGCTGGTCCATCGGCACGGAGTTGGGCCGCATGCGAAGGAATCGGCTCGAAAGGGCGCTCTTGTAGAAGCTGTAGCCCCCGGCGTTGTTGGTGATGATGGCGCCGTAGTCGAGGGACCCAAGATAGTTGCTCCACGCGCGTGGGGTATCCGGGCGCGTTATGACATATTCCTTGGCGTCGTCGTCAAAGTGCCCGAATTGCATCAGTAGTAAGCCGCAACGATTAAAGACCTGCGGAAAATCGCAAGGATTTGCCGCGGCTTGGGCCCAGAATATGACCCACCCGTATGGGGTCATGCGCCCGGATAATGTGACCCGGTCTTCGCACCAAACTAAGGCCGCCTGAACGAGGCGCGGCGCACCCGCCTTCGCGCAGCTTCGTTCATCGCGTGACCCATTTCCGTCGAAAAACCAATCCAGGAAGGGCCAAAACGTCCCTCAAGAAACGCCCAGCCATTGCCAAAATGTGAGGAGATGCCGGAACCGCCGGGCGGTATCCTTCTTCCGTGGAAGCTAATTCTATCTTGACCGATAGGAAGGGCGGCGCTGCTCGAATCATGAAGCACGCCAGTGGGGACAAGCGTTTCAAGATCCTTGAGGCGCACATCAAGAAATTCCAGGGCCGCCAGGACGCGCTGATCGAGGTGCTGCACCGGGCCCAGGAGCTCTTCGGTTTTCTCGAGGACGACCTCCTCCTCTTCGTCGCCTACAAGCTGAAGCTGCCGGCGAGCCGCGTCTACGGCGTCGCCACGTTCTACCACTATTTCATCCTGAAGCCGCAGGGCGCCCACACGTGCGTCGTGTGCACCGGGACCGCCTGCTACGTCCGCGGGGCGGACAAGGTCCTCGCGGCGGTCGAGGCGAAGTCCAGGATCAAGGCCGGGGAGACCACGGCCGACAACGAATTCTCGCTCCTGACCGCGCGTTGCCTCGGCGCCTGCGGAATTGCCCCCACGGTCGTCTACGACGGGGTGATCACGCCCCACCAGACGCCTGAGTCGGCTGTGGCCCGAGTGAACGAATGGCTTCCCCATGATCATTGACGACCTCGACGCGATCGCGGAGGCGGAAAGATCCTCCGGAAAGAAGATAGTCATCCGCTGCTGCATGGCGGCCGGCTGCATGTCCTCCCACTCCGAGGCGGTCAAGACCGCCCTCGAAAAGGTCATCCTCGACTCGGGCCTCTCCGACCGGATCGAGGTCCGCGGTGTCGGGTGCATGCGGCTCTGCTGCCAGGGCCCGCTCGTCGGGATCGACCCGGAAGGCGTCATCTACGAGAAGGTCACGCCGGAGGACGCCCCGGCGCTCGTCATCTCGACGCAGGGAGGCGAGGCCAAGGTCAAGAAGGGCGACCCGAACCACCCCTTCTTCACGAAGCAGCTCTCCGTGGTGCTCGCCAACAGCGGGCTGATCGACCCCGAGCGGATCGAGTCCTACATCGCGGTCGACGGCTACCGGGCTTTGCACGCGGTGTTGCGCGAGATGACGCCCAACGACGTCGTCGAGAGTGCGATCAAGAGCGGGCTGCGGGGGCGCGGGGGCGCGGGATATTCCACCGGCCTGAAGTGGGCCACGGTGGCCAAGACGCCCGGCATCCAGAAATACGTGGTCTGCAACGCGGACGAGGGCGACCCCGGCGCGTTCATGGACCGCAGCGTCCTCGAAAGCGACCCGCACAGCGTCCTCGAGGGCATGGCCATCGCCGCCTACGCCGTCGGCGCGAACCAGGGCTACATCTACGTCCGCGCGGAGTACCCGCTCGCCATCAAGCGGCTGCAGATCGCCATCAAGCAGGCGAGGCAGACCGGCCTCCTCGGCAGCGGCATCTTCGAGTCGCCGTTCAACTTCACGATCGACATCCGCATAGGAGCGGGAGCGTACGTCTGCGGCGAGGAGACGGCGCTCATGGCCTCGATCGAGGGCAGGCGCGGCACGCCGCGCCCCCGGCCGCCGTTCCCCGCGGAAAGCGGCCTCTGGGGCTGCCCGACCCTGATCAACAACGTGGAGACCTTCGCCAACATCCCCTCGATCATCCGCAAAGGGGCCGAGTGGTTCGCCTCCATCGGGACCGGACTCAGCAAGGGGACCAAGGTGTTCGCCCTGGCGGGCAAGATAGAGAACACGGGCCTCATCGAGGTGCCGATGGGCACGCCCCTGCGCCAGATTGTCGAGGAGATGGGCGGCGGGGCGCCCGGCGGCGCCAAGATCAAGGCCGTGCAGACCGGCGGGCCATCAGGCGGATGCATCCCGGCCAGCGAGCTCGACACGCCGGTCGACTACGAGTCGCTCACCCGCCTCGGCTCGATCATGGGCTCCGGCGGGATGATCGTCATGGACGAGTCGACGCGCATGCCCGAGATCGCGCGCTTCTTCATGGAGTTCTGCATGGACGAGTCGTGCGGCAAATGCGTCCCGTGCCGCACCGGCACGGTGCAGATGCACCGCCTCCTCGACAAGATCGTCAAGCGCGAGGCCAGCGCCGAGGACCTGGCCAAGCTGGAGGAGCTCTGCGACATGGTCGCGCGCACGAGCCTCTGCGGCCTGGGCCAGAACGCCCCCAACCCGATCCTCAGCACCCTTCGTTTCTTCCGCAACGAATACCTCGAGCTGCTGCAGCCGCTACCTGATGGGAAGCACGCCGCCGCCCCTGCCCCGAACGCCAACGCCACCTGACCCCCATGGCAGCCAAGACCCTCATCATCGACGGCAAGCAGGTCAGCGCGCAGGACGATGCCACCATCCTGGACGCCGCGACCGACGCCGGAATCAAGATCCCCACCCTCTGCCACCTGGGAGGAGTGTACGACGTGGGCGCCTGCCGCCTCTGCCTGGTCGAGGTCGCCGGCGCGAAGAAGCTCTTCTCGGCCTGCACCACCCGCGTCGCCGAGGGGATGGAGGTCCACACCGACACGGAGCGCCTGCGCAAGTACCGCCGGATGATGCTCGAGCTCCTCTTCGCGGAGCGCAACCACGTGTGCGCGGTGTGCGTGTCCAATGGGAACTGCGAACTCCAGACCCTGGCGTGGCAGAACGGGATGGACCACGTCGGCTACGACTACAGCTTCCCGAAGTGGGGGGTCGACGCAACGCATCACCTCTTCGGCCTCGACCACAACCGCTGCGTCCTCTGCCAGAGGTGCGTGCGGGTGTGCTGGCACATCGAGGGCGCGGGCACCAAGAATGTCGCGGGGCGAGGCGCCAAATCGAACATCATCGACGACCTGAAGCAGCCGTGGGGCGACTCGGAGACCTGCACCTCCTGCGGGAAGTGCGTCCTCGCCTGCCCCACCGGGGCCCTCTTCAACAAGGGCTCGACCGTCGGCGAGATGTCGCGCGACCGCTTTAAGCTAGAATACATCGTCAACGCCCGACTCAAAAAGCAATGGATCGTCTTAGAATAGCCACCGTATGGCTGGGCGGCTGCTCCGGCTGCCACATGTCCTTCCTCGACCTGGACGAGTTCCTGATCGACCTGGCGGGCATGGTGGATCTCGTCTACAGCCCGGTGATCGACGTGAAGGAGTACCCGGAGGGCGTCGACGTCTGTCTCATCGAGGGCGCGGTCTGCAACCAGGACAACCTCGAGATGCTCCACAGGATCCGCCAGCGCACGAAGGTGCTCGTCTCGTTCGGAGACTGCGCGGTCACGGGCAACGTGCCCGCCATCCGGAACCAGCTGGGCGCGGGCAACGACATCAACGTGCTGCAGTGCGCCTACATCACGAACGCCCAGAACAATCCGCGGCTGCCCGTTGCGGACGGCATCGTCCCCAAGCTCCTGAAGCGTGTCCAGCCCCTGCACGAGGTCGTTCCGGTGGAGGCCTTCCTGCCCGGCTGCCCGCCGTCCGCGGACAGGATCAAGCTGCTGTTCGAGCGCGTGCTCGCCGGCCTCCCTCCCGCCCTGGAGGGCGAGCAGATCAGGTTCGGCTGAGGAATTTCCATGGCAAAGCGCATCGTCATCGACCCGGTCACCCGCATCGAGGGACACGCCAAGATCAGCATCTTCCTGGACGATGCCGGCCAGGTGTCCGACGCCGAGTTCCACGTGGTGGAATTCCGCGGCTTCGAGAAGTTCTGCGAGGGCCGCCCCTTCAGCGAGATGCCGGCGATCACCGCCCGCATCTGCGGGATCTGCCCGGTGAGCCACCTGCTCGCCTCCGCGAAGGCGGGCGACGCCATCATGGCCGTGGCGATCCCTCCCGCCGCGGACAAGCTGCGGCGCCTGATGAACCTGGGCCAGATCGTGCAGAGCCACGCGCTCAGCTTCTTTCACCTGAGCGCGCCCGACTTCGTCCTGGGCTGGGACACCCCGCCCGCCAAGCGAAACGTCTTCGGCCTGATCGCCGCCGACCCCGCGCTTGCCCGCTCCGGGATCCGGCTGCGCCAGTTCGGCCAGGAGATCATCGAGGCGCTCGGCGGCAAGAAGATCCATCCCGCGTGGGCCGTTCCCGGCGGCGTCCGCAGCGGGCTCGACGAGGAGGGCCGCGGCCGCATCAGGCAGCGGCTGCCCGAGGCGTTCGCGACGGCCGAGGCCGCCCTCACCATCTTCAAGAAGGCCCTGGAGTCCCACCGGGAGGAGGCCCTGATCTTCGGCAATTTCCAGTCGCTCTTCATGGGGCTTGTCGCGGCGGACGGGGGATGGGAGCACCACGGCGGGAAGCTGCGGTTCACGGACAGCACCGGCAGCGTCATCGCGGACCAGATCGAGCCGGCGCGCTACCTGGAATTCCTGGGCGAGTCCGTGCAGGAGGCCTCGTACCTCAAGACACCGTACTTCAAGGCGCTCGGGCTTCCCGGCGGCATGTACCGGGTCGGGCCGCTCGCGAGGCTCAATGTCTGCGAGCGCATCGGGACGCCGCGGGCGGACGAGGAGCTCAGGGCCTTCAAGCAGATGGGCCGGGGCGCGGTCACCTCATCGTTTCTCTACCACTACGCGCGCCTGATCGAGATCTTCGCTGGCCTGGAGGCCATCGAGCGTGCCCTCGAGGACCCCGACCTTGAAAGCGACGATCTGCGCGCCGACGCGGGCGTCAACTCGCTGCGCGGGGTCGGCGCGAGCGAGGCCCCGCGTGGGACCCTGTTCCACGACTACACGGTGGACCGCTCGGGCCTCCTCACGAAGGTCAACCTGATCGTGGCCACCGGCCACAACAACCTTGCGATGAACCGCACGGTCGCGCAGATCGCCCGGCACTACGTGCAGGGCGAGGACATCCCCGAGCCGGTGCTCAACCGGATCGAGCACGGGATCCGCTGCTACGATCCGTGCCTGAGCTGTTCAACCCACGCCGCAGGCCAGATGCCGATGCGGATTCGGCTGGTCGGGCCCCGCGGCAACGTGCTCCGCGAGGTGGTCCGTGGATAGCTACCTGCTCGTCATAGGCTACGGAAACACCCTGCGCCGCGACGACGGCGTGGGGCCCAGGGTCGCGGCCGCGGTCGAGAAGCTCCGCCTCCCGGGAGTGCTCACGATGGCGTGCCCCCAGCTCACCCCGGAGCTGGCCGACCCGCTGTCGCAGGCGGGCGCCGCCGTCTTTGTCGATGCGAGCGTGGACAAGCGGGGACCCGTCCGGATCCGCAAACTGGACCCTTCCGACTCCTCGCAGATCCTCGCCCACGCCGCCGACCCGCGCGTCCTGCTCGCCCTGGCGCGCGACGCCTTCGGCCGCGCGCCGCAGGCGTGGATGCTGACCATCCCGGCCAAGGAGCTGGGATTCGGCGAGCGCCTCTCGCGCCCCGCCAGCGTGGGCCTCAGGGATGCCGTGCGTGCAGTGCGGGCGCTTCACCGCCGACTGCGGGTGCGCCGGCGTGCGAAGGCTCCGGCTGCTTGAAAGCGTCGGGCGCGGTTCGTCCGCAGGTCCATGTGCGGACGTAGATCTGCTCCGGCGTGCCGAACGCCGGCACCTGAATCAGGAGCCCGCGCTGGGCGTACCACTCGAGGAGGGGCTGCGTGCTCTCCTGGTAGACCCGCATCCTCGTGCGGATCGTCTCGGGCTTGTCATCCTCGCGCTGGATCAGCTGCTTGCCGCAGGCGTCGCAGATGCCAGGGCGCGTGGGCGGCTGCATAGTCATGTGGTAGACCGCCTTGCAGCCCGGGCAGACTCTCCTGCCGGCGAGGCGCGAGACGATCTCGTCGATGGGCAACTCGTAGCTGAACACGGCGTCCAGCGCCACCCCCTCGCGGTCGAGAAACTTGGAAAGGGCCTCTGCCTGCGCCACGGTGCGCGGGAAGCCGTCGAGGACGAACCCGCCGCAGCAGCGGAGGCAGCGCCCCCGCTCGCCGACAAGCTCGAGGATGGTCTCGTCCGAGACCAGCGCCCCCGCCTTCATGCTCGCCAGGGCGGCGGTGAGCGCCGGCGTGCGGTCGTTTCCCGCGCAGTCAGCGGCCCGCAGGATGTCCCCCGTCGAAAGGTGGCAGGTTCCAAGGCGGGAGCAGAGAAGCTCGGCCTGCGTTCCCTTGCCCACCCCCGGCGCCCCCAGGAGCACCAGGCGCCAGGGCGATCCCGGTGGCGGATTGGGCGGATTAGCGCAATGCGCCTTGCCGCCGCGCAGCCACGCCATACGGTCAGGTTTGTTCGTCATAAGTTGCAATTCTCCACGCCTGAAGGATTCGGATGTAGTTTGACCTCTCGAAGGCCGCGGGATCGGGGCAGCGCTTGAGGTTCATGGCTCCGCGAAACTCGCTCACGCTCGTGTAGCCGTGGTCGCCCATCCACTGGCTCATGCCGTCCAGAAGCACCGCGAGGAAGCGCGGGCCGTTCTGCAGCAGCGCGGAGACGATCTGCACGGCGTGGGCTCCGGCGAAGAGCGACTTGAGGACGTCCTGCGCGCTGTGCACCCCTCCGGTCGCGGCCAGGGAGCAGCGCACCTGCGGTGAGATGATCGCGAGCCAGCGCAGGCGCATCAGCAGCTCGGAGGTGTCCGACAGGCGCAGCTTCGGCAGCACCTCCATCTCGTCGAGGTCGAGGTCCGGCTGGTAGAACCGGTTGAAGATGACGACGCCGGCCGCCCCGGCGTGCTCGAGCGACAGCGCGAAGTTGGCGGGCGACGTGTGAAACGGCGAGATCTTGACGGCGACCGGGATGCGAACCGAGTCGGAGACGAGGTGCACGATCTCCCGGAGGTCGGCCTCGACCTCGTCGGCCGCGACGGTCGCGCGGGTGGCGAGCTGGTAGAGGTTGAGCTCGATCGCATCGGCACCGGCCGACTCGAACTTCCGCGCATAGTCGATCCATCCGCCCATCCGGGACCCGTTGAGGGACGCGATGACCGGGATGCTGAGCGCCTTCTTCAGCCCCTCGATCTGGCGCAGGTACTGGTCGGGCGCAAGCTGGTACTCGGAGAAGTTGGGGAAGTAGGAGGTCGCCTCCGGGGTGCTCTCGGCCGGCGTCTCGATGTGGTGGGCCAGGGCCCGCAGCTCGACCTCGATCTGCTCCTCGAAGATGGACCTCATCACGACGGCCGCCGCACCTGCGTCCTGGAGTTGGCGGGCGGAGTCGACGCTGTCGCAGAACGGGCCGGCGCCGACGATCAGGGGGTTTTCCAGCTTAAGTCCGAGGTATTCGGTGGAAAGGTTCATGATTGGGCCGGTGGAGGGGTTGTGGTTGGGGGCGCCATCCTGGCCGCCACAGCAATTGTCGCAGGCGGTGCGCCTGCGGACGGCGCGGCGGCCGGGGCTCCCCCGTTGCCGTTGCCGGCAGGGCGCCCCGCAATGCGCTCATAAAAGGCGTAGCGCCGCTTCACCTGCTTCTGCGCGCGCGCCGCCAGCTCCGTCGCCCGGGCCGGCGCGACGTGCTTGAGCATGCTGAACCGGGTCTCGTTGCCCATGAACCGCGTCACGTCCCCCTTGGGGGCCGCGGAGTCGAGCTTGAGCGGCTCTCCCGTGCCGTAGAGCCTCGGGTCGTACCGGAACAGCGGCCAGTAGCCGGTCTCCACCGCGAGCTTTTGCTGCTCGGCCCCCAGGTGCAGCGGGAATCCGTGCGCGATGCAGTGCGAGTAGGCGATGATGAGCGCCGGTCCGTCGTAGGCCATCGCCTCGCGGAAGGCCGTGACGGTCTGGCTGTCCTTGGCGCCGAAGGCAACCTGCGCCACGTACACGTAGCCGTACTGCATGGCCATGAGGGCGAGGTCCTTCTTCGCCACGGACTTGCCGCTGGCGGCGAACTTGGCGACCGCGCCGATCGGCGTGGACTTGGAGGACTGGCCCCCCGTGTTTGAATAGACCTCGGTGTCGAGAACGAGCACCTTGACGTTGGCGCCGCTGGCAAGGACATGGTCAAGGCCGCCGTAGCCGATGTCATAGGCCCAGCCGTCGCCCCCGACCACCCACACCACCTTCTTGACGAAGTCATCGGCCAGCGCCTCGAGCCGGCGGGCATCGGCCCCGTCGAGCGTGCGCAGGATCTCCCTGAGGGCCGCGACGCGCCCGCGCTGGGCGGCGATCCCCTCCTCGGTGCTCTGGTCTGCGGAGAGGAGCGCGTCCTTGAGTCCCGAGTTCGGCAGCCGGCTCTCGATGCGCCCGAGGACGTCCCTCGCGGAACGGGCCCTCTGCTCCATCGCGAGCTGCAGGCCGTAGCCAAACTCCGCGTTGTCCTCGAAGAGCGAGTTCGCCCAGGTCGGCCCGCGGCCGTCCTTGTTCGCGCAGTAGGGCGTCGTCGGCAGGTTGCCGCCGTAGATGGACGAGCAGCCCGTCGCATTCGCGATCACGAGGCGGTCGCCCGCAAGCTGCGTCAGGAGCTTCAGGTAGGGCGTCTCGCCGCATCCCGCGCAGGCGCCGGAGAACTCGAACAGCGGCGTCATGAACTGCGCCCCCTTGACCACGCTCGGGTCGAGCTTAGTGCGGTCCGGGTCGGGCAGGCGCAGGAAGAAGTCCCAGTTGGCGCGCTCGGCCGCGAGCAGCGGCGGCTGCGGCATCATGTCGATCGCCTTGTGCCTCGGGTTGGTCTTGTCCTTCGCGGGGCAGATCTGGACGCAGAGCGAGCAGCCCGTGCAGTCCTCGGGCGCGACCTGGAGCGAGTAGCGCTGGCCGGGAAACTCGGTGGACTTGAAGGCCGTCGAGGCGAACTTCTCCGGTGCGCCCTCCAGCG
>CAZHPC010000047.1:0-22476 GCA_964534685.1 uncultured Opitutaceae bacterium
CCCGGGCCTCCAGCCCGCCGGAATGGGGGCCGACAAGGAAGGCGGCAATGCCGCCCTTCGACTCGAGCATCACGAGGGCCCCGGCAGCAATCTCGTCCCCTGGAGCGAACACCTTCAGGGTGAGCGTCTTCCACGCCGTTATCGCGCCGGCGATCTCAGACGCAAGTTTCGCCTGGCCGGCGGCAAGGTAGGCCGCGCTTTGGCTGCGCATGTCGTACTTGTCCTCGGCCCGGCTCTCCTCGTCCGTCGCCTCCTCCCGCGAACCGAGGGCCGCCTCGATCTGGAGGGCGAGCTCCGCCTCAAGCTGGGATATGATCGAGCGGGTAAGGGCAACCTTGTCCATGGCGAGTTCATGGGTATACCCGGTTGTTCCCGATGCCGTCAAAGCCCATCCCAGGATCCACCGGGGAGGTCCTAACCTGCCTCCCGTCGCCCTACGCCGCCCACGGCGGGACGGGGTTGCTGTACCTCCCCAGGTTCATCGCAAAGTGCAAGTACGTGAAGGAGCACGGTGCGCTGCCCGCGAGCTACGCGAAGAACTTCAAGCGGGGGCTCGACCGGTTCCTGTGCCTGCACCTGGGGATCGACCCGTCGGCGGTCGAACGAGTCGTCCGCGAGTCCGCCAGCGACGAGGAGATCGAACGCGGGCTCGCGCACCTGCTTCCCGCGGATGTGCGCGCCTCGAAATGGAACCGGGATCTGGTCCAGAAGGGAATGACCGCTGCGGGCCGCGAGTTCCTCAAGGAGGCGCTGACCGCGATGGGGTGCGCCGACCGGGCCGGCGACATCAAGAGCGTGCCCGACCTGATCGACTTCGACGAAGGGCGGATCGAGTGATCAAGGGCCAGAAAGTCGTCTGCGTGAACGACACCTTCAACGAGTTTGTGAAGGCGGTCTACAAGCAGCTCCCGGTGAAGGGAACGACCTACACGATCCGCGAGGTTTTTCTCGGGCGCGAGAAGATCGTCAGGGGTGGCGACACCGCGACCGTCGGGCTCCTCCTCGAGGAGCTCGTCAATCCCCCGGACCCCTTCCATGTCGGCAAGCAGGAGCTCGGCTTTTCATCCGAACGGTTTGCGCCGCTGGAGGAGCTTCCGCCCGAGGAGGCGGAGGTCGGCGAGGAGATCGGGGCCGGGAAATCGGGCTACTGGATGAACTGACGGCCGGTCAGTCCTCGACCAGGACCTTGAGCATGCATGACGCCGCGGGAACGGTTTCCGCCGCGTTGGGGTGCACCAGGAAGAAGCGGATGACGCTCCTGCCGGGCTTCAGCGCATAGAACGAGACCGTGGTGGTCGCCGCCGAACCCGGGGCGCCCGTAGCGGGCACAGCCGTCATCCGGCTCATCTGGTCCAGGACCTGGGTGTTGTTCGAGCCGATTTCCCAGGAAAGGCCGGTGCCGGCCTCGGGGCCGGGAAGGACGACGCGGATCGCCGAGACGAGCTGCATCGTGACGCTCGTCTCCGCGCGGTCGGGCGACAGCACCACGGTCTGCGTCGTCCTGGGATTGCGGGCGGGCGCGCTGTCGCACGCGGCCACGAGCGCCAGGGCGGCGACGCAGCAAAGGGGCAGTGGGAGGCGTAGCTTCATCATCGTATGTGCGGGACAAGCTCGGACAGGGCCGGCCGGCCCACGTGGCGGCGGATGGACTCAAGGTTCTCCCTCACGAGGGCCCCCATCGACCCGCAGCTCCTGTATTCCGGCCTGCCGTAGTGTTCGGCCAGCGAGTCGCGCAGCTGGTGCACCTTCTCGGGCGGGGATATCGGGTCGCGTTCCATATCGTCAAGGAGTAGACCCAGCCGGCTGGCCGCAAGTTCCGCGCGTTGGAGCATGAGCGTTTGTTCCTCCCGCAGGTATTGGTTCGCGGTCTCCACGTGGAGGACCTTGATGCAGTAGAGGGCGAACGCGGCGTTCTCCTTGAAGAACTGGGGCCTGTAGAAGTTGCGCCGCCCGTTGTAGCTCTGCTGGTCGAAGTCCATCGCCCTGATGCGCACCTGGACGTCCTCGAAGTCCGGCGTCACCACAAATACGAAATTGTAGGAGCGCATGTCGCCGAGAAGCCTCACGAAGCAGCGCTCGTTGAACTTCACCAGCTCCTTGGCCACCCGTATCGGGCTGAGCTCGGGGCGGTTGAGCCAGCTCTTGATGAAGATGTCCCCGGGTATCCCCGCGACGTGCTCCTCGATGAGCGTCGCCCCGTGAGTGAGGAAATTGAGGCGGTTCGGGGAGAGCAGGTGCTCGAGCTCAAGGCCGTAGATCCGCGACGCGTCGGCCTTCTTCACGTAGAAGTAGTCCTGGTTGTCGTTGTACGCGTTGACGATGCGGATCCTGAAGGGCATCGAGTTCCCAAACGTGCAGAAATCCACCCGGTCCGCGTAGAGGTGCTGGACGACGGACATGTCGCCGTTGACCTTGAGCACCGCGTAGACCTCCTTGAGCGCCTCGTTGAGGGCGCGCATCTCCTCCCCGTCGTAGATCACCGTGTCCCACAGGGTCGGCTTGCCGTCGGCGTCGGTGAGCGGGACCACCTCGCTGAAGCCCCGGAGCCGCTCATAGGTGACCGGGAGGTCCCGCTCCCTCTTGTAGGTGCGCAGATACCCGCGCAGGCCCGGGCTCACGGGAAAGGTCGGCTTCTTCCGGGTCGCCGGAGGTGTCTCGTCCTTGATCGCCGTGTCGGCCATTTGGGGCGTCTCAGTTCGCTGACGGGGGCCTGTCGCGGTAGCTGTCCCACTTCGCCGCGAGCTCGTGGGTCACGCGGCTCCCGACCCGGTACGCCGCCTCAAGCGAGGAGAGGTAGCCCGCGTATTCCGAGTGCAGGCTCTTGTTAACGTCCTGCTTCGGGGCCTGCATGCAGTAGTTGCTCGCGGTCCTCAGGAACATGACCCGCTGGAAATCGACCCGGCCCATCTTCGAGAGCCGGCTCAGGGCGGTCGCGATGCCCTGGTCCTCCATGTCGGACATTGCGAACTCGCCTTTTCCGTCCGTCCAAAGCCGCGTCCAGTCGCTGGCCCAGTGGGTCATGGCCGCCCCATGCCAGTAGCGGCAGGAGCCGAAGGTTTCGCCGCAGAGGACGAACGGGGGTCTTTGGGCGTTGGGGAATCCCTCGTAGAGCGACCGGTAGTCCCTCATGCCCGGCGAGTCGGGGATCTGCGTGTCCTTCGTGAAGGCGAACGCCCAGTCGACAAGCGACGGATTGAGCCTGTAGGCCATGACTTCGGGCTCCCAGCCCTCGCGCACCGGCCTCTGGTTGGGAACTTTTGAGCCGATTGGAACGATCGCGTACGGCCATGCGGCGTCGGCCTCGCGGGCGTCGATCTCGTAGGCGATGTCGCCGTCGATCACGAAGTGCGCCCAGGCGGCGCTTCCGATCGAGGCCACCGACGGATTGACCCCTGCAATGCCGTTGACCACCCAGTACGTTCTCGAGAAGTCGAACACGCCGCTCATAACGAGCGCCATGATCTGGTTCGAGGAGCGGACGGTGGTCCCGGACACGACGCCGATAGTGCCGTTTCCGTCGGTGAGGACTTGGTGGTCGACGCCCGGCACGCTGATCGTCCGCGTCCAGTTCTCCCGCTCCACCCAGTACTGGAACTCCCCCGGGCGGTCGCCCCTGTCCGCCCCCGCCTCAAAGGTGACGACCACGGCCACCTTGACGGGGATCGGATCGGCCCCGAGCGGGGAGGCCGACAGGAGGAGGGCGGGAAGAATGAGTCCTACGATGCGCATGAACCAACCGCGTCAGCTGTCCGGGGGCGGCGGGCGCTGGGGCGCGTCTTTTGCCGGGGCCGGACCGAGCCTGGGCGTCAGCCGGGCTGCGGCCTCGTCGAGGCGCACGGCAGCTGCATTGAGCGTTCCAGCCACCACGGGAATGTAGTCCTCTGCGACCAGCCACTGGCGAAGCTCAACCGCCTCGCGAATCGCGGGGAGCGTCTTGGCCGCATAGCCCGTGTACCGGCCGGGAGCGTAGAGCATGTGCTGGTACCATTCGCGGCCCGGGAGCCCCTTGGGGCTCGAAAGCGCCTGCTCCACTCCCCGGAGCAGGCCGTTGAGCTCCGCGATTTCCGCGGCAGGCAGGCGAAAGTCGCCGGCGGATGCCGCAGCAAAGGAGTCGTCGTAGAACCTGGCGCTCCTGTTCAGGTGCGCCGCGGCCTCGCGCAGCAGCTGAAAATCAATCCGGGGCACGTCGCCGGGGGTCGCGGGCGCCGCGAGCGGATGGTCCGGGTCCGACGTCAGCTTGAACGCGCCCTCGTCGATCAGCTGCCTGAGCTTTCCGGAGTCCTCGCGTTCCTTGTCAGTGAGCTTCTCGACGTCGGCGACGTAGCGCGCAACCGTGCTGGCGAGATCGATGAACCTCATGGGCAGGACATCGGCGTCCGCCGTGCGAAGGACAAGGTGCCCGGCCGTCTGGGCCAGCGCGACTCCGTAGGCGAACTTGGGATCCCCGAACCTGATGAAGTGGTCGAACGAGTCGTACGTCGAGTGGTAGATGCCGCCGTCAACATCCTCGCCGTTGAACCCGAGGTTGATCGACGAGATTCCGAGGTGCTGGAGGAACGGGGTGTAGTCCGAGCCCGAGCCAAGGGCCTCTATGGGCAGGTCGCCGCCTGCCTCGGCGGCCGCCAGCAGGGCCTGGCCCTCCGCGCCGGGATTGCCCTCGGTGCCGGCGACCCTGACCTTCGCGCGAAGGCGTTCGAGGACGCTCGCGCCGGTTTCGGGGTCGACGACGGCTCCGGCGACCTCGTTCACCAGGTGCTGGAACGAATGGCTGCCCCCCACAAAGAGGAACCCGCGGGCATTGGTGTCGGAGTTGACGTAGAGCACGGCCTTGCGCCGGAGCTCGGCCGCATGCGTCTCGGACCATTCGGTGGAGCCCAAGAGTCCCGGCTCCTCGCCGTCCCAGCTAGCGTAGACGAGCGTCCTCTTGGGCCTCCAACCCGTCTTTGTCAGGGCGCCGATCGCCTTTGCCTCGGCCATGACGGTGATGTTGCCCGCGAGGGGATCCCACGCCCCGAAGACCCATCCGTCGTGGTGGTTACCGCGGATCACCCACTGGTCCGGGTACACGGATCCCTGCATGACAGCGATCACGTCGTAGATCGGCTTGAGGTCCCAGTCGGAGGACACCGCAAGGCGCGCCTTCGCGGGACCCGGGCCGATGTGATAGGTGATGGGGATGGCCCCTCGCCAGCCGGGCGGCGGCACCGGCCCCTCGAGCGCCGCAAGCAGCGGCTTGGCGTCGCCGGAGGAAATCGGGAGCACCGGAATCTTCAGGATCGTCTTCGCCTCGGAGATGGGGAGGCGCTTCGCGTCCTTCGTGGCGCCGACGCCGGGCGTAAGCGGATCCCCAGAGTACTGGGTGATGTCCGCGACCGAGCCGCGCTGCACGCCATCCTCGGGGCGGAAGCCGCCTTTCGGATAGACGTCGCCCGACCAGTAGCCGTCCTCGTGGGGATCCGAATAGATGATGCATCCGACCGCCCCGTGCTCCTGCGCAAGCTTGGGCTTGAGTCCCCTCCAGCAGGCCCCGTAGCGGGCGATGACAATCTTGCCGCGGACGTCCACGCCGAGCCGTTCGAGCTCGATGTAGTCCTCCGGAGTCCCGTAATTCACGTACACCAGATCCGCCGTCACGTCGCCGTCGGCGCCGTAGATGTTGTAGGGAGGAAGCCCGCCGGCCGTGTGGTCGGACGTGCCGTCGCCCGCCACCGGGGGCTCCAGCAGGCGCGCCTTGTAGGGGACCGGCGCCACGAGCTCCAGCGACTCGCTCTTCGGCGTCGGGTACAGGACGGTGAAGGTCTCTATCCGTGCGTCCCAACCCCACTCCTTGAACTTCCCGAGCATGAATTCCGCGTTCGCCTTGTCATGAGGCGAACCCACCTGGTTGGGCTCCGAGGACATCTGCTCAAGCCAGGACCTGAGCTCCGCCGGGTCGATCGACGCATCGAACGCCCGCTCGGTCTCGAGTTCGGCCGCTGACGACGCCGACCTGAACCCGAAGAGATTATCGGGAGCAGCCGATGCAAAGGGGCCAAAAACGGCCCCGGCCGCCAACAAGGAAATGGCCGCCCGCTTCGATTTCATGCGGCGAGGAAAGCCGCTGCCACGACCAAGGGCAAGCGCCCAAGACCCCACATTTTAGGCTTTTCCAACGCGGGGCGCGGGCCCACCCTGCCTGCCGGGTCCCCGATGAACATGAACAGGCAAATCACGGTCGGGTTGGCGGTCGCGCTGGCGCTCCTCGCCGGCTGCACCCAGTCAGGTCAGGAGAAGTTCAAGGCGGAGGTCCTCGCGGCTGACAAGGCATTCGCCGCGAGGTCGGCGAAGGACGGCCCGAAGGCCGCGTTCTTCGCGTACATCTCGGCCGACGGCAAGCTGCTCAACGACACCCGGGTCGGGGCGAACGCGGTCAGCACCCTTTTCATCCAGTTTCCCCCTACGGCGACCCTCTCATGGGAGCCCTCGTATGTCGACGTGAGCTCGTCGGGCGACCTCGGCTACACCTGGGGACGGTATCTTCTCAACGTGCCGAACCCGAAGCCGGGGCAGCCCCCGTTCCAGAAGAGGGGCACCTACGTCACGATCTGGAAGCGGCAGCCCGGCGGCGGCTGGAAGTTCGTCCTAGACGGGGGCAACCCGGACGGCCAGAAGTGACGCTCAGCGCCCGGACCGATTCCGGGCGGCGGCCAACCGGGACCCATCCGCGGTCACTTCGTGATCACCTCGGAGTCGAAGGGCTTCCCGTCCGTGTCGAAGATCGCGATCTTCATCGTCGCCGCGTCCGCCTCGAGCGTGAGGAAGCCGAACGTGGACTCGGCGAAAAGGGCTCCCGGAGACTTTTTTGAGACCTTGCCCAGGGGGGCCCCGCCGCCGCCGCTCATGAAGAAATGCACGCCGTCGCGCGCGGTCATGTGAGCCATCGCGTGCTGGTGGCCGCACAGGTAGGCGTTCACCCGGCCCCTGATGACCGGCCACAGGCGCTCCTGCATGTACTTCATGTACAGCCCGGCCTTGGCGTTCCTTTCAGGGGCGAAGATCGGGTGGTGGCCGTAGACCACCTTCCAGCGGAAGGTGCTCGTCCCGACCGCCTTGTCCAGCCAGAGGACCTGGGCCTCGGAAATCTCGGTGGTGTCGATCGCGAAAAACTGCACCGGACCGGCGGTGAATGAGTAATACGGCGACGGGAAGCTCCATGTCGGGCTGCGGTACGCGATCTCCGCCGCGGCGCCGTCGTCCGAATACCACTCGTGGTTGCCGAGCGACGGGTAGAAGGTGACCCCGAGCGGGCCGTAGAGCGCCTCCCACCAGTCCCTCCAGCGCGGGTCGTCGGTGCCGGTCATGCCGGATGGGTAGAAGTTGTCGCCAAACGTCAGGCCGAAGTCGAACGGAGCCGCCTTCCCCATCCTTATAATCGCGGCCGCGACCTCCCTCTGGCCCTCCGTGCCCGTGCCGAAGTCGCCCATTCCCACCATCCTTATGGGTTGGCCGGGCGGCTTCACCTGGAAGACCGCAGGGACCCTGCGCATGAACCCCGGAAGTGACGCGCCGCGCTCGGCCATGACCCACCTTTCGTCGGCTGCGGCCAGGACCCCGAGGGCCTTGGTGTCCCCGGACTCGCGCGCCGCGGCGATCCGGACCGTAAGAATCTTGCGCAGGCGCTTCGCCTCGACTCGCCGCTCGGCGTCAAGATAGGCCAGCATCATGTCCGGGTCGGCGGCGGACTGCGCGAGCCTCTGCAGCCCGGCGACCACGCCCTGGTGGTCGACCCAGAACGAATCGACGGCGATCACCTTCAGGATCAGCCGGTCGGTCTCCGCGGTCTCGCTGGCCATGCGGGCCAGCACGAAGTCCGCGGCGCCGGGCTCGCTTGCTAGGCTGACCATGACTTCCTGCTCAAGGTCGCCAGGTGAGAATGCGAGCAGCGACCTGAGGCTCTTGTCGTCCTCATGAAGCCACTTTCTGGCGGCTGCGCCGACCTCGAGCGGCAGCCGGCCCGCGACGGCGTCCATCGCGGAGGGGGACGATGGGGCCGCATCGTCCGCGCGGCATACTGCGCCGCACGCGAGAAGTCCCGCGGCTGCGGCGGAAAAAAGCCTTTTCAAATACCTCATGCCGCAATGTTCGCACTGCGCCCCGCCGATTCCAGCCGGATCTTCATCCCGAACACCCCGCCATGTTAATTTCCAGCGACGGACCCCGTGGCGCGCCCGCTCAGTAGTCGTCCATGACGACGAACATGATCCAGGCAAAGGTCGACGTCACGAGGGTGACTCCGGCGATTCCGTAGACGAATGCCACGGGATTCTGCATGACCCTCGCGTAGATGATGATCGCGGCGTCTATCGACCCCACGAGCAGGATGAAGTCCCGGTTCCTCCTTGATTTCCTCTTCTTGGGGTGGCTGACGTCCGCTAGGCCCGATTCCACCTCGATCCTCCGGTTCTCCTGTAGCATCTCCGGCACGTTGATCGCCCCCTCCTCACCCGGATGGGCCGTTGGATTAACGCGTTCGATCTCGATGGCCTTGAATCCCGGCGGCGGGACGGGCGGCTTTCCTGGTGAAGGCGTGCGGCTGCCGCGGCATTTTTCCTTGGAAGCCTTCTCCTCGGCGACCTGGTTCTGCTTGTGGATCAGCCGGACGCTGATCGCCGTTCCGTCGCCCGGAAGCGCCCGGCTGTCGGTCGGGACAATCTCCTTCGGCTTTAGGACGAGGTGACTTGTGTCCGGTTTCTCGAATTCCATCGGCTCAGTAGCTATCCATCACACCGTAGATGATCCAACCGAGAATCACTATTGTGAACACGACGCCGAACGTGGCCAAGCCGAGGAACGGGAGATTATGGATGAAGACGAGAACAAGCACCGCGTAGGAGATGAGCGCCGCCCCGAGGACCAGGGCAAAGTCGCGGTGCCGCCTCGCCTTTCGCCGCGGCGGCATCGCGATAAGCTCGGGGGTCGTTTCGTCCGCCGCCACCCGGTTGCGGTGAAGCATCTCATGGACGCTGATCGCGGATTCGTCGCCGGGGAATGAATGCGGGTTGATGGGCGTGATTTCCTTCGGCTTGAACACTGACGGCACATCCGGGTTATCCGCCTTCTCTGGCCGCGCGCTCGGAATTCCGTCCCACCTGATTTCCGCCGGCGCGCTCTCCCCAAGGTTGTCCGCCGGGTTAACCGGCGGGGCGCCAGGCGGCCTTCCGTCGCCGGGCTGGGAAGGAATGGCCGCCCTGGGCTTCAGGACTAGGCGGCGGGTTGGGGGCTCTGTCTCGTCCATGGGCCTGTGGGGTTTTAAGTATCGCACCTCGGATCCCCAGGCGCAACCAGCCCGGAGGTCTAGTCCGCTCCGCCGGCCGGGCTGAACGCCCGCGAGGGAAGGCGCCCGTGCCAGATCAGGTCGGCATTGGGCAGGTTCGTGCACTCGGCGGCAGGCGGGGGCGCATACTCGATTCGGAACGAGGCATCCCATGCATTGGCCATGGTCCCGAGCGCAACGGGCCGTCCCTCGTCGCCGGACTTGTTCGTGTCGGCCACAAACCATTCGGGCTTCGAGAAATCAAGATGCACCCTGTATTCCCCGCCCGGCTGCAGGAGCCTCTCGTCCGGCGGCGAGACACCCGTAGGAGGCCCCTCTTCTCCGACCCATCGGTAGTGGCTCGTCCCGCGCAGCCGGTTGTTGGTCAGCCGGAACGAGGACGTCAGGACGGCAATCGGCCGGTCCGAATGGTTCTTGAGGACGAGGGTGGCCCCGAGGATGCCGGGCCGGGGACCGGCGGGGGTGTTCCGCGGGCCGGCGACGGTCCGCCGGGACGGTGGCGGCCTCTCCGCGGTCAGGACAAGTCCCAGCGGCTCCCAGTGATACCCTTTGATGACCGCCAGTCCCCCGGAGCCGACGGACACGTCCACGTCCATGGGCACGCCCGCCTTCTCGCCGCGCCGCAGATCCTCGAGCTTCTTTGCCGCGCCCTCCTCGACAAAAAGGGCCTCGATCCCGTAGCGCACCCGGACGTCGGCGCCCGGCTGGCCCCAAACCATCATTTCAACGCGTCCGCGCAGGAATGGCCCGTCCTGCGGCTCCCTCTCCGACAGGCCCGCGAGTTCGGCGACGCCATTCGCGTCCACCTTGACCGAGGCGTACACGCGCCGGTCCCTATAGGGCGTGCCCGTGCGCTTGCCGTCGAGCCACTTGGTGACCCCGTCCCTGCAGAGCGCCCGGGGCACCTGCGAAATCTCGTAGTTCAGCTTCACGTATTCGCCCCGCATGGGATCGTTGGGATCGATGGGCGCCGTTCGCAGAGTGATGACCCTCCCGGTGCGCGACACCCACTCGCGCTGCCCAGCCATGAACGCCAGCACACCCATCTGCGCAAGGGCCACAACGACTGCCAGTTTCATCCTCACCGTGAGTCCTCCAACTCCACCGCGCGGAGCTTCCGGTAATAAAATCCCTCGGCAAAGAGCACGCCCCCCAGCAGGATGAACACCGTTCCCCTCGAAGCGAGGCTTCCCGGCAGGTCGTAGAAGCGCGCCAGCACCACCACCGCGAAAAAGAGCGATCCGAGGACCGTCTGCCTGAGCCTCCCGAATCTGCACCCGCGAACCATCCACGTGACCGCCACGGCGAGGCACACGAGGTTGAAGACGATGAAGGTGCCGGTGTAGTCGCCGTCTTCCCCGAATGACGGGCCATGGATGCGTTGTTGTGCACCGAAGATCGAGACCCAGGAGAATTCGCTGTAGATCAGCGCGATCGGATAGACCAGATCCCCGAAGGTCGCCAGCGCCCGCCCCGCGCGGGCCCTGCGGACCGCCAGCACGCCAAACGCAGCGATCGCCGCCGCGAACAGCAGCCACCGGTATCCAAACCCCAGCCAGCCGACCCAGGGCTCGAGTTGGAAGTCGTCGAACCGGGGGCTGGACTCCAAGTCGCCGAAGTACCGAAAGCTCCGGATATAGGAGCAGACGAAGAAGCCGGCGTAGCCGAAGAAGGCCATCACGCCCCGCTGCCCCTCGGTCGTGAAGCGGTCCCCGAGGAGGCATGCGGCCGCGACAAGGAGCACCGAAAGGGCGTACATGTCCACCCACGCCCCGTACGACCCGTCGAAGTAGCTCCCATGGAAGATCAGCAGGAGCGAAAGCGACGCCAGTACGAAGGCCGTGAGCACCGTGGAGCGAAGCCTCAGGGCAAGGGCACCCACCCCGACCGCAACCAGCACGGGGGCCAAGCTCATCGACGCCTCGAACTCGAACATCTCCGTGCCGTCCCACACGGTGAGAAGAATCGTCGCGATGATGGCCTGCGGCACCGACTGAATCGTCCAGGCCATCGCAAGCGCGCCGAGTCCCCAGATCAGGAACCCGGCCGGAAAATGCTCGTCGATGTTGTAGACTTGCGCCACGAGCCAGATCCCGGCGCCGAACGCCATCGTGCCGAGGACGCAGAGGGCCTCGCTCAGCTGGCGGCGCCAACCCTCCCGCTGGCCGGCCAGTATCCCTCCCGCATGGGCGGCGGCAATCGTCCCGAATATGACCGCCAGCTTTCCGAACTTCGGGATGGCGTGCCAGTTGTGGGCGAAAAGCAGGATGATCCCGAGGCCCGCGACAACAGCCCCGATGCTCGAAAAGACGACCAGACCCCTTGAGATCGCACCCGGGGGCTCAACGTACAGAGCGCGGATTCCCGACGCCTGTTCCCGCGAGATCAAGCCGCCCGAGATCCAACGATCGATCTCCGACGACAACCAGCGGGTGCGCTTGCTCATGGGGTTCGGCGCCTGGGACGGGCCCAGCCACAATGCCCGGCGTGCGGGGAACCCGCAAACCAATTCCCGGCGCGCCGGTCAGTCCGGACCGGCGGCGTTGGGCTGCGCCAGGCAGACCCTCCGGTAAAGCTGCTCGTAGCGCGAAACGATGACGTCCGCCGAAAAGAGCTCGCGCGCCCGGCGCCGCGCCGCGCCGCCGAGCTTCGCCCTGAACGCGGGGTCGCGAATCAGCGATTCGACGCTGCGCGCGACGGCCTCCGGGTCCAACGGCGGCACGAGCAGCCCTGACTTGCCGGACTCCACGACCTCGGGGATCCCGCCGACGGCCGTCGCCACGCTCGGACAGGAAAAGCACATCGCCTCGAGGATGCTCAGGCAGAAGCTCTCCATCTCCGAGGTGAAGAGACCGATGTCTGCGGCCTGAAGGTAGTCCTCAATGTCGCTGATGTTCTCGCGGACGATCACCCGGTCGGAGAGCCCGAGCCGGCGGACTTCGTCCGCAAACGGGGAGAAATCGGCCCCCGCGAGCACGACCAGCTTGAAGGAGTCGCGCGGACGGATGCGCGCGGCGCTCTCGAGCAGCACGTCAATCCGCTTGGGCGGCCGCAGGTTCGACGCGTGGAGAACCATCACCTCGCTCCCGATTCCAAGCTCGCGGCGCACCTCCTCGCGCGACCGCGTCGCGGGACGGGGCTCGAAAAAGTTGTGGATGACGTCTATCGGCCGGTTCACCGAGAGAAGGTCCTGGGTCTCACGTCTCAGGTATTCCGATACCGTCGTGACCGCGTCCGAGCGATCGAGGGCGTGGCGTATGGCCGGGCCGTAGCCGACGTCCCGGCCGAGGAGCGTCGTATCCGTTCCGTGCAGGGTCGTGACGACCCTCGGCCGATCCGCCGAAGGCAGCATGGACCGCGCGAGAATCGCCGCGGTGGCGTGTGGCACGGCGTAGTGGACATGGAGGATATCCAGGCCGTGGTCGCGGCTCACCTCCGCCATCTTCACCGAGAGCGGCAGGGTGTAGTCGGGGTACTTGAACAGCCCGTAGTCGTTGATCACGACGGGATGGAAGAAGAGGCGCGGTGCGTTCGCTGGAAGCCGGAAGGGGCGCTCGTAGCTGATGAAATGCGCCTCATGGCCGCGGCGGGCGAGTTCCTCGCCCAGCGCCGAGGCGAGGATCCCGCTTCCGCCGACGGAGGGATAGCACGTGATCCCGATCTTGAGCGGGCGGCCGGACTGCATGTCAGAAGCGCCGCGCCGCGCGGGCCAGGGGCGAAAGCGACTCAAAAACCAGCGGGTCGTTCGGATAAAGCGCCTGCGCGTAATCGACCCCCGCCCTGAGCCCCAGCACCCGAGCGCGGGCAAGCTGCAGCTCGACATAGTTGCGCGTGGTGAGCTGCGAGGCGTGCGCCCTCATCGCCGCGGTCCAGGACGCGACCACCCTCGGGTCCGAAATGTCAATCAGGACGGGAAGCTCCCCTTCAGGCTCGGCCTCCGGGCCGGCCGCGTAGTAGAGAAGCGGCCCGATCGCGTGGGCCGGCCTTGCGCGGAGCCTTGCGACCCCGCCGTAGCGCGCGAGCCTTGCGGCGTCGCGAACCAGCCTGCCGAGGCGCGGATGGTCAGGGTGTTGGTTCTCGACGAGACTCGGCGCAAAGACGATCCCGGGCCTCACGCGCCTTATGATCGCCGCCAGCTTGAGCGCGTGGGCGGCCTTGGGCTCGAGGCTGGCGTCGCCGTCCAGCGTGACGAATTCCGAGGTCGCGCCGAGGAGCCTTGCCGCCCTTCCCGCCTCCCGGATCCTGGCGGCGGGCGTGCCGTGCGTGGCCGACTCGCCCCGGGAGCAGATGACGAAATGCGCGCGCCTGCCCGCCTGGGTTTCGCGGGCGATGACGCCGCCGCATCCGAATTCGATGTCGTCGGGGTGGGCGCCAAATGCCAGCAGCGGCGCAAGTTCAGGCGTTGATTTCGCAGTAGGCTTCATCGGGGCGGTCGATCGGGTCTCGGTTCACAAAAATGACATCGGGCGCGTCCTCCTTGCGAAGGTAGGCCTGCTCGCCGGCCCCTGCGACATAATGGGTGCAGTGCACGACCGACTGCATCCAGCGAAGGCGGGTGTCGCGCGCGGGGCTGACCTGGGACTTCTCGAAGGGCGCATGGGGCAGGGTCACGAATGAAGACCCACCCTCGTGAAGTTGCAACGCGCCATCGACGAATCGCGCGCGCACGGTCTCACCCTTGAAGGCCGCGTCCACGAAGAATTCGGGCACGTCGCATGCCGAGCGCCGCAGCTCTGCGTCGCTGGAGCGGGCCACCCGGATTCCCTCGAGGAGGCCCATCCGCCGGTACATCTCCAGGCAGAAGTCGCCGACGTTCGCCGCGTCCACCTGCCTGAATTCGGCGATCCACCGCGGGTCGACGTATGGGGTCAGCTGCCGGGCCGTGTTGTCGCGCCAGCCGGCCGGAACGCGCTTGGCGTAAAGCGGCGAGAATTTCCGCTGGATCTTGTTCTCAAACGAGAAGTTGAGCGTTCGCGCCTCGCCGGTCTCGCGATGCCGGAGCGTCGTCTGCGTCTCGCGCGGATCGTGGTCGCTGTCGTGGTAGAAGAACACTATCTCGCCGCCAAGCTCGGCCTTCAGCCGCCGGGCCGTGAAGACCTTTGCCGCGAGGAACCGCCGGGGAAAGAAGCCGCAGGGCTGCTGGCCGAAGCAGATGAGGGGCCTGGTCATGTCTCGGCGGGTAGCGTCCCTCCCCGGCCGCCGAGGTCAATCGCAGCCTGGAGGATCAGGCTCAGGGCCATGCATGCCGCGCAGCCGATGATGTTATACCAGAGGTAGGAGATGCTCTGGGTGAAGTAGAGCCCGAGAACCAGCGCCTGCGACGCGAGTGCGGCCCAGAAGACGGCCGTTCCCCTTATCCACTTGAGGAAGAAGGCGACGAGGAACAGCCCGAGCACGACCCCGTAGAAGACGGAGCCCAGGATGTTGATGGCCTGGATGAGGTTCTCGGCCAGGTTCGCAAACAGCGCGAAGGCGATTGCGACGAAGCCCCAGAGGGCCGTGAACAGCTTCGACATCACCACGTAGTGGGCGTCGGTTGCCCCGCCCCTTGCAAGGTGCCGGTAGATGTCGACCGTGGTGGTCGACCCGAGCGCATTGAGCTCGCCCGCCTTGGACGACAGGGCTGCGGCGAAGAACGCGGTCACAAGCAGGCCGATGAGGCCATGGGGAAGGTGGTCCAGGATGAACGTGATGAAGACATAGTCGGCGTCGTTCGCCGTGTTCGACGGGCTGGCCTTGCGAAGGATCGCCTTCGTCTCGTTCCTCGCGGCCTCGGCCCTCTCCTGGGCCGCAGCCGAGGCCGTCCGCTCGGCCGCCTCCGCCGCCGGGTCGCCCCCGTGCCGCGCGTCCAGCCACGCCTGGAGATGCGCGCGCTCCTGCGCCTTCGCGGCGTCAAAGTCCGCCTGCAGCGCGTGGAGCCGTACCCCCTGGCCGTGCGCCACCTGGTCGTTCCACGCCGCCCTGTTGAAATACACGGGCTGCCGCTCGAACTGGTAGAACACGAAGATGAGCACGCCCAGCAGCAGTATGAAGAACTGCATGGGGATCTTGAAAATGGCGTTGAACATCAGCCCGAGGCGGCTCTCGCGCAGGGATGCGCCGCAAAGGTACCGCTGCACCTGCGACTGGTCGGTCCCGAAATACGAGAGTGCCAGGAACATCCCGCCGATCAGCCCCGTCCAGATCGTGTAGCGCCGGTTCATGTCGACGGAGAAGTCGACGGCCCCTAGCTTGTGGAACCCGCCCGCGAGGACGAGCGAGTCGGAGACCCCGAGGCCCGGGGGAAGCTTCGCAAGGAGGAAGAAGAAGGCCGCGATCATGCCGGCGAATATCACGCCGATCTGGTATTTCTGGGTCATGCTGACCGCGTCGCATCCGCCCGAGACCGTGTAGGCCACGACAAGGAGGCCGCTGCAGACTATCGTCGCGTCGAGCCTCCAGCCCATGACGGTGGAGAGCACGATCGCGGGGGCGTAGATGGTGATGCCGGCGCCGAGTCCGCGCTGCAGGAGGAAGAGGCCCGCGCCGAGCAGGCGCGTCTTCGGGTCGAAGCGGTGCCCGAGGTACTCATAGGCGGTGTAGACCCTCAGGCGCCTGAAGATGGGCAGGAAGACCGCCGAGACGACGATGAGCGCGAGCGGTGCTCCGAAGTAGTTCTGCACGAACCCCAGCCCGCTCTCGTAGCCCTGCCCCGGGGTCGAGAGAAAGGTGATCGCGCTGGCCTGCGTCGCCATGACCGACAGGCCGATCGTGAGCCATCCGGTCTGCGCGGCCCCCTTCAGGTAGCCCCTCAGGTCGTGGCCGCCGCGCGTGCTCCATATCGCGTACGCCGCGATGCCCAGCATCGTGCCCAGCAGGATCGCGTAATCGAGCGCGTTCACGAGAAGATCCGGTCCAGCGCCACCAGGAGCCCGATCCAGACGGCCAGGACGACCAGCACGAATACGTAGACCTGGCGCCAGCTGCGCAGGCCGGGCAGGCCGGTCCTCTCGTCGTCGGGTGGCACCGTCATTTTCCCAGGGAAACCAGGTTCGCGAAAAGGCGGTAGGCCCCCGGCACCCCCGCGGGGAGCTGGCGGAAGAACGAGAGGCCAGTGTAGACGAAGTAGCCGCGCCCGTGCTGCGCGACCAGGAGGCCGCCCTTGAGCGGCGCCTCGCCCGCGTCGCTGCACGCAAGCAGCGCCGTGAAATGCCCGGTGTCCCATTCGCTGGCAAAATCCAGCCCCCGTTCCTGGACCCAACCCGAAAAGTCCGCCATGCCGATGCGGTTTGGCGTGTTGAAGGCCGGGTGTTCCGGCGCGAGCAGCGTGACCTGGGAGTTCTCATCGGTCACGCGGTAGTGCGGCAGGTCGCGCGAAAGCTTGAGCATATACGGGGCGATCTGCTGCGTCTGGAGACTGTTGGGGGTGTTGTATTGCTCGATGACCGTGCCCCCCGCCTCGACATAGGCAAAGAGAGCGGGCAGCTGCGGGACCAGGTCCGTCCTGGTGTCGAAGGCGCGCACGCCGATGACCACCGCGTCAAGGCCCTTGAGCTTCTCCGCGGTCAGGTCCGCGCCCGTAAGTTGGGTGACCGCATATCCCATCTGCTCCAGGCTCGCGGCGGTGCTGTCGCCGGCGCCCGGCAGATAGCCGACATTCCGGCCCCGGATCTTCAACTCGAGGCAGACGGCCCTGAGGCGGGCGGGCGGCTGGAGCAGCTGGGGGGGGATGTGGCTGTAGCTGATCGAGATGCGCTCGTTGCCGAAATGCGCGCGGCCGATGTCCGCGCGCGCGGTGATCGTCGCGTCTTCCGATGCCGCGGGAGCCGTTACCCTGAAAGTGAACTGAGCCTTGGCCCCGATGGAGCGCAGGTGAAAGTCCTGGCCCGCAGGGGCGACCCGCCAGCCCGGCGGGGCCTCCAGCCTGAGCGTGCCCGAGGCATCCGGGCGGGAAGAAACGACCTCGACCGCGACATTGCGGTCGGAGCCCGGCGAGAAGAGCTCCACGGCCGAGCCGAAGCTGACGGAAACCGGCGGAATCACCTCCGGCCTCAGGCGCACCTCTCCCTTTCCGGGTTCGGACGCGACAAAGGCCGCCTCGCCTTCGACCACCAAGGTCTGGCCCCCGACGGTGAACACGCTCTCGACCGGAATGGGGGGCGGATTCTCTGGGAGACCGATCAGCGCAGGGTCATCCACGCGGAACATCCCCGGCGTGCCGTCCTCCCGAAGCCAGTACGGTTCGCTTAGGGGCGTCTCCCGCGGCAGCGTCCGGTTGGCGGCGCTGACCGACGCGACATCCTTTCCCAGGTTCCTGCCCGTCCGCACCTCGCGACCCAGGCTGGGGAAGCGCACGGCTTCCCACCGGACCGCAACCGCGGTCGTCACCTCCGCCGTGGTCGTCAGGTTCACCGGCTCCCCGGGGACGATCTCTCGCTGCGAGACCACCGTCTGAGCGGAGAGGCCCAGGCACGCCTGCAGGATCCGGTCGAGCTGGCGGCGTTTCTCGTCCACGACGGGATCGTCGGCGAGCTTCGCCAGGCGGCCCTTCAAGTCGAGGAGCGCCGGCACGCTTGCCGCAGGACCCTTTGGATCAAAACGCGCGATGATGTCGTCGGCAAGCCGGCCGATCTCCGCGCCGCCCGCAACCCGCCCCCAGGTCGTGTCGACGCCGTCCATGATGTCCGTGCCAGCCGGATCCCCAGCCAGCAGCTGGAAGGATTCCACCCTGGGCCCGGTGCCCCAGGTGGCCACCGAGAAATTTGCGAAGCCCTGCGTCCGGTGCATCGACCGGCTGCGGGCCGCCAGCTCGGCGAACGACCTACCGGTGGCAGCATCGGTGCCATCGATTCCCATGTGAAGCATCCCGGGGATGGCCTCGGCGGAGCCGGGGCGCCCCGGTCCCCATCCGTTCCAGAGAATCCTCCTCGGCTGCCACGGCGAAAGGGTCCCCAGCTGCTCCGGGAAGGCCTTGGGATCCCCCGAAAGGCTGAAGGCCTCGAGCGCGAGCATGGCCGAAACGGTGTGGTGGCCGTGTGTCGCGATGGGTTCCGGCGGGAACCGCGTGATGACCACGTCCGGCCGGAAGGTGCGGATGACCCGGACAATGTCGGAGAGTACCTGCTGGTGGTCCCATTTTGTCAGCGTCTGGCGGTAGTCCTTTGAATACCCGAAGTCCCTGGCGCGGCTGAAGAACTGCCGGCCCCCGTCCGCGCGTCGCGCCGCCATCAATTCCTGGGTCCGGATGACGCCAAGCAGGTCGCCGAACTCGGGGCCAAGGACATTCTGGCCTCCGTCACCCCTCGTGAGCGACAGGTACGCGGTCCGGTAGGCGCGGCCCCTCGCGAGATAGGCGATCAGCTGCGTGTTCTCGTCGTCCGGATGGGCCGCGACGTACAGCACGCTTCCCAACTCCCGGAAGCTGCGCAGGTCCTGCGCTATCTCGGCCGGACTTGGCGCGGGCGGAGGCTCCGCGGGAGCGGACGCCGACCTTGCCATGCCGGCGCAGGCCGCCAGGCCGAGCACCATTGTCAGCCTGAGCGGCGGCCTGCGGCCGGCGGCGGGGAGGGCTCGCCAGGTCACTGCAGGCCGGCAATCAGCGCCTCATTCAGGCGGGTGTATTCATCCTTCGCGGGCCCGCTGGACTTGGAGGCGAGCTCCAACGACTGCTTGGCGGCGGCGAGCGCAGCCGGCTTGTCGCCCTTGGCGGCGAGGATCCTGGCCTTCTGGTAGATCAGGTAAAACGCGTCGGGCTGCTCACCTATTGCGGTGTTCATCCAGGCCAGGGCCTTGTCCAGGTCAAGGTTGTGCTCGAGGTAGAACAGCGCTGCCTGGGCGTATGGCTTCTTGCCCGGCGCGGCCATGGCGGCGTCGATCTTCGGGACGACAATGCCCACGACGTCAAAGCCCAGCTTCACGGGGACCCGTGTGTTCTCCCAGGCAAGGTCAAGGGACGCCGAGTCACTGTGGATGTCGTTGATGTCGATCGTGAAGGTTTCGACGTGCTCGGCGAGCGCCACGGGGGTCGCGGTCACCCGAAGGACGTCGTTCTTCTGGTCATAGGCATAGGCGCCCCACTGGTTGCCCGCCTTCTGCAGGATCACCGTCCATTCGTCCTTTCCGGGGATCGTGAACAGCTCGTAGGTGCCCGCGTCGAGGTGGGAGCCCTGGACCGTGACAGCCGTGCTGAAGGAGATGCGCGTCGCGCTGTTGGCACCCGTCCGCCAGACCTGGCCGTAGGGGTTGTTGCCGCCCAGCATCACGCGCCCCTTTGCACTCGGGCGCGAGTAGACGACCTCGATATCCGTCACCCCGACCCGCTGCTTGATTGTCTCGGTCGGGCTGGCCTGCGGGAACTCGATCTGAGGAGCCGGCGCCTTCAGGGCAACCGAGAACTGCGTGCTCTCCCACATAATCTTGAGGACGCCGCCCCCGGCCTGATCCTTTTCGATGGCCAGGGTGAGCTGGTCCACCGGCTTTTCCAGGGCCTCCTTCTTCATCTCAACCCGCGCCAGGTCGTGGGACTCGTCAACGGGAACGCCCCATTTGCCGACGTTCTTGCTGATCGCCAGCTTCGAGGGCCCGGTCTCCGACGGAACCGTGTAGAGGGTGTAGGTTCCCGCCGGAACCGTGGCGTCGCCTATCATGATCGCCTTCTGCGCGATGAGGGTCGTGGCCTCGTCAGCTCCGAGGCGGTCCGCCTTGTCCCATTGAACGAGCCCTCCCCAGATCTTGCGGGACTCCCCGGTCTTGTGGTCCTTTGTGTAGGGGCGCCCGTAGATGATGGTGATTCGGTTTCCGCTGCTGCGGTCGCCAAGCACCGTGCTTATCGTCTCGTGCGGGCTGATTCGGTTCTGCTGGGCCATCACCGGCAACGCCGTGAGGGCTGCGGCTGTCATCGCTAGGGTCAATCTGAGTGGTCTCATGGGTATATCCTGCTCCTAATTATCGGGTTGTCCCGCTTTTGGGATTCGCGGCCTAATAGGTAGGCCAAACAGTCCGTTTCGGCAAGTGCAGGCATTTTTTCGTCGTTGTTGGTTAACACCGCCCACTGGGATGTTCCCGTTACCGATATTCCATCGGCCCGAAACGCCCGGCCACAGGGCGCATGGGGCCGTCCGCTCTTGCTCGATCCGGATGCCACGGGATTGAATCGAACGTGATCTGCGCTCGGTCGGTGTTCTACTGCACAAGGTTCAATCAATGAACGCGGCATCAAACCCTCGCTCCCCGGTCCCTTGGTTCATGGCGCTCCTGCTTCTCGTCATCGCAGGCTGTGTGATGCCCGGCGATTCAGCGTCGCCAGCGGGTTTGCCGGTACCCCGCTCACCGGGTCAGAATCTCATCCGGAACGGCGATTTTGCCCACGGCTTGGAGAGCTGGAGCACCATCGGCGCGGGTCCCAACGCCTACCATCCTGAGGATCCCGGCCGGGCGACCTTCAGCCCCGAGGACGGGGCAGTCTCAATCAAGATTCTAAATCAGGGGACCAGCATCTGGTCGGTGATGTTTTACCAGAGCGTCCCATTTGAGAAAGGGGTGACCTATGACATCTCATTCGAGGCCGAGTCCGATTCCGGGATCACCGTCACCTCCAATGTCTGCCAGGACGCCACGTGGCTCAATTTTTCGGGAGACCGGAGCTTCAAGCTGACCCACTCCCTCTCGGGCTACACCTATCAATTCACCATGGCCAAGGATGGGCAGGCGCTGTTCCAGCTCTGCCTGGGCAAGTCGGGTACAGGAAGGGTCCGCTTTGGCCACATCGTGATACGGAAAAGCGCCGGCGCCTGAGATCCGAGGCGGCCGGGCCGCCCCAAGGTTTCCTACTTCCCGCCCCAGTAACTACGGCGAAGCCAGGTCGATCCGCCTGCCCGTCCGCGCCGATTCCCGGGCGGCGTCCAATATCTCGGTGACGACTAGGTTCACGCCGACCGACGAGAGCCCCGCGGGCTTGATCTCGCGGCGGACGACGGCGGCAAGGTACGAGAGCGCGTCGGCGTTCGGGCCGGCCAGGGCGGGCGCGGGAAGCGCGACGTCGGGCGCATCGCCCTTCCGAAGCAGAAGCGAATTGCGGTCCGGCAGCCGGACGGCGCCGCTCTGCCCGTAGATATCCATGTCCTTCCGGCCGTAGGGCCAGTTCCATGAGGCCTGGATTATCGCCTGCGCCCGCGGGTACGTGACCACGATCGTCGCCTCGTCATCCACCTTTGGATAGGCGCCCGGCTGGAAGTTCTGCGTCACCGCAAAAACCGAGGTCGGGCGCTGGCCCTTCATCAGCCACGTGACCAAGTCCGCCCCGTAGCAGCCAAAGTCCATGAGCGCGCCCCCTCCGTTGAGCACGGGATCGGTCAGCCACTCAAGGAAGTAGGGTGAGCAGCCGATCGCCGCAGGGCCCTGGTGGCCGTCGCGGACCACGATCTTGCGAATCTCGCCGATGCCGTTCCGCCCGTTCACGAAATCGTAGGCGCCCTGCGTGCTGCGGTACCACGTGGTCTCGTAGTTGACGATCACCTGTATCCCGCCCTTTTCGGCCGCCGCGGCCATCGCCCGTGCGTCGTCCATGCTGACGGCAAAGGGTTTCTCCATCATGACGTCGATGCCCAGGGGCGCGCACATCTCGACAACGCGGCGGTGGTCGTACGTCGAGGTGAACGTTGCCACGGCCTGCACCTTTGTCGCGGCGCGCAACGCGTCCAGGGTCGGGAAGAAAAGGCTCCGGTCGAGGTGGTACCGCTCGGCATAGATCGCCGTCAGTTTCTGGTTCGGCTCCACGACGCCCACCAGCTGGATGTCGCGGCGCCCGGCGAGGCTTGGGATCATCCCGCCGACGTGGTCGTGAACCAGTCCGACGATGGCCAGGCGGACCGGCGGTGGTCCCTCCTGAGCGAACGCGTATGCGGCTGCCAGGCACAGCAGGGGAGATAAAAGGAGTCTCTTCACGCAGGCTTCGGGGGCCTATTTGCGCTCAAGCAGTCCCCGGCTTCGCATCCAGTCGGTGGCCCGCTGCGGCCAGGTGGTCACGTAATCCTTGGTCGGCCGAAGTCCGTAGCCGTGGCCGCCGGTGGGATAGACATGCAGCTCCATGGGCACCTTGGCCTCCTTGAGGGCCATCGCGTAGCCCATCACGTTCTCGACCTTCACGGGGTCGTCCAGCGCCATCACGAGAAACGTGGGCGGCGTGC
>CAZHPC010000048.1:0-22444 GCA_964534685.1 uncultured Opitutaceae bacterium
CTTGAAATCGCAAAGGTCGAGCAGCTCTTGGAAGTAAAGCGCGTAGAGCCCTTCGGCCACGACCATTTGGGTGGGTATGCAAGTGACGGACTCCTTTCGACGCGTGTGTATCTTGAAGTCGTAGACCGGTTGCTGGATCGCCTTGCCGGTGCAGAGATCGCGCAGTTGGTTTACGGCCAGCGCCGAGTCGATGGAATCGGGATGGTCATAATTCTGGGCCTTGCGTTCCTCGAAACTCATGTGGTCAAGGGGGCGGTAATAGCTATCGAGCGAGAAGATTTGCCCCGTAATTCCAATCGCGGCGCATTGGGTAACCAACTTGGTGGCCAGCGTGGTTTTGCCGGAGCCAGAACTTCCGGCAACTCCGATTACGAAGTGAGGTTTCTCTTTGTGATTCATTTAATTCACGCGAGCCTGCACGCTCATATCATGCGAGGACTTGAGTTGTCTAACCAAAGTGACGTGAACCCATTGGTGCGGGCGGCTCGGGGTGTCGGCCTTGATATCCAGCCGACACGCAACGTGGGTCAAGAAAGTGCGTGCTTTCAAGGGTTTCAGGTGCTACCGCAGCGACAGGGTTGAGAGATCTTCGCGCAAGCGAACCTCGCTCATAAGCTCCAGCGTGATCGCTGTTTCGAATGGGAGTTCTACCCGGCGGCGAGCGCGTCCCCGGCTCGCCTGCGCTGCGAGCGCGACTTCGCGCTTTGGTTCTGCAGCACGAAGATCGACATAGTGGTTTGGGCGTCCCGCGCCATAGTCCGCAAGGAAGAATGAGAATACACCGGCGCCACAGGAGAACCCGACGATGTCTGAAGCGATGGAGACGTAGGGCAGGGATAGACCAAGGGCGGCCAAGGCCGCGAGGACGACTAGGCATATGATTGTCGCGAGTGATACGATGTAGGGCAGGTTTTTCATGAAGGATGTGGTTTTTGTGTTGTTAGTGGCTGCAGGCATCAAAACGAAATCGATCCTCAAAAGGGATCATCTACGTGTGCGGATCGGCGCGCCTTGTCAGGTGACTCCGTGGATTCACCTTCGGCCACGCCGGGCTCCAACGATCGTTGAAGAGCCATGTGTAAGAGTGGCGCAACGCGATCAACCATGGGCAGCATTGCTGTATCACGGCGCGAAGTTCATAGGGAAGTTCTGCCGTGCTTCTCATGCCTGGGAGTGGCCGATGCCATTGGAGGACGGTCTGATCGTGAAAACGCGGATCGCGGGCCGGGTGGGCGCCAGCTTGGATAGGATGAACCCCTTCATTTTGCTCACGGTCCCGAAGGCCCTCAGTTCCTCGTTGTCTATAGAGACCTGGAGCACTTCCTCGGCGAGAAACACAATTTCCAGCACGGTAAGCGAATCGATCGCCAGGTCTTCGACCAACCGGATGTCGTCGCCGCGGCGGTGGAGCTCGGTTCGCGCGTCACCCTCTATATAGTGTTCGATTAGCCCGTCTATGATCACGGGCAGATAAGCAGCGTCGCGGGTGCGACGGTACGCACAGGCTGCCTCGCGCGTCGAGGCCGAGCACCGCTTGAGCACATCCCGAAGACGGTTTTCGTCTTCGGACGAGAATTCAGGTCCCTCATGTCCCACGGCGAGAGGCTCAGTTCTGAGATCGCGATAATTGGTCTGGCTCATGGTAGATTGGCATTCACGGCCGGTCCGCTTCGGAGGACGATGGCTGGCACTGGCCGTCGAAGAAGGTAGTGACCGGAGCGGTGCCGGGTGTGCCGCACATCCCTTCTCATTTGGAGCGCCCGCATGGCGGATTCGTGGCTATATGAATGTTTCACTACCACGCTCAACGACGGCAGCCGGGCCGTTCTTTCATTGAATTCCTTCCGGACGAACACTCTGTGGCATCGCAACCCAATGGACTCTGCAGGAGACCCGAACGGCCAAGCCCACCCGGGTTCCAAATGGCCGTTCAGGGCGACTCGTGAGCCGTCACTCGCGGACCAACACCGCGGGGACAAACCCTATCAGCCCCAGAGCCAACGCGTCGCTACGCTCAAGAAGAAGCTGGAAGCGGCGGCGTTCGGTGCGACTCGCAGGCGAGTTCCAGGCAAGGAATTATGGGGTTCGATGAAAGTTTGGGCCGGAAATCGACGTTATATCTCCAATGGTCATGTCCACCGACCCGAGCCAGTTCACCTTTCACACGAGCGCCTCACTGCTGATCAACCTGCGGCGATGGGACGACCTGAGGAGCTGGGACGAGTTCTACGGTCTTTACAGGGAGCTGGTCTATGGATTCGCGCGGCGGTCCGGTCTATCCCATGAGGAGGCGCTGGAGGCCACCGCAGAGGTCTTCATTCGGGCGGCGATTGCCATACAGGAATTCGACAGAGGTCAGGGGAAGTGCTCGTTTCGCGGCTGGCTGATGAACCTCACGCATGCCCGGGCGAGTGAAAAATTGAGGGAACGTTCCCGGGTATCGCACGATATCAAGTCAGAGCCTGAACCGGCAAAGGATCGTGCGGCAAGGGGTGCCGATTCGCGTGGAAAGCTCTTTGGAGCAATCAGCTGGGCTGGAAAGAAGTTTTCGTGACGGGCAACTTGTGCGAATTGTTGTGGCATTGCCGGCCCTTGTTGTGCAGGCTCTTACGTCAGGTTTGGCCGTAGGACATTCGCGATTTGCCAGCCCCGTTCGCCTCTGGAACCGGAACCCGTTGAAAGATTGAGCCCGTCGTGGACGTTTCTTCTTAAATGATCATGTCATCGAACCCAATCGATTCCACGCTACGCACTCGCGCCTCGCTCCTTTTCCGCCTGCGGGACTGGAAGGACAAGAAGAGCTGGGAGGAGTTTTACGAACTCTATCGAAGGCAGGTGCATGGATTCGCGCGCCGTTTCGGCCTCACCCATGAGGAGGCGGAGGAGGTAACCCAGGATGTCTTCATCCGCGTCGGCAACACCATCCAGGACTTCGAGTCCAATCCCGACAAAGGCTCGTTTCGCGGCTGGTTGATGAACCTCGCCCGTTGGCGGGCCACGGACAAGCTTCGAAGCAGGCCCCGAATCGGATTATCGCCCCATAAGAATGAATCCGAGGACCAAACGTCCACCATTGAGCGAATCCCGGATCCCCAGCAGGACGGTGAATGCTGGGAAAAGGAGTGGCAGAATACGCTGCTCGAGGCGGCATTGGAGAGGCTTGCCGGCAGGGTGCAGGCCAAACACTTCCAGGTATTTGACCTACACGTCCGCCAGCATTGGCCCGTAATGCGCATATCAAGCGAACTGGGAATCAACCCGGCGTCCATCTATCTGATCACCCACCGGCTGACCAAGCAGCTCAAGGCGGAGGTCGCCAAGCTGGAAACGACCCTGGACTAGGCGCGTTCGATCCTCTATCCGGGCCCTAACGAGGCTCAATCGGCTGGTCCAACGTTGCTTCCAAACCTATGATTGATGGGGGTTTCTGTTTTTTTTGCCTCGACGAACACAGTCCGCGCGAATTTAGTTTCAAGACGTGACGCCGGAGGATGCACCGTCAGCTCCCTTGCTTCCCGATTACGAGTTGCTGCGGCAAATAGGCCGCGGCTCCTACGGTGAGGTCTGGCTGGCCAGGGGAGTGACGGGAGTCTTCCGCGCAGTAAAGATTGTCTGGCGCAACCGTTTTTCGGACGCGCGCCCCTACGAGCGCGAGTTTAGAGGCCTCAAGGAATTCGCCTCAATTTCGCTGGTCGAGTCCCGGCAGCTCGCGCTCCTTCATGTCAGCCGCAACGAGACGGATGGGTTTTTCTACTATGTGATGGAGTTGGCGGACGACGTTGAGACGGGGAGGGAAATCAATCCGGAGCGATATGTGCCGCGCACCCTGAGGGAGGTGCGGGCAAGGTCGGGTCGCCTTCCCGCAGCTGAATGCGTTTCCATTGGGGTCGAACTCGCCCGGGGCCTGGCCGGCATGCACGCTCGCAACCTCGTCCATCGCGACATCAAGCCGTCGAACGTGATCTTCGTTGGTGGAGTGCCAAAGCTCGCCGACATTGGCTTGGTGGCGACGGCATCGGGAGATCTAACGTTTGTCGGCACCGAGGGGTTCTTTCCACCTGAAGGGCCGGGAACTCCCGCGGCCGATGTATACAGCCTCGGCAAGGTCCTGTACGAGCTGGCCACGGGGATGGATCGAAAGGATTTTCCGCGGCTCAATCCACACTGGGATCAGGCGCCTGATCGCAAGGCCCTCCTCGAACTCAATGAAGTCATTATCCGCGCCTGTGATCCCAACCCCACCCGCCGATTCAAGGACGCACAGCTCATTCTTGACGAACTACTTCTGCTTCAGGCGGGCCGTTCTGTCCGCCGAATGCGGGCTACGGAGCGGCGCCTGGCTCGATCGCTGGAAATTGCCGCCATCCTGGCGATCACGGCCGTCGTTGCAGGGACCGGAGCATGGGTCGAACACACGCGGCTCTCGAGCGAGACCGCGCGCCGGGAAAAGGCTGAATCCAACCTGGAAGATCTGGCGCGAAGAACCTTCTATTCGGCGTCGCTCAGTCGCGCGCAGAGGGCGCTGGAGCTGAATGACTTTGGCGGGGCGCGGGAGGCGCTGAGCGCGGTGGTTCCCGCAGCAGGAGGGCCGGACCTGCGCGGCTTTGAATGGAGGGCGCTCTGGGACGAGTCCCGCGGCGACCTGGCGGAGGTGGTTCCGGGAAACGGACACTCGCTCGAGAAGATCTATCTTTCGCCGAATGGACGATTGGTGGCCGGCCAGAGCGACGACGACTGCACGACCCTCCGTGACGCAGACACACTTAAGTTGATCCGGACGATCAATGGGACCCATCGCCTGGCGGGATTCTCCTCAGATGGGGAGTGGCTGGTGGGCAGCGACCGGAACTTTGCGCTTCAACGATGGCGGTTAGCCGATGGAATTCCGGACAGCCATCCCGCCTCGGGGGTCAATCGCCCCGTTCTGGCGCATGGCGGCGGCATCATCGCCGTGACGGCAGACAACATCGACTACGTGTCGGCCTTTCGCGATTGGGATTTTCCGCAACACCGCGATGTGCAAAGGCTGCCTCTGGCGCTGGAAGACTATCAGAGCTGGGCCTGGGGTCAGGCAACGGCGATAACTCCCGACGGCAAAATCATTGCGATCGCATATTTTCATACGAAAGCGCCGAAATTCATGTGGCGCCTTCAAGTCTACGACCTTGAACACCACCTGTTGCTGCACGACGAGCAGGGGCCCGATCGCATCACAGCGGTCGGGTTTTCCGGGAACGGAAGCCGGCTGGCGATCGCAAACGCGGACCGGGGTGAGGTGGTTGTCCAAGACACACGTTCGGGCGACAAGCGCTGGCAAAAGCCGGTCGATCTGGGTGTCGTGCAAACCCTGGCGTTTTCACCGAACGATGGCCTGCTGGCGATCGGCGGCCGAGAACCGACGATTGAGATTTTCGACGCATCGACCGGCGCCCTTGTAAACAAGCTGAGCGGGCACGAGGGCGGGGTCACCCATATATCGTGGTCGAAGACAGGAGAGACCATATATTCCGCGGGAACCTCGGGCGATCTGCGCAAATGGGCAGCAAATTCGCCAACAGTAAAGCGCCAGGTCTCCGGGCTTTGGGCGCAGACCATCGGACATCAGTACGCATGCATCTCCGATGACGGATCCATGTTGGCGGCGAACACCAATGAGGATGAATTGCAGGTATTCCATACACGAACGTTCGCATCTGCGGGCCATGGACTAAAAGGATCCGTCCCGCTGGCGTTCGACGCGGACAATCAACGGTTGCTGGCGCTGACAAGGGACGGATTCTTGATGCGATATCCGATCGGCAATGCCGGCTCGATTGAGGATTTGAGAATCCTTGCGCCCGGCTCGAGCGTCGAGTGCGCCGATGCCTCTTCAGCGACGGGGACTCTGATCGCAGCCGACACCGGAGGAAGCATCCATTTTTGGGACCTGGCCAGCAAAAGGGAACTTGGCTCAAGCCCGGCAGGCCAGGGAAGGATTTGGTGGGCCATAATCTCAAACGACGGAGAGAAGGCAATCACAGCGGGGCGCGACTTGACTGTTAAGCTTTGGTCCGTGCGGGGCGTCCGAGAGCTGGCCAAATGGTCCTACCTGCCCAGGGCGAATTACGGCTCGATTTCGCATGACCGGCGCCTGATGGCGATCTGCTTGCAAAACGGGGAAGTGGAGGTGCGCGATCTCAATTCCTTGGGTGTCGTCCGGCGCTTCAAGACCGACAATTCCGTCCTGGAATCGATAGCGTTCTCGCATGACGACAGCCGTTTGTTTTGCGGCGGAAGCAACGGCGCGATTCAAATCTACGAAACAAACGAATGGCGGCCCATCATCACGCTTTTCGAATTCTCCGAAAAGGGGCGCGGCGACCAGGCGGTGACCTACCTTGCGGTCAGCCGCCGGAACAACACCTTGCTTGGCTACCGCGCAGACGGAGTGCTTCGGGTCTGGGGCTATGACCAATAGGATGGGGAGCCTCTTGGATCCCAAACGGCCATTTTCGAGCCGCGGTGCCGACCCACGCCCCAATTCTGACACGAAGCCCCGATCAGTCCGGCGTGCTCTTAACGCACAGACTGTCCCCGCCGGCTGCGCTCTCCCCACTCAATACCCGATTATTGCCGCAAGCCTTGGCTCCAGTTGTTTGATCCAGTGCTGGATCTTCTCGACCGGCACGTCGTGCCTTATGGAGGCGGCCGCAAGGCTCTCGGGGGTTGCAACCATTCCCAACAGGATGCGTGCCTTTAGGAGTGAGTTCAGGCGCCGCTGCGTAGGATTGCAGCCGCATTCGGTATTATTCTTCAGGCCGAGGTCTGACAGTGGAATCTCCCTCCCTGGCGACGGGGATGTCGAACGACCGGAACCAGCGCGTTTTCTGCCCTTGGATTTCATTGCTGCACACATGTTCTTATTTTGTTTATCAACGTTTTTTTGGCTCTCTAAGAGAATAACGGAATTCTTTTATGATTCTTTCAAACAATCGCATCAAATCTTCAGTCCCTGCAGCCAAAGCCACACGACGCGACTGGCTCTCGCTCGCTCGCTGAGGAATTTGCGACTTTGAATCTCTATCGGGTTCACGAAATAATGCCCCGAGGTGACCGCCTCGACGAGCGCAAGGGCGAAGAAGTTCTTGGGATGGGTAAGGGCCTCCATGACCAAAGAAGTGATCGGTGGGCCCATTTCAGCCAGTGCAGCAAATTCCGGGCCCGCGGCTCGGGAATAGGGGTTGGAATCGAACCTGAGGTCCCCACCAAGCCAGGTTTTCTTCCACAGCTGGAACCTGTTGCCGAACTCGACCCTGAGGTCTTCACGTACCGCAGCGACGGCGGCCTTCAACTTGGCACGATCGTCTTCGATTAGCGTGTTGTTGCGACGGTCCCCGGAAACACCTTCGAGGGTCAATATGACGGGTGGCGGACCCTGCCGCGTATAGAACTCCTGAATGACGCCATAATCCGGGCCCTGCAGCTCTGGAAGGGCGTGTTGAATCCGCTGATAGGGTCCGATCTTCGATTCCCAACGAGGTCCGTGGCCGGGGCCCTGCACGCAAGCGTGCCTCATCTGCTTCGTCGAGAACCCCCATGCCGCCACGCTGCCAGTCGGGGTGGGATTATATCCATCAATCCTATAATATGCGTTGAATTCCGCGAGGGAATAGCCCGGCCAATACCAGTCGTCCGACACGCCCAGGGTCCACGCGACGCAATTGTAGCTGTCATCGATCTCGCCGGTGACAACGACCGCATCGACGTCCATCTCCGGGAAATACTTAAGGTACACCGCCTTCTCGGCATTCGTGAACGGTCGGGGCACGGGCATTTGGGTCTCTCCTTGTGAATTTCCTGTAGAGGTGGCAACTAAGGCGGGCAAAATCGTGAAAGCCGACGATATAATCAAAATTAACTGCGCATCCTACAGGGACAATCTTAACGCATGGATTGATTATAGCTCCAAGATCAATATGAAGGCGTTTCACGATTATCTCTGTGGAATGCTTCGGCCGGCGGCTCGAATCTTGGATGCTGGTTGCGGAACCGGACGTGACAGCCTGGCGCTCCAAGAACGAGGGTTTAGAATCGACGCCTTCGATGCGTCCGAGGAAATGGTCGAGCTGGCAAAGTCCATTGGGGTGAATGCCCGTGTAGGTAATTTGCAATCGCTATCCGCTCGCAATAGATACGATGGAATATGGGCCTGCGCGTCCCTTATCCATGTCCCTCGGGTTCAAATGAATGATGTGATCAAGAGGCTTGTTCGAGCACTGAAGCCAAAGGGTATATTGTTTATAGCGCTCAAGGAGGGAATCGGGGAAAGTTTTGAATACGATGGACGGTTCACAAGCTATTATCAGATCGATGGCTTCAATGACCTTCTTGCATCCCAAACCGGAACAAAGGTCGTTTCCAGTTGGCGTTCCCGCAAACCGCGCCGGAACGGTTCTGCTCGATGGCTCTACTTTGTCATTCGAAAACAGCGACCAGCGACCAGAAGCCATTCCCGGAAACAGATCCGGGGATGATGGGCGTGTTCGCGCGCGAGAGCGGCTATTGGGTACCACAAGTACTTATATATAGCCGACCAACACGACAGACCTTATCGCGGGCGCGATGGATCTGAGCAGCGACCTTTGTACCTCCTGCGCTTGACAGACGCGATCGGAAACAGGCGCTGATGCCGGGCCTGCGTGACCCCATGACACGGCAGCCGGCGGTTTGCGCCGGCTACCGGGAATGAGTGGGTTAGGGGTGTGACTAGTGCGGGTTCGTTGTCGGGGTCTCAGCCGGCTTGTCCGTCGTTGTAGGGGTGGGTGTCGGGGTCTCGATGATCTTCGGCCCGCCTGCCTTGACATAGGCCTCGTAGTCATCATTTGCGCTCACCAAGCCGCTTGGCTGCTTATTTGTCCCAAAGGTGGCGGTTGTTCCCGGCGTGCACGCGTCGCATTGAGGGGCGTATGTACTACAGTGACAGGTACATGCGAATACGCGGCCCTGCATTCGTGGAATCTTCAGCCTTCCTGCGGTTTTCGGCTGTCGATCGATCGGTGACGGTCGGCAGGCAAGAGGTTCAGATAGCCATGGTGGCGATCTCAATCCGGCGCCGCTTGTTTCGTCGAGCCTCGGAGCCGGACGCGGTCACCGACAGTCAAGCTTGGGGAATCGCCGCGATTCGGGATTTTCCAGAGCACCGATGAGGCATTGCCGCGCCTGATGTCCGGCGGCGTCCGCAATTTCCTTTTCAGCCGAGAAGCGGTGGCGTTTGATGGGATATGCAAAAGCCGATCACGGTCCAGGAAGCCCTCGCAAGCGCGGCTCCTCGGGAAGACACGGTTGTCCAAGGCTGGGTGCGAACCCGGCGGGACGCGAAGACCTTCTCGTTCCTTGAGGTCAATGACGGCTCCTGCCTGCGCAACCTGCAGGTGATTGCCCCGGCAAGCTTGGGCAACTACGCCGAGGTGCAGCACATCATAACCGGGGCTTCCGTTTCCGTGCGCGGGAAGCTGGTGACCTCCCAGGGGCAGGGCCAGAAGTGGGAGCTAAGTGCCGAGGAAGTGACGGTCGTCGGCCCCTCGGATGCCGGATACCCCCTTCAGAAAAAGGGGCACACGCCGGAATTCCTGAGGGAGATCGCCCACATCCGCCCGCGCTCAAACCTATTCGGGGCCGTCTTCCGGATGCGGAGCCGCCTCGCCTTCGCCGTCCACAGGTTCTTCAACGAGAGGGGGTTCGTGTACCTGCACGCCCCGATCATCACCGGGAGTGACTGCGAGGGGGCCGGGGAGATGTTCCGGGTGACGACGCTCAATCCCGCGGCCCCGCCGAAAGTGCCCGACGGTTCCGTTGACTATTCGAAGGATTTTTTCGGGCGCTCGACGTACCTGACCGTGAGCGGGCAGCTGGAGGCCGAGGCGTTTGCGTGCGCTTTGTCCAAGGTTTACACCTTTGGGCCCACCTTTCGGGCTGAGAACTCGAACACGTCCCGGCACGCGAGCGAGTTCTGGATGATCGAGCCGGAAATGGCGTTCTGCGACCTGACGGGAGACATGGACCTTGCCGAGGAGTTCGTGAAGGCGCTCATCCGCGAGGCCCGCACGGGCGGCGCCGATGACCTCGAGCTCTTCGCGAAGTTCGTGGACAAGGAGCTGATCGCACGCCTCGACTTCGTCCTGGAACGGCCGTTCCAGCGGGTGAGCTACACGGAGGCCGTCAAGCTGCTCGTTGAAAGCGGCAGAACCTTTGAGCACCCCGTTGCCTACGGGACCAATCTTCAGTCGGAACACGAGCGCTACCTTACCGAGACCGTCTTCAAGTGCCCGGTGACCGTCTACAACTATCCGAAGGAGATCAAGCCGTTCTACATGAGGCTGAATGACGACGAAAAGACGGTGACCGCGATGGACGTCCTGGTGCCCGGGATTGGGGAGATCGTGGGCGGAAGCCAGCGCGAGGAGCGGCCGGATGTCCTTGAGGCCAGCATACGGCGACACGGTTTGGACCCCAAGGATTATGGATGGTACATGGACCTGCGAAGGTGGGGCACCGTGCCGCATGCGGGCTTCGGCCTGGGGTTCGAGCGGATGCTGATGTTCGCCACGGGCGTGTCCAACATCCGCGACGTGATCCCGTTTGCCCGGACCCCGGGCAATGCCGCCTTCTGAGTTCAACTCCTAAACCCTTTTCAATTCCGTGAACCCCCCACAATCAGAAGAGTCCCCCAACATCCTCCGCACAACCGGCCAGCAGCTGCACCGCCGCTCGTGGGCCGAGCCGTGGAAGATCAAGATGGTCGAGCCGATCAGGAAGACGACGAGGAGGCAGCGCGAGGCCGCCCTGGGCGCCGCGGGCTACAACACCTTCCTCCTGCGCTCGGAGGACGTGTACATCGACCTCCTCACGGATTCCGGGACGAGCGCGATGAGCGACTGGCAGTGGGCCGGCATCATGCTGGGCGACGAGGCCTACGCCGGCTCGAAGAACTACTACCATCTCGAGGATGCCGTCCACAAGCGCTACGGGTTCAAGCACCTGATCCCGACGCACCAGGGCCGCGGCGCCGAACATATCCTAAGCCAGATCATGATCCGCCCGGGAGACACCGTGCCGGGCAACATGTACTTCACGACGACGCGCTATCACCAGGAGCACGCCGGGGCGAAGTTCGTCGATGTCATCATCGACGAGGCGCATGACCCGGCGAACCTGCATCCCTTCAAGGGCAACGTCGACCTGGCGAAACTCGAGCGCGTGCTCAAGGAGGCAACCCGCGTGCCCTATGTGAGCCTCGCCGCCACGGTCAACATGGCCGGAGGCCAGCCGGTCAGCATGGCCAACGCCAGGGCGGTGCGGGAGCTCTGCACCCGTTATGATGTGCCGGTGATGCTGGATGCGACCCGCGCGGTCGAGAACGCCTGGTTCATCAAGTCGCGGGAGCCCGGCTTCGAGGGCAGGTCGTGCGCCGAGATCCTGAAGGAGTTCTGCTCGTACACCGACGGCTGCACCATGAGCGGAAAGAAGGACGCCCTCGTGAACATCGGGGGCTGGCTTTCGCTCAACGACAACGGGCTGGCCGACAAGGCGCGAAACATGGTCGTCATCTACGAGGGGCTCCACACCTACGGCGGCATGTCCGGCCGCGACATGGAGGCCATGGCGCGCGGCATCGAGGAATCCGTCGAGGACGAGCACATGAGGGCCCGCGTGGGCCAGGTGGAGTACCTCGGCGAGCTCCTTCAGTCGTACGGGGTCCCGGTCGTGGTGCCGATAGGGGGGCACGCCGTCTACCTTGACGCGCGGCGCTTCTATCCGGACATACCGCAGGACAGCTTTCCCGCCCAGACGCTTTCGGCGGAGCTCTACCTTGACGCCGGCGTCCGCTCTATGGAGCGGGGCATCGTCTCCGCCGGCCGCGACAGCGCCACGGGCGAGCATCACTACCCGAAGCTCGAACTCGTGAGGCTCACGATACCGCGCCGCGTCTACACGCAGGCGCACATGGACGTGGTCGCCGAGTCGGTCGTCGCCGTCTACCAGCAGAAGGTGAAGCCGCGCGGGCTCAAGATGGTCTATGAACCCGAGTACCTTCGCTTCTTCCAGGCGCGCTTTGAGCCGCTGAGGGCGAAGCCCAAGAAATAGGACAGTGGGGTCACGCCTTTCCTCGTTTGGAGCGGAAGTACGCCTTTGTGTTCGCGTGAACCATTCGCGACCGCAGCACGTCGCGGGGACTGAACCAACGCAGCTCCCTGTGCTGGCTGTCCCCGCGGAGCCGGGGGTCCTTCCGGAGCCTTATCCTGAACGCGAGCACGACGTAGTGGGTGGGGAGCTTATATGATCGGCTGAACACGCTGTTCCGGTAGAAATGCTCGTGGACGCCCGCGAACTCGGCCCTGGCCGGATCGATCTCTATTCCCGTCTCGTCGCGGGCTATTCGCACCATGGCATCCGCAATGCGCTCTCCCTTGAAGATCCGGCCGCCGGGGACGAACCAGGTGTCCTTGGCGGGCCTGTTCGAGCGATAGCCCAGAAGCACCGCGTTCGCGCGGTTCAGGAAGATCAGGTCGATTGAAACCGTCGGTGCCCACCGGACAAGCGACCGGAAGACCGTCTTGGGGACCCTTTGGGGAATTGGGTGTCTCATGAGAAGCTGCTGAGGGCGTGTTGTCTTTGTAGTGGGGAAGCCGGGCCGGCCGGCGTTGCGATGTAAGGGTCAACAATCCCGCAAAGCCAGTTTCAAGAACGGGGTGCGCCGGTGGCAGGTGCCCGGCTGCGGCCATTTCAAAGTTGGACAATTGCGCCCATACCCTTGTAGCTACGGCTGCAAATTGGAAAATAGGCCAAATGAACCGGCCGACCAGCCCCCGGTGGGGCACACGTCGCTTGAGGGACTCCACGGCACGGTGATCGTGCCGCCCCAGCAGGCGGGTTTTTGGCGGCAATGGCGGGCATTCGTTGGACCCGCGATCCTGATCAGCGTCGGCTACATGGACCCGGGCAACTGGGGCACCGACCTGGCGGGCGGAGCGCAGTTCAAGTACGACCTGCTCTGGGTTGTCGCCCTGGCGAGCTTCATGGCGGTGATCCTCCAGGTGATCTCGGCCCGCCTCGGCGTGGCGACGGGCAAGGACCTGGCCCAGTGCTGCCGCGACTACTACCCCGGGTGGACGCGCTGGCCGAACTGGATCTCGATGGAGATCGCAATCGGCATGACCGACCTTGCCGAGTCGCTCGGCAGCGCGGTGGCCCTGAACATGCTTTTCCACATTCCGCTGCAGTGGGCGATCATCATCACCGCCTTCGATGTGATTCTGCTCCTGACCCTGCAGGGCCTGGGAGTCAGGCTGATCGAGGCGGTGGTCACCGTCTTCGTCCTGACAATCGGCGCCTGCTACGGCGTCGAGATTTTCGGGCTGGTCCAGACCCGGCCCGACTTCATCGAAATGGGGCGCGCCATGTTGCGTCCCGAATTCGCCCGGAGCGGGATGATCGTCGTGGCCGTCGGCATTATCGGGGCGACGGTTATGCCGCACAACCTGTACCTCCACACGGCGCTTGTGCAGACCCGAAAGCTGCAGAAGGACGAGATGTCCGTCCGTCGCGCCATCCGCTTCAACACAATCGACACGGCGGTGGCGCTGTCGATCGCCTTTGTCATCAACGCGGCGATCCTGGTGCTTGCGGCGATCGTGTTCTACGGCAAGGACAGCTTAACGGTGGCCGGAGGGCAGGTGGTCAAATTCACGGCCGACAGCGATTGGATTCGCGTGGCGTACCTGACGCTGGCTCCGCTTCTGGGAACGGCGCTTGCCAGCACGCTCTTCGCCGTGGCGCTCCTTGCGAGCGGCCAGAGCAGCACGATCACCGGAACGCTGGCGGGGCAGGTCGTGATGGAGGGCTTCATGAACTGGAGGATCAAGCCGTGGGTGCGGCGGCTGATAACCCGTTCACTGGCTGTGATTCCTGCGATCCTGATCATCAGCATCCGGGGCAGCAGCAGTATTACCGACCTGATTAACCTAAGCCAGGTGGTGCTGTGCATCGAGCTGCCCTTCGCCATGTTCCCGCTTTTGCACTTCACGAGCTCCCGCAGGCGGATGGGACAATGGCGAAGCGGTTGGTTCCTCATGATCACCGGCTGGGGCACTGCGCTGTTGATTACGGCGATGGATATCTATAGTTTGCCGGATGCGCTGAAGCAGGCATGGGTCGTTATCGCCGGCCACTAAGAAACAATCCTCAAAAACCTTCAGCCGAGATCCAGCCATGTATGACAAGATCCTCGTGACGCTGGACGCGACGCCCACGGACAGGGCGATCATTGAGCATATCAAGGCACTGGCCAAGGTCATGAACAGCCGCGTCGCGCTGCTGCACGTCGCCGACGGCTGGGCTGCGCGAACCTTTGGATCCGACGCGGTCAGCCCGGAGATCGCCGAGGATACGGCTTACCTGCAGAAGGTGCAGGAGGAGTTTAGGTCCACGGGCATCCCCGCGGAGGCTGAACTGGCTTTCGGCGAGCCAGGCGAGCAGATCATCAGGTGGGTTAACGATAAGAAGTGCGACCTGGTTGCGATGAGCACGCACGGGCATCGCTTCGTGGCGGACCTCTTCCTGGGGTCGACCTCGAGGCGCGTGCGCCACAGCGTCAGGGTGCCTGTCCTTCTGCTCCGGGCAAAATAGGAACCGCCCAAGGGCGTCCTGTCACGGGGGGGTCGCGGCTCGGAGCTCGTTCCTTCAGGCCAGCGGATAGCGGCGTTTCAGCGTGTGCACCGCGCCCTGCGCGGAAAGCCGGCTGCTGCAGAGGTCGAAGGCGGTGACGCGGAACGGCGCGGTTGAGAATTCGCCGTGGCGCCGAAGCCAGGTTGAAATGGCGCCTGAGGAAGCCTCGGAGCACCGGGCGAGCGTGATGTGAGGCTGGAAGAAGCGCACATCGAAATCGATCCCTGCAGCGAGCAGGGCGTCGTCCATGCGCTGGCGCAGCTGGAAAAGGTGCGGGTGCCCTGTGCCGACACCCACCCAGATGACCCTGGGGGGGCCCTTCGGTGGAAACACACCGGCACCCTCAATTGGGAGGATGAAGGATTCGACGCGGATCGAGGCCAGGCTCTCCTCGATCCGCTCGATGCGGTCGATTGGAGTGTCGCCGAGAAAGCGAAGCGTGAGATGAAGCTGCGCTGGGAGTGTCCATGCGACTCCGCGCAGGGGTTCTGAAAGGCCCTCAAGCTCGGTGTGCACCCAATCCGGAAGGGAAAGGGAGATGAAGAGCCGCTCGACGGGCTGCGGAGGGCTCACTACGGCGCATGACCGTCGCGCCGCACCCACCCGGTTCTCGCCGACCTTGGGGTCGCTCATAGCTGCTTCATAATCCCGGGCATGAGGGCTGCAAGCCCACCGGGTTCGCCCAAATCCCTTGGCCAAGACCTTGGCAAGCCGCGGGTCTAAGAAGGAAAAAAGGGAAATGCTGGGGCTGCCTTAGCCGAGGTTGACGGCTTAATCAGCCCACGGACCGAACACGCATCCAACGGGATTGCGCATTCACGGGAGCGGCATCGCTGCCGAACTCCGGCAGAATCACATCAGGTCTTCGTGCGGAACCCGCCTGCCAGGAAGACGATGAGGCATATCAGCAGGATCAGTCCAAGCCCGCCGCCGCCGATTGCCGGCCCGCCAAAGTAGAAACCGCCGCCGCCGAACAGGAGGAGAAGAATAACGAAGAGCAGTATTAGATTCATGGCGGCATGTTAGTCCTTCCCCGTATACCTCGCTATGGGGCCTTCACCCCGGGCTGTCCCGACAGGAGAACCGGAGTGGCGGAGATCGCGGGCTGTCGGCGCCAAACCGGGCCGGCATGGAGTGTTCACCCCACTTGAAGGCGCGCTTTTCGGAGCGAAGGCCGTGCCCTTGAGCCGACGCCGGTGGTCAAAGATGTCTATTCTACCATGAATGAAGCACCCGCCCCCAGCCATGAAGCGTTCAAGCCAGCAGGATTGTTCTTCGGGACACTCGCAGCCTGCCTTGTCCTCGCGATTGTCATCATCGTCCTCGGTGTCAAGGTTCACAACCTGACCGCCCAGCTCCCCGAAACCCAGACACAGTTGACCAACGCCAGAGCGGACGTCGCCCAGGCGCAGTCCGACCTCGCGAAGGCCAAGGCCGATTATGCCAAGCTGGCGGGCCTGCAGGTGCAGCTGGACAAGGCCAATGCGCAGTCGGCCGACCTGCATAACCAGCTCGATAAGGCCAACGGCCTGCTGAAGGATCTGCAGTCGCAGGTCGACAAGGCCAAGGCCGCGATGACTGAGTCGGCAAAGCTGCAGGCGCAGCTCGACAAGGCCAAGGTCCAGGCTTCGGACCTGCAGGGCCAGCTCACCCAGGCCGCTGCCGGGTCCTCCGATCTTCAAAAGCAGCTCGACAAGGCAAAGAGCCAGTCGACGGACCTGCAGTCGCGCCTCCAGAAGGCGGAAAGCGACCTTGCCAAGCTTCAACCCATGGTCCTGAAGGCGCGCCAAATGCCGGTGACGACGTCATTCGACACGGGCACCTGGGGAAGCAGCTTCGGGAGCCACAACGGCTTCACGCTTCGGATTGCCAATCTGGACCCACATCCTCTGAAGGTGAATGTTACCGTCACCGGTCAGGGAAAACCTCGCACGCAGTCCAACACAATAGATGTCGGCGCGTCGCTGAAGGTCGACAAGCTGGATGCCGGGGAGAATGTCGTCATCGCCAGCGAGGGCTACGACCCGGTGAGCCTGACCGTGAAGTGACGGGCGATCCCGCCCGCAAAGGCCGGCGGTTTCAAACCAAGCCTCCGTCTTGAACGACAGGCACCTTTCCCCTGCGGAAGGTGCCTGTTCCATTTGGTGATGGCTGCCTGCAATGGAGGAAGTCTCCGATCTCATGGGATCGCGATATCGGCGGCCTGAGGGCTGCACGATTGTGTTGAGGCTCCCGGAATCTTGTTATTCGCTCTCCGCACGAAGCTGTTCCGACTAACCCCGGTCCTTTGTCTTTGGCTCTGCCCGCTTCTTCGGGCTGCCGATGTCAGTCCTGTACGCGTCTGGGAGAAGCAGGAGCTGGCCTTCACGGCAGGACGGTCGTACGCGAACCCCTACACCGACGCGACCGTCTGGGTGGACCTGACCGGTCCGGGGTTCAGGAAGCGCATCTACGGTTTCTGGGACGGCGGGCAGCTCTTTCGCGTGCGCCTCATGGCCACGGCGCCCGGAACCTGGACATGGGTGGGCGGATCGGCTCCGGATGATCCCGGGATTGCGGGACGGTCCGGGGCGTTCACGGCCGTCACGTGGTCCCCATCCGAACTGGACGAGAACCCGCTTCGCCGCGGAATGATCCAGCCGACGGCCAACGGCCACGCACTCCAGTATGCCGATGGCACGCCCTACCTCGCGATCGGCGACACGTGGTATTCCGTGGGGTCGAACCGGTTCAGGTGGTATGACGACGACGTGGAGCGCCCCATCGGGCCGGGTGCGGGCTTCAAGGACTATGTGCGCCTCCGAAAGGCGCAGGGATACAACTGGGTCAACATCATAGCGGCCTTTCCCAACTGGAAGACGGACGGAAAGCCGTGGCACCTCATGATGGATGACGCGGCGAAAACCACGATCCGCTCGGCCTGGCTCGAATTCGGAACGGGCAGCGCCAAGAACATGGACAACGAGGGCGGGCGGCCCTTCCTCTTCCCGGGCAGGGTCCCCGGGTTTGAGGAGGACTTTCCCGACATGGACCGAATCAATCCCGAGTACTTCAGGTATCTCGACCGGAAGATCGACTACCTGAACGCCAACGGATTCGTGCCGTTCATCGAGGCGTCCCGGCGCGACTCGGGGCTCTGCTGGCACAAGTACTACGCATGGCCGGACTCCTACGCGCGCTACATCCAGTACATCTGGTCGCGGTACCAGGCCAACATCACGGTGCTGAGCCCGGTCCACCTCGATATCATCGACGAGACCGTGAGCCCGGCCGACTACTCCAATGCGATCAAGGTCGTGGAGGACCGGTACGGGCCGCCGCCCTTCGGGACGCTCCTCTCCGCCAACGCGAATCCCTCCACGCTCGAGAACTGGGGCGAGCCTTCCTGGGTGACCCTGCACCAGATTGGCAACATGCGGGAGCACAACAATTACTGGTACCTGACGGAGATCTACGCCCTGAACCCCCCGCGTCCCGCGCTGAACGGCGAGCCCTATTATGCCGGCTACAAGGATGCGCGGGGACCCGGCTCCGCCAACTACACGCGCGGCGCCGTGGGCGGGAGCGAACGCGACAACGCGTTCTGCAGGTCCGGGCTCTACGGCAGTTTCCTCTCCGGAGGATTCGCCGGGCATGTCTACGGCGCCGAGGGCATCTGGGGCGCCGACATTGAGCCGACGGCGCCGACAAAGATGTGGGACGCGTTCAGGTGGGGATCGGGCGCGCAGATGCAGTTTCTGCGCACGTTCGCATTTTCAATTGGGAGGCGCTACCAGGAGCTTGTCCCCATGGCGGACCTAATCTCCCCCAACAAGTCCCAGGACACCCTGAGCTACGAGGGATGGGCCTATTGCGCGCGCACGCCCGACAAGGCTGTCTTCCTGGCATACTTTGAGAAAGGCTGCCCGAAGGCGCAGGTGCGGGGCGCCCGTCTCAACACGGATTACCGCGCGCAATGGTTCAACCCGCGCGATGGAACGTGGATCGATGCCGGGGACGGCCATGTCCGAGCCAGCAAGATTGGGGTCATCACGCTGCCTGACATTCCGGGTGGCGGGGACTGGGGCCTCCGGCTTTCGGCGGAAGGGGGATAGCCGGTATTTGACCCCGGATTCCTTGAATGGGCTCCCGTGCCGCCCCGCAGGCTAGGGAGCCGTCCCGGGTTGAGGATCCGGAGGCGAGCGGACGACGAACCAGGGGATCGCCATGCACCCCTTGCGGACCCAGATCAATGCGGGGCTCCCCTCGGGGTGCCGGTCATAGACCGATCGCGCGACCGTTATCTCCCTGCTGCCGCGGCCGTCAATCCACGGGTCCACCCTCAAATAATAGCTTGTGGACTTCCCATGGGCGTACCAGCGCGCGACCACGACCGTCTTGTGGACATCGGGAACGGAACGATCGAGCGCGCAATTGAGGAAGATGACCAGGCCGTAGCTGTAGACAAGCGAGACAACGCACAGCGAGGCGAGCGTGCCAGCTTTCCTGCGTTCCGGCCCCTGGGCGCAGAACAGGACCAATGCGATCACCGTCCCACCAAACACCGCGAAGGGCGTCCAGAACCCCGACCATGCGAGGACATGCCAGTCCAGGAAGGCCCGCAGGCCCAGGATCGATGCAGGACCTGTAACCGCAACGGCGATCGTGGGCCTTGCGCGTGTCATCTTCCCGTCAAGCGTCACAAGCCCGTGCGACCACCTCACGAGGCCGATCGCCAGCACGGGAACAAGCGCGAGGAGCATCAACGCCAGGTCGTAGGGGTGCGGATAGAACCATGCCCAAAGCGACACGGCCGACCCGGCCGCGGTCAGGATATGGGATTGCGTCCGTGCGCGGCCGAGGGCGGTGCGCCGGTCGGCCTCGGAGAGGCCCAGGTTCTCGTCCGCGAGTATCTCGCTCAATTCCGCCTTGACGTCGTCGGCGTCGAGGTCGCGGAACTTCTCCCTCAAGACGGCGTCCAGTTCCTCGGCGCGTTCAAGGGCCAGGTCGATCTTGATCGGCTTGCGGGTCCTGTCCCTGGGGAAGAGGAGCAGGACTGGCGTTTTCCTTCCCTCCGGGACACGGAAGCCCTCGATCTCGTCATAGCCCACCTCCCTTGCCTGGCTCCAGCCATTCGAGTAGCGGATGCCGGCCGGGAGGATTTCAAGGCGGGCGCGGAATGCGGAGCGCAGCAGGAGCGCGAGAAGCCCGGCTAGGCCAATGCCAAGCAGCAGCACGGTGGCTCCCAGGCTATAGCCCGAATTGGAGCCGCGGACAAACCAGACCGGACCAATGACGCAGAACGCGATCATGGGCACCAGAAAACAGACAGCCAGCGTCCGCATTCCCTTGGAATTCCGATAAACGCGATCCGTTTCCGCCGCTGGAATGCTCACTTGGGGAACTTTTCACGGGACGGGCGCCAACTTCAATTCCCAAGTGCCGCGTGCGCCTGCGCCGCCTGAACCGCTCAAGCGCCCGGCCGGTCCCGACCGTGCGATCATGGCCAGATGCGGGTCCTGCACGGTGGTCCGAATCCGGATAATCGCGCAGATTCACGTGGGCGGGGCGCGTCGCAGGCCTGTGGCCCGCGCCTACGCATGGAGTCCGGACCCCTTGATAAAGCGGGCGGGGTCAATGGGGCCTGCGCAGACGGGTGAAAACCAGGGAAACGATCAGGAACGCAGCCCCGAGGACGAGGAAGGAAAGGTTCCGGAACAGCGGCTCAAGCCGGCTGATCCCGACAACCACGAGGTAGAGGGCTGTCAGGACGAGCGTCGCGTGCGCCATCCAGCGGTACTTGGGATTGTGCAGGATCGCCGCGATTGCGTAATAGAGCAGCGCCGCGCCGACCCATGCCAGGCCGACCCATGCCCCAGGCACGAGATGGAAGAGGGCGTAGGGGAACACGAAGAACGCCACGACGAGGTAGGCGTTGCGCATGAACTCGGTCTTTAGCTCCAGGCGCTTCTGTTTCCAGCCAAGGAGCCGGGCCGTGGACAGGGCGACCACGCCGAAGCCGAGGCTGATCCCGCGCTCCCGCTCGGCGACCGCCACGTAGCAGGCGAGGATCGCGAGATAGATGACGAAGTTCGCCACGACGATGAAGCGCGAGCGCAGCCAGATGGCGGTCGCAACGACGACGACACTCTGCACGGACAGCCAGACGAAGACATCCGGGGGATGGGTGGCCTTGATGATCGCGAAGCTCATGGCCGCGAAGCCGGTCATCGCGCAGATGAACGACCCGATGCCGTCCTTTTCGCTGGAATGAAGGATGGCCAGCCCCAGGAGCACGACCGAGGCGGCAAGCTGGAAGAGGACGAGCCTTGAGTCATAGCAGGCGAACGTGTGCAGCAGGTACACCGCGTAGCCCGCCAGGGCGTTCAGGAAGACACCGGCGTTCGCCATGACGTTCTCCCGGTCGGCGCGGGTGCCGCGGCGGAGCCCGGCTGAGAAGGCCACCAGGCAGACGAGGAGGATTGCGGGAGCCCAGGGCGTGCCTGCGACAGCCTGAACGGGCCTGCCGAGAATCGGATTGTTGAGGGCCCATACCGCATACGTCGTGTAGGCGAGGGGCATCGCGATCATGATCGGAGCCGGCCGGCCAAGCGAGACGCTGGCGCCTACGGCCGCGAGGGAGAAGAGGGCGACGAGGGCGAGCCCGGGGCCGGGCGAGCCGACGGCCACGGCCGTGGCGTAGCCCGTAAGGAGCGCAAGGCCCATGAGCCACGCGGACTTCCTTCGAAGGGCGACCGCGAAGTTCGCGGCGGCGGTCAGGGTGAGGAGGATCCCGCCCGGAAGTGAGTCGGCCGAAAGGGCATGGCGGTCCCCGAAGAAGCAGAGCCGCAGGCTGGCCAGATAGAGGAGCGCCATCGCGGTGGCGCGAAGGGGCGCCGAGACGGGCTCGAACGGCCGGGGGCAGAAGCGCGCCAGTGCAAAGAGGCCGGCTGCCAGCGCATAACCGAAGAGGGACGGGGCCGCCGGCGGCAGGGTGGCGTAGGGGAGGCAGAGCGTGAAGGCGACGCCGACCCCGAGGGCCGCAATGCCCACCTTCGCGAACCATTCCTGGCCGATTCTGAACTCGAGATCCTCGTCCGGCTTCTCGGGGGCAGGGGGTTGAACGGCGGCGGCCTTCGCAGGCTCGTTCAACTGGAGGTAGGCCTCGATCCGCGAAATGCGCGCCTCCAGGCGCCTCAAGTCGTCAGCCTGGGCAACGGGATCGGGAGATGGGTCGCTCGGCTGGGTGGCCATGGGTACCATCAGGAAGGCTCTAATTCGGAATGGCCCCGCCCCGGCGCCCAACGGCGGGTGCCGCCGAATCCGAGGGGGTGTCTCGACCTGCGCTCATTCTCTCTGGGGCAAGCTTACCAAGCCTATAACGGGGCCGCAGGGCGCCCCTTGCCAAAAGCTGCGCATTTCTTGGGCTGCAGGGTTTGTCCAATGGCACCCGCGCACGCACCAGGCCATTGGATCACGGCCGCCCAGGCCTGTGAAACCCGCGGGGAAGGTGACGGAAGTGCAAAAATGGCCATAAAGGCGGGTATTGTGACCGGATAGGGATTGAGCCGACCGGGATCGCGGGCATCTTCGACCCGTTTTATGTACCTTGCCGTCATCGGTGTCTGCCTGGTCGCGGTCATCGTGGGTTATTTCCTCAATAATCCGCTCAGGCACAGCCGGCGCTTCATCCTTCGGAGGTTCCTCAACTGGTTCCCGCTCGGGATGACCTACTCCTTCCTGTACATGGGCCGGTACAACC
>CAZHPC010000049.1:0-3816 GCA_964534685.1 uncultured Opitutaceae bacterium
CCGCCGGGATACTTCCGCGTCCTCCTGTCGGCCGCCGTGAGCCCGACGAGGATCCTGAGGTACCGGCTTGAGATCGCTCTCTTCGCATGCCTGGGCGCGATCGTGGGCCTCTTCGGCTCGGCCGGCCAGATCCTGCTCGGGGAGTTCCTGGACAACCGGATCAAGACCCGCGCCGACGTGCGGCGCGTCACCGGGCTGCCGCTGCTCGCAACCTTGGGCGACCTGCGGCAGATGTCCCCCTCCAGCCAGGAGCAGTGGGCGTTCCGCGCCTGGACCTCCCTGCAGGGCAGGCTCACCACCCCGGCCGACCACGGCATGATCTGCGGCATCACCTCAGCCAACGCCGGCGACGGGCGGTCGACCTGGATAGGCCTGCTCGCGCGCGCCGCCAGGAGTTGCGGATTCCGCGTGTTGACAATCGTCGCGCAGCCGGCCCGGGATCCATCGGCGGAGGCTTCGCGCCCTGAGAAGCGGCTGCCCGCCGCGGCGCCGGATGACTCGCGGCAGGGGGCCACCCTGGTGGCGAGCGACCTGTCGGCGCCCGCGCGGGTCGTCACGCGGCTGACGAGCGAGGAATGCCCTCCCGTCGTGAGCATTCCCCTTCCCGGCTGGATATGGAACCTCGAGCGCCGCAAGGAGTGGCGCTTGGCCCTCGAGGCCTGGGGAGCCATCGACCACGTGGTCATCCTTGTGGACCTTCCGCCGGCCCTCGCGGCCGAATCCGTGCTGCTCGCCAAGACCCTCCCGAACCTCGTCTGGCTGGTCGACGGCGACAGGACCGGCGCGACGGAGACGCTCACAGACCTTGAGACCCTGCGCCACGCCAGCTGCAACCTGGTGGGCGCCTTTTTCAACCGGGAGCGCGCGACGCCGCTAAGCGGCCGGTTCGGCCGATGGCTCGGGAACGGCGCGCTTGCGATGCTCCTCTGCGCCCTCGCGGCCGCGCCGGACGCCCGCGCTGCGGCCGAACTGACCCAGCCTCCGGAGGCGCCGTCCTCGTTCTCCGTCGACGCCCCCGCGCGGCGCGCGGCCTGGCAGCAACGGCTGACCCTCGGACCGGGCGACGTGCTCAGCCTTCACCTCTCCGGATCCCCCGAGCTCACGCGCGAGAACGTCTCCATCGGGCCCGACGGCACGATCTCCTACCTCGAGGCGGAGAACATCAGCGCCGCGGGACTGACCGTCGACGAGCTCCGCGGGCGCCTCAACGCCGAGCTCGCCAGGTTTCGCCGCGCCCCGGAGGCCTACGTGACGCCCGTCTCCTATCACAGCAAGAAGTACTACGTGCTGGGCACGGTCGTGCAGAAGGGCGTGTTCTACCTCGACCGTCCGACGACGATCATCGAGGCGGTGTCCCTCGCGCGCGGCTTTGAAACCAGCGTCTCCAACGGCGACACCGTCGATGCGGTCGACTTCTCGCGAAGCTTCCTGGCCCGGGGTGGCCGCCGCGTGCCGGTGGACTTCGAACGCCTGTTCACGCGCGGCGACCTTTCCCAGAACGCCGCCCTGGAGCCGAACGACTACCTGTACTTCCCGGCCTCGAGCTCCGGGCTGATCTATGTCCTGGGCGCCGTGGACCTGCCGGGCCCGGTGGACTATGGTCCGAATGTCAGCGCGCTCTCGGCCATCGTCTCGCGCGGCGGCTTCACCGAGCGCGCATGGAAGACCCACGTGCTGGTGCTGCGCGGATCGCTGGACCACCCCGTGGCCTACACCGTGGACATCGCCGGAGCGCTCACGGGGAACTCGCCGAACCTCGCGCTGCAGCCCGGCGACCTGGTCTATGTCTCCGACCGGCCCTGGATCAGGGCGGAGGAGCTTCTCGACCATGCGGCGTCGGCCTTCGTGGAATCGGCGGTCGTCACCTGGACGGGGCTTAACGTCGGCCCCAGCATCATTTCGAGGCCCTCGCCATGACGCGTTTCCCACGGGCTGCGCTCGTTTCCCTTCTCGCCGGCGGTCTCCTCAGCTTCTCGGGTTGCGAAAGCAACACCCTGCCGACCGCCAAGCAGGGGATCCCGTCGCCCGCAGCCGCCGAGCTCAGCGCGCTGCCCGCGCGGCCGCTCGACCTCGCGATGCTTCGGCCCTCGGGCGACGCCTTCCGCCTCGGCCCCGGCGACGTGCTGGAGATCGAGGTGGCGGGGGGCATCGCCCCGCAGGCCACCGTCACCGTGGGTCCGGATGGCAAGGTCTACTACGACATCCTGCCCGGCATCGACGTGTGGGGGCTCACGCTTCCCGAGGCCCGCGACCGCCTGGGGGACGAGTGGAGGAAATACCTCCGCGAAAAACCGGTCGTCACCCTCGTCCTGCGGTCGGTCGCAAGCCAGAAGGTCTGGGTGCTCGGGCGCCTCAACTTTCCGGGAGTCTACGCCCTTGGAAGCCCCACCTCGCTGCTCGACGCCGTGGCCGAGGCCGGCGGCCTTGGGGTCAACACGCTTCCGGGCGGCTCGTATTCAGAGGCGGCGGATCTGTCCCGGAGCTTCCTCATCCGCAACGGCCACCTGGTCCCGATCGACTTCGAGAGGCTGCTTCGCGACGGCGACCTCTCCCAGAATGTCTACCTCCAGCCGGACGACTTCATCTTCGTGCCGTCGCTGCGAAGTGGGGAGATCCACATCCTGGGCGCCGTCGTGCAGCCGCGCTCGGAGCGGATGGCGGGGCCGCTGACCCTGATCCAGGCGATCGCCCTTGCGGGCGGCACCGTGCCGGGGGCCAGCCTTCCGAATGTCGCCATCCTGAGGGGCTCGCTCGCCCATCCGCAGATTGCGATCGTGGCCGTGAACCTGGTCCTTAAGGGGAAGGCGTCCGACGTGGCCCTCGAACCCGGCGACATCGTCTATGTGCCCTACTCGCCCGAGCGCGTGCTGGCCCGCTACGCGAACCTCATCATCGACACCTTCGTGCGGACGGTCGGCGTGAACGAGGGGGCCTATACGATTTCCAGCAAGTCCAGGCCGCTCACGGTCGGGGTCAACCTGACGCCGTAGCGCCTGCGTACGTGCGACGCGGCCGCGTGCCGCGCCGCCACCATCGGGGAACCCTGTGTCAGACACACACTGACACGGGAAGTCACCATTCGCCGACATGGGCTCGGCCAAGAATCTGACATGATTATCAGACCAACACGGCTATTCGGTCTTGCGGGGACCCGGCATTATTGCGGGTTCAATGAAAAGACCCCCTTCCGCGAAACATGCCGCGTCGTCCCTTTCCTGCCTCCTGGTCGCCCTGGCGTTTGCGAACTTCGCCGGCGCCACCGGCACGCCAGCTCTCGCCGTGGTCACCGTGGCCGCCACCGCACCGGCAGCGGCACTGGACGGTTCGTCAACCGGCCTGCTCACGTTTTCCCGCGCAGGCGACACCACCAGTGACCTGGCGGTTACCTACGCCCTGTCCGGCACCGCTGTAAAGTGGACCGACTACTACCGGCTCCCCCAGGGCGACATGCCCGTCGCGGTGACGATTCCGGCAGGTTCGTCGTCAGCGACGCTGCCGGTCACGGCAAGGGCCAACACTACCGGCGCCAACCCGGAGACGGCCGTCTTCACCCTGTCGCCCGACCCGTCCTATGTCGTCGGCGCCGCCGGCACCGCCACGATCACGATCACATCGGATGGAACTGCACCGGTCTCTCCGAGCGGCACCACGCCACCGGCTCCCGCTCCCGCCTCGCCGGTCGCGTCCGCGGTCCTGCCGGCGGCCCCGGCGCTGCCGACAGTCACCCTGGTCGCCACCACTACGGCCGCGGCACTGGACGGCTCATCAACCGGCCTGCTCACGTTTTCCCGCGCAGGCGACACGACCAGCGACCTG
>CAZHPC010000049.1:3916-22143 GCA_964534685.1 uncultured Opitutaceae bacterium
CCGACCCGTCCTATGTCGTCGGCGCCGCCGGCACCGCCACGATCACGATCACATCCGGTGGAACTGCACCGGTCTCTCCGAGCGGCGCCACGCCACCGGCTCCGACTCCGGTTCCGACTCCGGTTCCAACTCCGGCTCCGACTCCGGTTCCAACTCCGGTTCCAACTCCGGCTCCGGCTCCCGTCTCGCCGGTCGCGTCCACTGTCCTGCCGGCGGCGCTGGGCACCGATCCTGCGGGCAGCGAAATGGACGACACCAACCTGATCCTGCCGTCCGTGGGCGACCACGCGCTGCGCGTGCTCACACCGACGTTGCTCGAGCTTCGGCAGATCAGCACAAAGGCGCCCGATCCCGCGCCGGTTTCCAGCTGGAACTTTGTGGACGGCAACGGCCATTCCACCGCGCCGTCGCCAGCCCAGTTCACCGTCACCGTCGGCACGGGAACGGTCGCGGTCACGGCGGTCGGCTTCAGGCGCCGCGTCCTCTCTGCGCCGCTCAAGGCCTACGACCTGAGGATCGACAACGCCCTCTACCTGCAGCTCGCCAGTCCGGTGGCGGACGGCCAGGCCGTCGAGGTCACGGACCCGGACGGGCAAATCTGGGCGGCGACCGAGATATTCACGGTCGCGGCGGATCCGCTGCGCTACAGCCCGGCGATCCACGTGAACCAGGAGGGATACGTCCCAAGTTTCCCGAAGAAGGCCATGATCGGCTATTGCCTTGGCGACATGGGCGAGATGCCCGTCACGGCCACGGCCTTCAGCATCATCGACACGACCACGAACGCGGTCGTGTTCCAGGGCACGCTCACGGCGCGCCAGGACGTCGGCTATCAGACGGCCCCGCTGCCCTACCAGCGCGTGTTCGTCGCGGACTTCAGCAGCCTCACCACTCCCGGAGAATACCAGATCCAGGTCGAGGGCATGGGCGTCTCCCTCCCGTTCGTGATCAACGACGGCATAGCGATGGGCTTCGCCCGCACCTACGCCCTTGGGATCTTCGGGCAGCGCAGCGGCGCGGCCGCGTCCCTCCCCTACACCCGCTTCACGCACGCCGCCGACCACACGGCGCCCGCGCAGGTTCCGGCAAACGACTCCGACCCGCAATTCGCGTTCACATGGAAGACGATCGCGGGCTACGCAAGCACGGCCAACAGCAACAACCCGGCGCAGACTGCGCCCCTGCTGACGAGCGAGGCGAACTCGCTTTACCCGTTCGTCACGACCGGAAGCGTGGATGTCTCAGGCGGCCACTGGGACGCCGGAGACTACAGCAAGTACACGGAAAACAGCGCCGAACTGGTCCATTACCTGATCTTCAGCGTGGACTCGATCGCCGGCGTCGCCGGCATGGATAATCTCGGCATCCCCGAGAGCGGCGACGGCATTCCCGACGTCCTGCAGGAGGCGAAGTGGGAGGCGGACTTCCTTGCGAAGATGCAGGACGCGGACGGCGGCTTCTATTTCCTGGTGTACCCCAAGGACCGCGAGTACGAGTCCAACGTTCTTCCCGAGAACGGCGACCCGCAGGTCGTCTGGCCCAAGAGCACCTCTGTCACCGCCGCCTCCGTGGCGGCGCTCGCCGAGGCGGGCTCGTCGCCGGCCATGAAGAAGTTTTACCCGCAGGCGTCGGCGCTTTACCTCCAGAAGGCCCAGCTGGGCTGGCAATTCCTGACGAGCGCCATCGCCAAGCATGGCAAGGCCGGCGCCTACCAGAAGGTCACCTTCTACAGCGACAACTGGACCCACGACGACGAGCTCGCCTGGGCCGCCGCCGCCATGTTTGTCGCCACGGGACAGGCGCAGTACCAGGCCCAGCTCTTCCAGTGGTTTCCAAATCCCGCCGATTCGTCCACGTTCCGCTGGGGCTGGTGGCGCATGTCCGAGGGTTGGGGCAATGCGATCCGCGCGTATGCGTTCGCGGCGATAAGCGGCCGGCTGCCCCAGGGCGCGCTCGACCCCGCCTTCCTCGCCGCCTGCAAGGCGCAGGTCGTGGCTGCCGGCGACGACGCCGTGACGTGGTCCCAGGACAGCGCCTACGCGACCCCCTTTCCGCCAGCCACCAAGGCCGTCCTCGGCGGCGGATGGTACTTCTCGCTGGACCAGGCGTCCGACATGGCGGTCGCCTACCAAATCGACCCCAAGCCCGCCTACATCGACGCCCTGGTCGGCGCCATGAACTACGAGGGAGGCAGCAATCCGGTCAATGTGACGTTCCTCACCGGCCTCGGGCTCAAGCGCCAGCGCGAGAATGTCTCCCAATTCTCGCAGAACTCCCGCCGCATCCTGCCGCCCTCGGGCATCCCGCTCGGGCAGGTCACGGCAGGCTTCGAGTACCTCTCAAACTACGGACCGGAGCTGTCGGAGCTTTCCTATCCGAGCGACAGCGGCACAAAGAACGTGTATCCGTACTATGACCGGTGGAGCGACGCCTTCAACGTGACGCAGGAATTCATCACGGTGAACCAGGCGCGCAGCTTCATGGCCACGGCGTTCCTGGCGACGCTGACCTCGAGCTCGGGCGGCTCGTGGAGCGCCCCGGCGGCGACCATCACCGTGCCGAGCACGGTCGCCCCCCTGGGCGCGCCGATCACGCTCAGCGTCAAGGTCTCCGGACTCGAGCTGACCGGCTCCCGTATCGTCTGGGAGGCGCGCGACCAGCAGCCTGCCTTTGGCTCCACCTACGTCGTCACGCCCGTCAACAACGGGGACCAGTGGGTTGAGGTCGAGATCGAATGGCCCGACGGCCGGCGCGTGTTCGCCGAGAACGACTTCCAGGCAAACAGCCCGGTGCAGGTCTGGATCGACGACTTCCTGCCGGCCGGCGCAACCGCAGCCTCCGACGGTGGCGACGGCTGGAACTGGGTGTCGGCCAGCCCGGCGCCGCATTCCGGAGCCCTCGCGGCGCAGACCATCGCAGCATCCGGGCTGCACGAGATCTCGTTCACCGGCGCCCCCGCGCAGATGCAGGTCTACGCAGGCGACTCCCTGTTCGCCTGGGTCTACCTGGACAGTGCGAACCCACCCTCGGAGATCCTGCTGGCCTGGAACGACGGCTCGTCGTGGGAGCACCGCGCGTACTGGGGCTCCAACAGCATCACCTATGGCAACAACGGGACCGTCGGACGCTACTATGCGGGCCCGCTTCCCGCCACAGGGGGGTGGGTCAAGCTCTCGGTCCCCGCCAGCGCCGTGGGTCTCGAGGGATCCGCCGTCAGTGGCATGGATTTTGCGCTCTACAACGGGCGCGTCACCTGGGACACGATCGGCCGCTCGTCCGCGGGCCCGTGACCTCCGATTCCCCGGCGTCAACCCTCCTCTAAATATACGGTTCCGAGATGCGCACCCTGCCCAAAAACGGCCAGCATGCACCTACCGGACCGTATCCCCTTTCCCGTCGCTGATGAGCCCGTGAGTTAAAGCAGCCGGATTTTCCAGCTAGACTATCGCCGGGGCCAGAAGGGGTGAGCACCCCATGGCCCCGGCGTTCATTCTGCCTTAGGATAGGGCTGCGTGACGAATCGTAGTCTATTCGCCTGCTGCTTATTATGCCTGCCTCCCACGGCGGCCGAGCTTCGCGGACAACTGCGGGCCGAGGTGGACACGCAATCGCTGAGTCTTCCCGCCCTTGGAGACTGCACGCTTCGGATCCTGTCCCCGTCGGTCCTCGAACTCACGCTGATATCCGCAACGGCAAAGGGGCCTCCCCACGCGCCGTCCTTCCGTGTCACCGTAGCGGGCCGACCTGTCGCGGTCGCGGCCGTCGGGGCAAAGCGCAGGGTGATCTATGCCCCCCTGGCGCGGCGCGATCTGAGGATTGCCACCGAATTCTATATCCGCGTTGCAAGCGCCATCGACCTTCAGGGGGCGGTCCAGGTCGTGGAGGTCAGTTTCCCCGCGGGCGAAGGCGGAGGCCCGCCCATCGTCGCGACGGCCGCCTGTGACCCCCAGCGCTACAGTCCCGCGATCCACGTGAACCAGGAGGGCTACGCGCCGTCGCTGCCGAAAAAGGCGATGATCGGCTACTACCTGGGCGACATGGGGGAAATGGACGTTTCCCAGTCGTCCGGATTCGCGCTCATCGACGCGCGCAGCGGCAAGTCGGTCTACACCGGCAGCCTGTCACCCCGCCCGGACATCGGGTACAGGACAATTCCGGCGCCCTACCAGAAGGTGCTCGTGGCGGATTTCAGCGACTTCACGATCCCCGGGGAATACCGGCTTCTCGTGCCCGGCCTCGGCACCTCGCTCCCCTTCCTTATCGACGACGGGATAGCGATGGCCTTCGCGCGCACCTACGCCCTCGGCCTCTACGGGCAGCGCTGCGGGAGCGGCAATGACGAGCCGTTCACACGCTTCGTCCATGGCGCATGCCACATTGCCCCGGCACAGGTTCCCGTGCAGTCGGACGGCCAGTTCGCGTTCACATGGGCCAAGATCGCAAGCTACGGGGGCGTCGCGAACGCCGACAACCCTCCCCAGGCGGCCCCGGCTCTCACGAGCGAGGCCAGCCAGCTCTATCCCTTCGTAAGGCGCGGCGCCGTCGACGTCTCGGGAGGCCACCATGACGCCGGCGACTACAGCCGGTACACGATCAACAGCGCCGAGCTCGTCCACTATCTCATCTTCTCGGTGGACTCGATCCCCGGCGTCGCGAAGCTCGACAACCTCGGGATTCCGGAGAGCGGCGATGGCATCAGCGACGTCCTTCAGGAGGCGAAATGGGAGGCCGACTACATTGCCAAGCTGCAGGACACCGACGGCGGCTTCTATTTCCTGGTCTATCCGAGGGACCGCGAATACGAGTCGAACGTCCCGCCCGACCACGGGGACCCCCAGGTCGTCTGGCCAAAGAACACGGCGGTGACCGCCGCCGCGGTGGCGGCCCTGGCGCAGTGCGCCTCCTCGCCGGAATTCAGGCGGCACTACCCCGACTCGGCGGCCAAATACCTCGCCCAGGCAAGGCTCGGCTGGCAGTTCCTCATGAAGGCGATCGCCAGATACGGCAAAGCCGGCGCCTACCAGAAGATCACATTCTACGGCGACCGCTACACGCACGACGACGAGCTTGCCTGGGCCGCGTGCGAGCTCTACCTCGCCACAGGCGACGCCCAGTTCCGCCAGAGGCTGTTCGAATGGTTCCCCAATCCCGCCAACCCCGCGACCTTCCGCTGGGGCTGGTGGCACATGTCCGAGTGCTGGGGCAATGCGATGCGGAGTTACGCCTTTGCGGCCCGAAGCGGTCGCCTGCCCGCGAGCGCCCTCGACGCCCGCTACCTGGGTCTCTGCGAGAGCCAGATTCTGGCTGCGGGCGACGACGCGCTTTCCTGGTCGAGGAAGAACGCCTACGCCACCCCGTTCCCGCTGGCCACAAAGGCGGTCAACGGCGCAGGCTGGTACTTCTCGCTCGACCAGGCCTCGGACATGGCGGTCGCCTATGCGATCGACCCAAAGCCCGCCTACATCGACGCCATGGTCGGGGCGATGAACTACGAGGCGGGTTGCAATCCCGTCAACGTCACCTACCTCACGGGACTGGGAACCAGGCGCCAGCGCGAGATCGTCGACCAGTTCGCGCAGAACAGCCGCCGCGTGCTTCCGCCCTCGGGGATCCCGATCGGCAACATCCAGGCGGCCTTCCAGGTCATGGCGACCTACGGGCGCCAGCTGCGCGAGGCGACCTATCCGGACGACAACGCCGCCAAGGGGCCGTATCCGTTCTACGACCGCTGGAGCGACGCCTACAACGTGACCACGGAGTTCATCACGGTGAACCAGGCGCGCAGCCTTATGGTCGCGGCGCTCCTGGCCGCCCGGTCCCCGGCGTCCGGCAGGAAATGGACCTTCGCCCGCGCGGTCATCGCCGCACCGAAGGCGACGGCCCAACTCCACGCCCCCGTCACGCTGCACGTCGAGGTGCCCGGCGAGAGCCTGTCGCTTGCCCGCATCGTCTGGGAGGCCAGGGACCAGGAGCCGGCCTTTGGCCCGACTTACACACTCTCGCCTAAGAATAGTGGCCCGCAGTGGGTTGAGGCCGAGATCGAGTGGCCCGACGGCCGCCGCGCCTTCGCATCCTCGTCCTTTGCGGCCGACAGCGCCGTCGTCGCATGGGTGGACGGCGCCGTGCCGGCCGGAGCCGTGCTCTCAACAAGCGGCGGCGACGGATGGAACTGGATCGCGGCCGATCCCGCGCCGAACTCCGGCCCTCTCGCGCACCAGTCGGACCTCCGCTCCGGCCTGCATGAGCACGGATTCACCGGCGCCAGCGCGACGCTCGATGTCGTCGCCGGCGACAGCCTCTTTGCATGGGTGCGCCTTGACCCCGACCATCCCCCACGGGAGATCATGCTGTCGTGGAATGACGGCTCGTCCTGGGAGCACCGCGCCTATTGGGGTGCGAACACGATCACCTATGGGACGAGCGGGTCGGCCGGGCGCTTTCCCGCCGGCGCGCTGCCACCCGCCGGCCGCTGGGTTCGACTCACGGTGCCTGCAAGCGCAGTCGGCCTCGAGCACGCCACGGTGAGCGGCATGACCTTCTCATTGGTGGACGGCAGCGCCACCTGGGACGCCTGCGGTCGTTCGCGCTAGCCCTGGGCAAGAACATCCCGGCCTGGCGCCGCGGGTGCAACCGCGCTGTCGCCGGGCTCGGACTCGACAAGAGCCTCGGCTACGCCCCTGATCCGGCCCATGCTTTCCACTGACCCGTGGGCGATTGCGTAGCGGGTGAGGCCCGCGATGTCGTGAATGTTCAGCTTGTCCATAAGCTGCTGGCGGTGCTTCTCGATCGTCTTAATGCTGAGGCTCAGCGCGGCCGCGATCTGCTTGTTCACGTGGCCTTCCGCGACCATCTGCAGCACCTCCTGTTCGCGGCTCGTAAGATGATCGTCATGGCGGCCGAGCTGCCGGTTCTTGATGTAGAACTCCCTGTAGAGCTCAAGCAGGCGCTTCAGTATCGACGGGCTGAAGTACGCGTTGCCCTTGGCTATTTCGCGAACGGCCTTGATCAGCTCGCTGGCCGCAGACTGCTTGATGAGATAGCCTGACGCCCCCGCCTCGGTGAGCTGGTGGACATACTCGTCGTCCGCGTAGGATGAAAGGATCAGCACCTTGGTGGGGATGCCGCTGTCGACAATCTGGCACGTCGCCTCGAGGCCGTTGAGCATCGGCATCGCTATGTCCATGACGACGACGTCGGGGCACAGTTCCTGCGCCATCTTCACCGCCTGCCTGCCGTTGCCCGCCTCGCCCACGACCTCGATGTCGGCCTCCGCCGACAGGAGCGACCTGAGGCCCTGGCGGACGACCACATGATCCTCAGCTAGCAGAACGGATATCTTCTTCATAAAGGTGTGAGTATGAGTCCGGGTGTGGTGTGAGCGCCGCCAGATCGCCGTCGCACCGGGCCTGGCCGGACCGGCCCTTCGGGGGCGGATCTATGGGAACTCCCACCCTGATTCGCGTCCCATTTCCGGCCGCGGAGTCGATCGAGAAGCTCCCGTTGACGAGGCGGACGCGCTCCTGCATGCCGAGGAGACCCAGGCAGCCGTTCCGCTTCTCCCCCAGCCGCTCCTCCACGTTGAAGGCGCAGCCGTTGTCGCCGATCTCCATGTTGAGGGCCCCGTTCGCCGACGTGAACTGGATCTTTGCGGCGGTCGCCCGCGCATGCTTGAAGACGTTGTTGAGCGCCTCCTGGGCCACGCGGAAGAGGACCTCCCCGCGCCTCTCGTCGAGCCGGGCCACGTACGGATGCGTGACAAGCTCCGTCCTGATGCCCGTCTGCCGGGTGAAGACCAGGATATGGGCGCGGAGGGCCGATTGGAGCCCGAGGTGGTCGAGCATCGCCGGACGCAGTTCGCGGGCGAAGCAGTGCACGGTCTCCATGGTGCGCTCGAGCAGCTGCTCCGCGTCGGCGACGTTGCGCTGGAACGCCGGGTCGGAGGCGACCTGCCTCTTCAGCATGGCGATCGTCACGTTTATTGCCGTGAGCGCCTGGCCTATTTCGTCATGGAGCTCCCGGCTGATGCGCTTGCGCTCCTCCTCCTGCGCCGAGAGCACCTGCGCCGAGAGTTCGCGCAGGCTCGCCTCCATGGCACGGGCCTTCTGGTAGAGCTGGAAGTAGTGGTCCTTGCTGGCCTGCATCGCGGCCTCGACCCTTCGGTGTTCGGCTATCTCCTCCTCGAGCTCCGCGTTGCGCAGGGCAAGGGCCTCATTGTACTCGACCTGCGTTCTGAGCCGCCGCTCACGCACGCCGCCGAAACAGAAGTCGTCCACTTCAAACGGCGACAGAGCCTCCATGAGAAAGGCGTCGAGCGCCGGCGCGATTCGGGCGGGAACCACCGGATGACCATCCGCCGCCGCGCACTCGGCGAGCGCCTGGTGATGGAGGCCTATCAGGTCGGAGATCCCGAGCCCCCCGTCCATCGCGGCCCTGCCCAGCTCGGACGCCTGGCGGAGAGTGGCCTTGCTGGGTCGCGCAACGTGCTCGCGCAGAGCCACATGGTAGGTAAGCGGAAGGCTCTCCGGAAATTCAGTCATTGGGACGCATGGATGAATTGGGACTCCGATGTGCTTAGTATCCCGCGAGTCATGCCTGTTCCGCGCCGAAGGCAGGCGTTTGCCGCGCAATTCTGGGGTATTCACCCCCCCTTCCTAGGGCCCCGGGCGTGTGTCTAGATAGCTCGGGCAAGTACTATCCCTTCATCAATCCACAAAACACACCAGACGATGCGACTGCTATTTGTACACGAACGGATAGGGGCTTTGGGCGGCGCTGAGGTGAACATTCTCGTGACGGCGCAGGCGCTGCTGCGGCGGGGGCATACCCTGGGCCTGGCGCACGGCGGAAGCGCCGCCTGCAACGAGCTCGAATGGCGCGAAGCCTTCCCATACCGCATTGCGCTGGATGAATCCGTCGGCACCGGAGGCATGATACTGGCGCTGGCGCAGTTCAAGCCCGATGTCGTCTACCTGCACAAGTTCTCCGACCCGGACGTGCTCAACATCCTTGCGGGCTGCAGCATACCCGTGATCCGCGTGGTCCACGACCACGACCTCTACTGCATGCGCAGCTACAAGTACCACTACCTGAGCCGCCGGATATGCAAGCGCGCCGCGTCGCTCTACTGCGTGTTCCCATGCGGGGCGAGTGTGGCCCGGGGCCGCAAGGGCGGGTTCCCGCTCCGCTGGGTCAGCTACTTCGCCAAACGCCGGGAGATCGCCGCGAACAAGAGGTTCCACCGCATGGTCGTGGCCTCCGATTACATGAGGGACGAGCTGCTGCATAACGGCTTTGCGCCCGGCAAGATCGAGATCCATGCCCCCGTTCCCCGGCCCATCGAATTCGTCGAGGCCCCTTCCTTCAGCAGGCGCAACCTGATCGTGTATTCGGGACAGATCATCAGGGGGAAGGGTGTCGACGTCCTGCTCGAGTCGCTCGCCAAGGTGAAGTCGCCCTTCGAGTGCATCATTCTGGGCGACGGCAACCAGAGGGCCGATTGCGAGCGCCTTTGCACGCGCCTCGGCCTGGACGACCGCCTGCAGTTCACAGGCTTTGTGCCGCAGGCAAAGGTCGCGGAATACTACCGCGACGCCTCGCTCGCCGTGATGAGCTCCGTCTGGCCCGAGCCCTTTGGCGCCGCGGGCCTGGAGGCGATGCGGTGCGGCCTTCCCGTCGTGGCCTTCGATGCGGGCGCGATCCGCGAGTGGCTCGCGGACGGGGTCTCCGGATTCCTCGCGCCCTGGATGGATCGCAACGCATTCGCCGCAAGGATCGACACGCTCCTGCAGGACAAGGCCCTCGCCCGACGCCTCGGCGAAAGAGGCCGCGAGCTGGCGGCCGAGCGGTTCAGCTTTGATGCCTACATCAACGGCCTGGAAGGCCTGTTTGCCCGAGCCGCGGCGCGCGACGAAGCCGCGCCGGCGGAGGTCGCGGCCGCCATCTCATGAAGCCCGACGCGTCCAGTCGCATTCGCCCCGATCTGTTGGGCCACTTCGCCTCCTTTGAAAGCCGCACCGGACTCTTGCGCCTCAACGCCCGGTTCGCCCTGCGCCGCGCCGTGGGAAAGGTGATGCTGAAGTCCGCGGACGCCGCAAAAAGGGGGATGGATATCGTCGGTAGCGTCGCCGCCCTTGTTGTCCTCACCCCGCTCATGCTTCTCATCGCAGCACTGGTTCGTTTGGATGGCGGTCCCGTCATCTTCGCCCAGACCCGCGTTCGCCTCTACGGCCGCGAATTCAAGATGTTCAAATTCCGGTCCATGCGCATGGACGCGGAGAAACACCTTGCGGAACTGCTTGCGGCCAACAAGCACGGGGCCTGCATCACCTTTAAGATCAAGGACGACCCGCGCATCACCTTCGTGGGCAAATACCTGCGCAGGTTCTCCCTCGACGAGCTGCCCCAGTTCTACAACGTCCTCATCGGGGACATGTCCCTCGTTGGGCCGCGGCCGCCCGTGCCGCGCGAAGTTGCGCTCTACACGCTTGCCGACCGCCGGCGCCTCTCGGTCAAGCCGGGCATAACCTGCATCTGGCAGATCAGCGGCAGGGCGGAAATAGACTTCCCCGGCCAGGTTCGCCTGGACGTCACCTATATCGACAGCCAGAGCCTGCGTCAGGACGTGAAGATTCTCGTCCGAACTCCGCGGGCGGTCGTCTTCGGATCCGGTGCCTATTGATGAAGGCTCTGCTTATATGCCCCTCGATCAGGCCTGCCGTTCCGCACCTAAGCGAATTCGGGCCGCTCGCCACGACCCCCATCCTCGGCGACGGCATCGCGGGCCATTGGATCGAGCGCCTGGCAGTCCTCGGCGCCCGTGAGATTCAGGTCATCGCCGCCAGCCGCGATGACAGGGTGCTCGCGGCCGTTGGCGATGGCGCGCGATGGGGCGTGCGCATCAGCGTGATCGCCTCGAATGTCGAGCCGACCCGGGAGGAGGCCGCCGAGCGGTACCGCCCGAAAGGGGAGCCGGGATGGCTTCCCGCGCCCCACGACATCGTCGTCATGTCCCACCTTCCCGGCTGCCCCCAGTTTCCGCTTTTTGAGAGTTACGCCTGCTGGTTCGCGGCCCTCGCGGCCTGGATGCCGCTTGCCCTCACGCCAGCCCGCGTTCGAGTGAAGGAGGCGCGGCCCGGGATCTGGATCAGCAGCCGCGCCCGGGTCTCTCCGGCGGCGGAGCTGATTGCCCCGTGCTGGGTGGGCGACCAGGTCGTTGTGGAGGCCGGCGCGGTCGTCGGCGGGGGCGCCATTCTCGAGGATCGCTCCGTCGTTGGCGCGAGGGCCTCCGTCACCCAGAGCTGGGTCGGCCCCGACACGTCCGTCGGCCCGATGACATCGGTGGCGAATTCACTGGCCTGGGGAAGCACGCTGATCGACTGGCGGACGGACTCGGTGCTCCGCGTCCCAGACCCGTTCCTGCTCTGCTCCCTCGTAAAGCCCCGGTCGGCAGCCACCACGGACCGCTATGGACGGGCGCTCGGAACGCTGGGAACCCCCGAGGCGCAGGGCACGCTCATTTCCGCGCTTCGCGCGAGCATGGACCGAACGCCAAACCTTAAACTGTCCCGCCTTGCGCAGGACAAAGCCCTATGAAGATCGAAAACCAGGGAGAGTGCCTCAGCATCTCAGAAATCCACGAACTTACGGCTCAGAATTCGGCCATCTTCCGCGACGAGGTCCAGGCCGCCCTCAGCGGCTCGCCCGCCGTGATCGAGATCAATCTGTCCAAGACGCGTTTCATGGACAGCAGCGGACTCGGGGCGCTCTTCGCCCTTTACAGGGCCACCGCAAAGCGCCACGGCGTGATCCTGCGTCTTCTCAACCCCATGCCGGAGATTCAACAGCTGCTGGAATTGACCCAAATGCAGCAGCTCTTCGAAATCGTCAGGCGCTGACGCCATGGCCGCGCCCTTGCTCGAGCCGGCCCGGCCCGCGACGCTCAGGCTGGCCTTTGCACCCGACCTGGCCTCCGCCCGCGCAGTCTCGATCGCGATCCGCACGTTCCTCGCCGAGCAGGGCGTTGCTGAAAAGGAGCTCTTTTCCTATGAGCTGTGCATCTCGGAGGCCAGCAACAACGCCGTTGAGTACGCGGAAGGCTACGCCAAGAGCCTCAAGCCTGTCGCCGAGGCGCTCTTCACGCCGTCCCAGATTGAGCTGCGGGTGACCGACCACACCGCCGGCTTTGACCTTCCGGAGAAGATTACGGCGCCATCGCCCCTGACCGACCGGGGTCGCGGGCTCTTCCTCATCCAGTCGGTCATGGACGAGGTCCGCTACCTTCGCGGCACGAAGGAGAACATCTTGGTCATGCGCAAGAAGCGCCGCGCCGCTCCGACCCTCGCAGCCTCCGGCCTGGATCCCTTCAACCTGCCATCAATCGAGAAATACCAGCAGCACCTGTCGGAATCCTCGGCGCAGATGTCGAGAATGGCGGAGGAACTCAAGCTCCGTTCAGAGACCCTTTCCTCCGTCTTCCGCTGCTGCGCCGAGCTCGGGCGAATCGACAAGGTTTCGGAGAGCTTCGAGAAGAGGCTCCTCGTCGACCTTCTCCACCTCACCTCCGCGGACTGGTACGTCCTGCGCATGCTCTCCACCGACGGTAGGAGGCTGCTGGTCGCCGCAGCCTCCGAACCCGACCTGGCCAAGGAGACCATTGAGCTTCCGGCCGTGGACGGAAAGCCCGCCTGCATAGAGGCTTCCGTGGCCGCAAGCGTCACGGCCAGGAGGTTTGACAATCGCGAAAGCTCCGACCCGTCCGAGCCGCTCCGCACCGTCGGGCCCGAAGGGGCCGGGCTGGTCTGTCCCCTCAGCTTCGGCGGCACGCTTGTCGGAACCATCGCGGTCGGCCGGCGAAACGGCGACTTTCCCCTCGGACGCCTCCAGGACGAGGTGATCCGCACCTTCGCCGAGTTCCTGGCGATCCAGACCCTCAACATCAGGCACCAGAAGGACGAGGTGCGAAACCTGGTGATCGCGCGCGAACTCGAGATCGCGCAGACGATCCAGCACCTTCTCCTGCCGCGCACCCTCCCCCAGCTTTCGGGCTTCAGCGTCGCGGGCGGATGGCAGAGCGCCCGCGAGGTCGGCGGCGACTTCTACGACGCCATCGCTCTCGACGACCAGTCGCTCCTCCTCATGATCGCCGACGTGATGGGAAAGGGCGTGCCGGCCGCCCTGTTCGCCACGACGATGCGCGGCCTGCTCCTGGGCCTTGCGGCGCGAAGCAGCGACCCGTCCCAGCTCCTCAGCAGCCTGAACCGCCTGCTCTACAAGGAGCTCTCGTCGGTCTCCATGTTCATCACCGCGCAGATCGTGCATGTCGACCTGAAGACCCGGAAGCTGACGGCCGCGAGCGCGGGGCACTGCCCCCTTCACTTTGTCCAGCCCGGGCGCCGCTCCATCTCGACCATGCAGATCAAGGGCCTTCCCCTGGGTGTCATGCCGGACACTGAATACCCGCACATGACCGCCCTCATGGGCTCGCCCGCCGCCCTGCTGCTCTACACGGACGGCCTCGTCGACCGGCGAAACCCGGCGGGCAAGATCTACGGCCAGACCCGGCTCAAGACCTGGCTGCGGCTGAACGCCACTCCCGGCCGCGGCGCGACGGAGGTGCGAGACCTGCTGGCAACGGAGCTCAACCGGTTCCGCGGAGATGCCGACATGTCCGACGATCAGGCGTTTCTCATCCTGGTGGAGGAGGGCACCGGCTCCGCGCGGGTGGCGCCTGCCGGCAAGCGGCGCATCCCCCTGCGGCGCGGCTCCTTCCTCTTTCCGTCGACCGCCGGAGCCCCAGCCACCTCGTGAAGCCCTTCCTCCCGCTCTTCGTGTTCGTCGACGCCTGCGGATGGGAGATCATCAAGGATCACCCCTTCGCGCGAACCCACGCGCCCAATCGGCGCAAACTCAGATCTGTCTTTGGCTACAGCTCGGCCTGCATACCGTCCATCCTTTCGGGCCGCTGGCCGGTGGAGCACCGCAACTGGTGCTATTTCGTCTACGACCCGCCAAACTCGCCGTTTCGGAGCCTTCGCCACCTTCGGTGGCTGCCGCGCGCCCTCACGAGCAGACGCTTCTTCCGGCACCGGCTCTCCCGCCTCCTCAAGGTCCACCTGAAGTTCCGGGGGTATTTCGACCTGTATAACATACCCTTTGAGTACATCTCCCTGTTCGATTTCTCGGAGAAGAAGAACCCCATGCAGCCGAAGGGCCTGAACCGCGGGCCCAATATCTTCGACTATATGCAGGAGCGCGGCATCGCCTGGCACGTAAGCGACCCCAAGCGCGGTGAAAGGCAGAACCTCGACAGCCTGCTTGCCGACATAAGGAGCGAGCGGATCGATTTCGGGTACCTGTACTGGCCCGACCTGGACGGCGTGCTTCACCGCGTCGGCAACACCTCGCCGGAGGTCCCGGCCAAGTTGAACGCCTACGAGCCGTGGCTCAACGAGCTCATGGAATGCGCACGCGAGCATTACCAAGAGGTCCGGCTGACCGTCTTCAGCGATCATGGCATGGCGAACTGCGACCGGCTTCTCGACCTGCGGGCCTTGATTGAGCCGCTTGGATTGAGGATGGGGCGTGACTATGCGGTGGTCTATGATTCCACGATGGCCCGGTTCTGGTTCTTCGACGATCGCGCGCGCGCCATGGTCACCAAGTGCCTGCAGGGTGTTGCCGAGGGTCGAATCCTGCCCGACGCGGAGTTGAAGGAACTTGGCACCCTGTTTCCCGACCGCTATTTCGGCGAACTTATCTTCCTGGTCGAAGAGGGCGTGCTGATTGTTCCTAGCCACATGGGCGAGCGCCCCATCCGCGCCATGCACGGATACCACCCTGATGCGCCCCATAGCTATGCGAGCCTGCTCACGAACTATTCCGATGTGCCGGAGGGGATCACGGCGATTCCGCATGTGTATCAGCTCATGGCCACCCAGGCTGTGCGCGCCGTGGAGCTGAATCATTCGCCGGCTAGTTGATGGGCACGCGGCCGCCGGCCACGTCGCCAAACGAGACCACGCGGACATCCGGACGGCTTGCGAGCCATTCGGCCATCTCGTGAATCACGCTTATCAACTTGTCGTCCGGCAGGCCTCCGCGAAAGAACTCCCACCAATGTGAGACGAGGACCGTCAGCGTGCCACCCTCCACAGCCCTGCGCACCGAGGCCAGCATGCCGCCATGCGGGCGGTGGAACGAAAGCAGGCAGCCTGGGTGGCTCAGCAGGTATTCCCCGCCCGCGCGCCAGTGCCGCCGCTTCCCAAGCTTCTTGAGCGCATATGGCGCCCACCACCTCGCGGGCACGCTCCGGAGCTCGAACCATCCCGTCGAGACGACACGGAACCGTGAGGCGACCTCGATGAATGCCGCGCGCGACAGGCGGTCATAGGGCGCCACGAAGGCCGCCGGCTGGGCAAACCCCGCTTCGCGAAGGACGTCCGCACCCCTTTCAAGGCGCCCCGCGAGCTCGTTTCGATCGGATCCGCCGAACTCGAAGAGGTCATGGTGGCAGCCGTGCTGCGCGATGTGGAAGCCGGGCTCGGCCTTCAGGTAGCTCACGAGCCCGCTGGCCTGTCCGACGGGCGCCAGCAGTGCGTCCGGCGCGCCCCCGGCGGTCAGGTACCCTTCGAGCCGTCCGTCCGGAGTCCTCACGTCGGTGCGCACCTCGGGAATCATGGCAAGGTTGACCGGCATGCCACGCCCGAGGAAAGGACGGTAGATGCGCTCGAGGCATGCGGGCGGCGTCAGGGCGCAGGTGTCATCGTCCCGCAGAATCACGTAGTGCATTTTTCTCCTCTATCAGGTTCTCGTACAGGTGCCTCATCCGTTCGGCGCGAATTGAAGTGTCAAACTCGTCGACCGCCTTGGCCCGACCAGCGGCCCCCCACTGCGCAGCCAGCTCCGGCCGGTCGAGCACCCGATCCATCGCGGAATGGAAGGTTGCTGGCCTATCGAGGTCGAAGAGCAGCCCGTTGACTCCGTCCTGCACGAGCGCCGAAGCGCCCGAGGTTCGGCTTGAAATCACCGGCGTTCCCGCCGCCCAGGCCTCAACGATCACAATCCCGAAGGTCTCCGATTTCGAGGGCACGATCACCGCCCGAGCCTCCTGCAGGAGCCCGATCAAGCGGGAGTCCCCAAAGGGAAAGCACCCGACCAGTTTCACAACATCCTGAAGTCCCTCGCGGACGATGCGCGCCCTGAGCGCGATCCCATATTCACGGTTGGTGACGGCGCCGGCAAACATCATCAGAATTTTTGGGTGGCGCCTCGCGAGCTCTGCCGCCTCCGCGACCAGCCACTCCTGATTCTTGGTCGGGTCGATCCTCCCCAGGACAAGCAGCAGCGTTCTACCCTTTAGCTCCGGATAGGCCTCCGTCGCAGCGGACCTGCACTCGCGGGAGAATAGCTCCGTTTGGACCCCATGCGCCTCCGTCACGACCCTCCGCCCCGGGTGGCGCTCCCTGATGAGTGCGGCCTCGCGCGCATTGAACGTGATGATCGCGTCGGCCTGGTCCATGAGGTGCCTTGCCCTCAGGATGAATCCCAGCGGCCTGCCCCAGTCCCAGCCGCCAGCCGCGGGATTGCGAAGCTCCTGGCGGACCTCGTCCGGCAGGTCATAGATGCCGCCGTGGATGCTGATCACAAACGGAATCCGCCGGCCGCGCGCCACCACCCGCCCAACCGCACCCAGCCGCCCTTGCGCATGCGAGTGGATCAGATCGACGCCGGCGTCGCGCCATAGCGAGCCCATCAGGCCAAAGGAAACCAGGTTGCCGCCGACCGCTATCATCTGCTCTTTCCGCTCGGCGGAGATGCCCCAGACCGGCACTCGCGCGCGAAAGCGCCTCACCGGGCAGCCCATCTTCTCAAACGGATCCGCCGACTCCGTGCCCATCCCAAGCGTTGGCGCGTAGATGACGGATCCGACCCCGTGCTTTGCCAGGTCCGTCGTCAGCTGCAGGACCGCCGACTCGGTGCCGCCCCATTCGGAGGGGTCGTACTTGCGAAGCAGGTGGGCGACGCGCATAGGCTACGTCCCCTCGGCAACCGTGTTCCCGACGGGCATCGCATCTGGCCCGGCTGGCACGCCTTCGATCGAGCGCCCTTCCCTCCGGGCCTGGCGCCGCGTGTGGGCCAGGCTGGCCAGGGCTCCCAGCAGGATATAGAATGTGAAGAGAATCGGCGTCTGCCTGTAGATCCATTCGGTGAGGCTCTGGCCGAATATTCCGCAGATGCTGAACAGTATCCCCACGCCCATCACGCGCATCGGTTCGCGCCTCGGCAGGTGCAGGAAGGGCAGCCCCATCGACAGCCAGCGCAGCCAAAGCAGCCCAAAGATCACAAGCCCTGGCACGCCGAGCTCGCCCAGCGTCAGTGCCGCGAGATTGTGGGCCGGAGCCGCGAGATAGGAGTTGACGAATATCTTGTCGTTGGAGGACCCGTAGACCGAAATCAGACTGTCGTAATCATCAAACCTGTATCCCAGGCGCTTCCCATAGGTGCGGCTCACCTGGTAGGACCAGTTGTTGAGGCCGACGCCGAAGAAATGATCCTCGACGATCGCTGCTGAGAGACGCAGGTAGACGCCCCGGCCGTCGACCGTCGTGTCCAGGTATTCCTCCTCCAGGCTCGACGCCGCGTAGCGCTGCTCCATCTGGCTCCAGCCGGCCGCCACCATAGCGACCAATCCGATCACAATGGCAGAGCGCAGGGCTATCTGGCCCGGGCCAATCCTCCAGGAGGCGCAGGCGAGAACCGTCCCTGCGGCCACCGCGGCGAAGACCGGGATGCCCGCGCGCGAGTAGGTCAGCAGCAGACCCACGGCGGCAAGCAGCGCGCACAGACCGCAGAACAGCCTTAGTGACCGCGACCAACCGGAGGTGGCGACGGCGACGAGCGGAGGTGCCGTCAGGCAGAAATACATCGAGAGGCTGTTGGCGTGGTCAAGCGACCCCTCCGAACGGTCGAGGCCCGTGATGAAATGCTGCTTTACGGCCCAGACGCTCTCTAAGGCGACCGCGCAGCCCAGGGCGACGATCAGCAGCGTCCATTCGCGCTTTGACTTCACATAGAACGCCGCCGCAAGAAACACCAGGATGCTGGCGAATATCTTCGAGAGCTCAAACGCCCCGAACAGCTTCGGCTCCGAAACGATGACCGAGAGGCCGGCGTACACGAAATAGGTCAATATCAGCCCGAGGCTGCCGGGCCAGAACAGGCGCCGGTCC
>CAZHPC010000050.1:0-22051 GCA_964534685.1 uncultured Opitutaceae bacterium
TCCTCGACGCAGGGGACGCACCAGGTGGCCCACAGGTTGATGACGCGCAGCCGGTTCGTCGGGTTCCTCGCAAGCGCGGCGACGCCGGCGGCGTCGACCCGCTCGATGGAGACCGGCATGTTCTTCCACGCCTCGTTGCCCTCGGCGACCGCGCTCTGCTTGGTCATCCACTTGGTCGAGCAGCCCATGGGCCGCGTCACCTCGACCGGCACGGGTGTTCCCGCGAGGAGCGCCTCCATCGCGACGGCGCCGTCGCGCGAGTGGACCGAGTCGGGGTCGGGCAGCTGCGAGTCGTCGAAGCGCCCCGCGTAGCGCAGCTTCCGGTCCTGGTCGAAGATGAAGAGGTGCGGGGTGCAGAGGCACCCGTACGCCCTCGCCGTCGCCTGCGTGGCCCCGTCGTAGAGGTAGGGGAAGTTGAAGCCGCGCTCCTTGGCGTAGACCTTCATCTCGTCGTAGCTGTCGCTGTATTTCGTGTAGCCGAGCTCCTCGACCCTGAGGCCCTCCAGGCTGTTCGGGTTGATGGCGACGACGGCCACGCCCTTGCCCTTGAGCCCGGCCACGAACGGGATGAAGCGCGTCTCGGCCGCGTGCGAGGCGGGGCAGTGGTTGGACAGGAAGATGACCATCAAAAAGCGCGAGTCCCTGAAGTCGGCCACGCTGTAAGTCTTCCCGTCGACGCCGAGGAGCGAGAAGTCGGGGGCGGATTCGCCTATTTTGAGTGTGTGGAACCCCGGGGGCATACCGTGCTCCGCCGAGGGGTCCGGATCCTGCGCGAGGAGGCCTGCCGCCAAGAGGCCCAGGACCATGAAACCGGTGAGGGGTAATTTCATGCGGGCCCACGGTGCGTCAACTTGCGCATCCGGGCAAGTCGAACGAGGCCCGCGGTCAATTTCGCTCGATCCCCCGGCAGGGTTCACGCAAGGCTTCGTGCCTCGATGATTCCCCGATGCTCCGGTACCTAGCCGTTCTTGCCTTTGCGGGGGCCATCGCGGCATCCGCCGCGCCCCCGCCGCCGACCGGTCCCCTGTCGGCGGAGGAGCTCTTTCGGGCGGCGCCGCTCGGCGAGGCCCGCCTCTCGCCCGACGGCCTCCACCTGGGCGCCGTCGTCACCGACAAGAGCGACATGAAGGACCTCCTCGTCTACGACCTGGCAACCAAGAAGCCGACGGGGCTTCGCGGGAGCGGCTCGCTCGAGATCAGCACGTTTCACTGGCTCGACGACAGGCGCCTCATCTTCAGCGTCTCCAAGGACAAGATCTACTCATGGGGGCTCTATTCCGCGACCATCAACCACCTCGAGCGCTTCACGCCGCTCGACAGGTTCGACGTGACCCAGGTCGTCGGCGTTCCGAGGTCGCGCCCGGACCGCGTGCTGGTCTGGATCCGGCAGTCGGCCAAGGATGACAACAGGCCCGGCCCGCTCCTGGAATTGGACGCAAGCCACAGGACGGGCTCGTTCGAGGAGGTGGTGGAATGGAACGCGATGGCGCGCTCCTACACGATGCCGGAGAGCGCCCTCGAGGGGAGCGGCGGGTGGAACGCGCTGGTCCGCTCCTACAAACCGCCCCAGGACGGGCCCGTCCTGGCCTGGGACACGGACCGCGAGGGCGACCTCGCCCTTTGCACGACCCTGGTCGAGGGCAGGAGCCGGCTCCACCGCTACGTGCGCGCGTCCGATTCCTGGAGGGACGTCGCGCTCCCCCCGGGGGCCCGTGCGATGGCGCTGGACCCCGACGCGCGGTTTCTCTGGGTCGTGACGCACTCGCGCGCGAGGGGCTATGAGCTGCGCCGCCTCGACCTCGACAGCGGCGCGCTCGAGGCGCCGGTCCTCACTGACGCAGCGTACGACTTCGGGTCGGGGACCCTCGTCTTCTCCGCGCGCAGGCACAGCCTGGCGGGGGTGACCTACGCAAGGACGGAGCGGGTGTCCGCGTGGCTTCTGGGCGACTATGCCGTGGCCCAGGCGACGATCGACCAGCACCTGCCGAACACCCGCAACAGGCTCATCGACCACGACGACGCGGAGGGCAAGTTCCTCTTCCTGAGCACGGGGCCGCGGCACCCGGGCACCCTTGAGCTTCTGGACCTGGGGGCGAAGACGCTTCAGGAGCTGGCCGACTCGGCTCCCTGGCTCAAGGGCAGGCCGCTTCGGCCCTTGGAGCCGATCGGCTTCACCACGCGCGACGGCGTGAAGCTGGAGGGCTACCTGACGCTCCCCGACGGCGCGAGCGTCCGGCATCCCGTCCCCCTCGTCGTCCTCTGCCACGGGGGGCCGTGGATTCGCGACATCCCCGACTACAACCCCGAGGTGCAGTTCCTCGCGAGCCGGGGCTACGCGGTGCTCCAGCCGAACTACCGGGGCTCGTCGGGCTACTCTCCCGAGATCAGCCACGACCGGTTGTATGACTTCCGCCGGATGCACGATGACGTGACCGACGCCACGAGGTCGGTCGTGGCGGGGGGCATGGTCGACCCGGCGCGCGTCGCCATCATGGGAGCGAGCTTCGGCGGCTACCTGGCGGTGGCGGGCGTGGCGTTCGAGCAGGGCCTCTACCGGTGCGCGATCACCGAGTGCGGCATCTTTGACTGGGCGCGCCTGATCAAGTCCAAGAGCTATTCCGGCAGGCCGGGCGAATACGAGCTGCTGACCGGCGAGCTCGGAAAGCCGGGCAGGGACGGCGGACACCTCGAGCAGATATCGCCGCTCGACTACGCGGGCCAGATCCACGTTCCCGTCCTTATCGCGCACGGCACCGAGGACGCCGTCGTGGACGTCGCGCAGTCAAGGAGGCTGGCCAGCGAGCTCAAGCGAAGGGGTGTTCCGTACGAGACCTTCTATCGCGCCCTGGAGAACCACGGGTTCTTCAGCTACCAGAACCGCGTGGACTTCTACCACAGGGTGGAGGCGTTCCTCGCAGCGAACCTGGGCGGCGCGACCCTGACACCCGCCAGGTGACGCGCCGCGGCAGGTTCCCGGACTAGGTGGCGGGCCCGGATTCGATCTCGATCGTCGAAGGCGCGAGCCCCTCCGACTCCGCGGTCAGCTTTATCCGTCCCGGCGAGCCGGGCCGCGTGCGGACGATGGCGATGCAGAGCCCGTTGAACGCATCGCGCTCGGTCCCGTGGAACGGGGCGAACGAGGTGGGGTCGCCGTTGTCGACCGCGATGATGTCTCCGGGTCCCGACAGCGCGAACCGCACCCGGTTTGAGGCGCGCGGCACCAGGGTCCCGTCCCGGTCGGTGATGCGCACCGTGACGTAGGCAAGGTCGCTTCCGTCCGCGGCGAGCGAGGGGCGGTCCGCCGCGAGCGCGACGGCTGCGGCGGCTCCGGCCGTGCGCTCGACATCGGTCGCCCACGGCTTGCCGCCCTTGTAGGCGACGACCTTCAGCTCCCCGGGCTCGTAGCGCACGTCGTCCCAGCGGATCCGGTACTCGAGCGGGCCCCTCGTCTTCCTCCCGAGCGAGCGCCCGTTCAGGAAGAGCTCGGCCTCGTCCCCCGAAGTGTACACGTGGACCGGGGTGACCAGGCCCGTCCGCTCGGGCCAGGTCCAGTGGGGCAGGAGGTGGGCCATCGGGAGATCGGCGCGCCACCTCGCCTGGTAGATGTAGAACCGGTCCTTCTTAAGGCCCGCAAGGTCTAGGATCCCGAAGTAGGAGCTGCGCGACGGCACCGGGATCTTCCCCGTGGCCTTGAACTGGGCCTGCATCCTCTCGCGCACCGCGGGATCGCTGAATTCGGGCAGGGCCTTTGCGTCGTCATAGTACGGGGTCGGCTCCCCGAGGTAGTCGAACCCGGTCCACACGAATTCCCCGGCGACGAACGGTGACTTGTCCTGGCCACGGAATTCCGTCTCCGGCGGCGTCGCCCACGGCGGCGCCGAGAGGTCGTACGAGCTCACCTGGAAGTCGGCCGCTCCCTTGGCCTTGTCGTCGCTCACCGGGAACAGGTAGAACCCCCTCGTGCTGACGCAGGAGGAGGTCTCGCTGCCGACCAGCGGGATCGTCGGGTTGAGTTCTCGGAAGCGGGGATACTCCCAGGGCTTGTAGTTGTAGCCCGCGACGCCGACCGACAGCTGCATGCCGTTGTACCCGCTCTCCACCTGGTCGAACGCTGAGACCGTCGGCCGGGTGCGGTCCTCCTCGAACGCGATGGCCGTCAGGTGCCTGGCGAGCTTCGGGCCGGTCGTGGGCGAGCGCTGCTCCGGGATTTCGTTGCCGATGCTCCAGAGGATCACGCAGGGGTGGTTGCGGTCGCGCCTGATCATGGCCCGCAGGTCCTTCTCGTGCCAGTCGGCGAAGAGGAGGTGGTAGTCGTTCGGCTTCTTCGGAATGGCCCAGCAGTCGAAGGCCTCGTCCATGACGAGCATTCCCATCCGGTCGCACAGGTCCAGGAGCTCGGGCGAGGGGGGATTGTGGCTCGTGCGGATCGCGTTGCAGCCCATCTCCTGCAGGAGCCTGATCTGGCGCGCCAGCGCGCTCACGTTGATCGCGGCCCCGAGGGCCCCGAGGTCGTGGTGGTCGCAGGCGCCTTGGATAGGGACGTGCCGGCCGTTGAGGAGGAACCCCCGGTCGGCGTCGAACTCGATCGTCCGGACGCCGAAGGGCGTCTCGACCCGGTCGACCACGGCGCCGCCCATCTCCACCGTCGTGACGGCGACATAGCGGTCCGGGTGGGAGAGGTCCCAGAGCCTCGGGTGCGCGATTACGAGGCTCTGCGTGCACGACGCCTGCTTGCCCGGGAAGAGGGTGAGGTCGCGGGGCGCCGCCGCCGCTACCGGAGCGCTCCCCATGCGCCCGTCGGCGCCGAGCTCGAAGATGCGGGTGGAGACGCTGGCCAGCGCCTTTTCCGCCGTCTCGTTCGCCGCGACGACGTTCACGGTGGCGAGCGCCGAGTCGGCCGACACGCGCGGCGTCGTGACCGTGGCGCCCCAGTGCGCGACGTGAACCGGGCCCTCGGTCACCAGCCAGACGTTCCTGAAGATGCCGGCTCCGGGGTACCAGCGCGACGAGTCGGGCGGGTTTTCAAGCCGGACGGCGATCACGTTGTCGGCCCCCGGCGCGACGAAGCGCGTGAGGTCGAGGCGGAACGAGGCGTAGCCGTAGGGCCAGCCGCCGACGAAGCGCCCGTTGACCCACACGGCCGCGTGCGACATCGCCCCGTCGAAGTCGACGTAGACCCGCCGGCCCGCCTCGCCGGCGGGAACCTGGAAATGCCTTCGGTACCAGCCCACGCCGACCCAGGGAAGCTTCGCGGTCTCGCCGGGGAGCTCCTGCTGGAACGGGCCCTCGATGGCCCAGTCATGGGGCACGTCGACCTGCCGCCACGCGCTGTCGTCAAACCCGGCCGCGGCGAAGGACACGGACTCCGGAGGCCCGCCGGCGGGGGGCTCGGGCCTCGACGGCGCAAGGTCGAGGAGGGCGTCGCCCGTGGGAAGAATCCAGGGCTTGAGCGCCTCGTAGGAGAGCCGCCCGCCTGCGTCAGGGGCGTCGCCGCGCACAAAACGCCAGCCGGTGTCGAGGGACACGCGTGCGCGGGGATCGGAGGCCGCGGCCGACGCCGCGGCCAGGACCACGATGGATGCAAACCGCAGGGGATGGGGTATCATGCCGGCACTATCGGGCGGCGCCCGGCCGGATTCAACGCTTTGAAATTACAAATTTGTAATTTCCGGGAAAGGTCCCGGAAAGGCTGGCATGCGACAGTCGCGCATGCCCATGAACAACAATTCCCACCACACCCGCCTGAGGCGCACGGCGCTCCTAGGCGCCATCCTGCTCGCCACCGGCGGGCTCTTCGCGGCCATTGACTCCGCGCCCCCGGCGAAGCACGCCATCAACCTGAAGCGCGACGACAGCACCGTGAACCGTGGGACGATCGAATCCGCGAGCTTCGCCGGCGTCGTCAAGCGGGTCGCCCCGAGCATCGTCAAGGTGACGGTGCAGATAAAGGCCCACCGGGCCGAGTTCAACTCCGGGGACGGCTCGCCGTTCCCCGGTTGGAACGGCCCCGACCTGCGCCAGTTCTTCGGGAACCGTCTCCCGTCGGCGCCCGAGATACCCGAGGCGGGCCTGGGTTCGGGCGTCATCATCAGCTCCGACGGCTACATCGTCACGAACAACCACGTCGTTGACGGCGCGAAGGAGGTCACCGTCACGCTTTCGGACGGCAGAGAGCTTCCGGCGCGCGTCGTGGGACGCGATCCCCAGACGGACGTCGCGGTCATAAAGGTCGCGGCCAAGGACCTGCCGGCCATCACCTTCGCCCCGAGCCAGAACGTGCAGGTCGGCGACCGCGTTCTCGCGATCGGAAACCCCTTCGGGATCGGCGAGACGGTCACGACGGGGATCGTGAGCGCGACCGGCCGGCGCGCCGGCCTCGGCCTCAAGTACGAGGACTTCATTCAGACCGACGCGGCGATCAACCCGGGCAACTCCGGCGGGGCGCTCGTGGACGTCGAGGGAAGGCTTGTCGGGATCAACACCGCGATCCTCAGCCGCAGCGGCGGCTTCCAGGGCGTGGGGCTCGCGGTCCCCAGCGACCTGGTTGGCAACGTGGCCCAGACACTCGTGACCAGCGGGAAGGTCGTGCGCGGCTTCATCGGGATCGGCATCCAGGACCTGACGCCGGGCCTCGCCGACTCCTTCGGCCTCAAGGCCCAGGAAGGCGCGCTCGTCTCCGACGTGCAGCCGGAAAGCCCCGGCGCAAAGGCCGGCATCAGGAGCGGCGACGTCATCACCGCGGTTGACGGAAAGCCCGTCACCTCCGCCAGCCACCTGAGCCTTGCCGTGGGCGAGACGCCCCCGGGCACGAAGATGACGCTCGACGTCCTTCGCAACGGGGGGACGGAGAAGGTCGCGGTGACCACCGAGACCCGGCCCTCGGGCGACCGGAGCGCCGGCGACGAGCTGGCCCCCTCTGGCGACGAGGGCGTGCTCAACGGGGTGGGTGTCGGCGACATCGACGCAAACGCCCGTCGCGAGCTCGACCTTCCGGACCGCCTTTCCGGCGCAGTCATCACGAGCGTCGATCCGGGTTCGGCCTCCGCCCGCGCCGGCCTGCGCGAAGGCGACGTGATCCTTGAGATCAACCGCCACCCGGTGACCTCCGCCAAGAGCGCGGTGGACCTGAGCGCCGGCGCCGCGAGCAAGAAGACCCTGGTCAAGCTCTGGTCACACGGAAGCACAGTTTATGTTGTCGTCGACGAGTCAGGATCCGCGTCCCTGGACAGCGCGCCCTGACGCAGACGCCAACAGGGCAGCAGCAGGTGGTTTGTGTTGGGGGACACCGGCTCCGAATCGCGGGCCGGTGTCCCTTTTTCCGCAGGCCAGTACCAGCTTCCCAAGGAATCGGCCTTTGTGCATTGTGACTCCATGCGCGTCCTCGTGGTTGAAGATGATGCCAAGATCGCCTCGTTCGTCGTGAGCGGGCTCAAGCAGGCCGGACACGCGGTCGACCACGCCCCGGACGGGGAGACCGGGCTCGCGCTGGCCGAGACGACGGGGTACGACGCCGCGGTCGTCGACGTGATGCTTCCGGGTCTCGACGGGCTGAGCCTCGTCCGGAGGCTGCGCTCGGCGCGCCGCCAGGTTCCCGTGCTCTTCCTGAGCGCGAAGAGCGCGGTCGAGGACCGGATCCGCGGGCTTGAGAGCGGCGCGGACGACTACCTCACGAAGCCTTTCGCGTTCTCGGAGCTGCTTGCCCGGATACAGGCGCTCGTGCGCCGGGCCACCCACGCGCCGGACGCCACGCGCCTTGTGGCCGGCGACGTGTCGCTCGACCTCGTCACCCGCGAGGTGACGAGCGCCGGCAGGCCGGTCGAGCTGCAGCCGAGGGAATTCTCGCTCCTCGCGTTCCTGCTGCGCCACGCCGGCCACCCGGTGAGCAAGACGAAGATCCTGGAGCAGGTGTGGGACTACGGGTTCGACCCGCAGACCAACGTGGTGGACGTCGTCATGCACAGGCTGCGCGGCAAGATCGACCCCGACCACTCGCGCATCGAGACCCTGCGGGGCGTCGGCTACGTGTTCCGCCCCCATGCTTGAGGCGTTCCGCCAGTCCCTCGCGATCCGGCTCGCCGCGATCTACACCCTGGTCTTCGCCGCCGGGGCCGCCGCACTCTTCGGGATCCTCTACTGGATCCTCGCTCATTCGCTCGAGGAGCGCGACCGCGCGGCGGTCGAGCTGCGCGCCGGGAACTACGCGCAGGCCTACGAGCAGGGGGGCGCGATCGCGCTTCGGGCCCGGCTGAGCGCGGACCCTTCCCCCGACGCCCGCTCGCTCTTTGTGCGGCTCCTGGGGCCGGACGGCGTGACGCTTTTTGCGACGATCCCGTCCGACTGGGTCGAGTCCCAGGTGGAGCGGCGGCTTGTGCCGGACGGCTGGGGGGGCTGGAGCGCCCAGGAGATCCACTCCGTCAGGATTCCGCGGGACGCGGCGCGCGACTTTGCCGTCGCCTCCCGCGTGCTGTCGGACGGGCGGCTCATACAGGTGGCGCGCAGCACCGACAGCCGGGCGGTCCTGCTTGCGCCGCTCAGGACGGACTTTGCCGGGGTCGGCGCCGTGGCGCTTCTGTTGTCGCTCACCGCAGGCACGCTCCTGGCGTGGCGCGCGACCCGGCCGCTGCGCGAGGTGGCCGCCACCGCGCGGCGCATTCTCGAGGAGGACGACTTTGGCGCCCGCATCCCGAACCCGGGCGGGAGCGGCGAGCTTGCCATCCTTGCCAGGCAGCTGAACACGCTCCTCGACAAGAACGCGACGCACGTGAGGGTGCTCCGCGAGACCCTGGACAACCTCGCGCACGACATGCGGACGCCGCTCACGCGCCTGCGGGGCACGGCGGAGCTGGCTCTGAGGGACGGCGGCAATCCCGCGGAGGCGCGCTCGGCGCTCGCCTCGTGCATCGACGAGACGGACCGCGTGCTGCACCTGATGGAGGTCCTGCTCGACGTGTCGGCCGCGGAGGCCGGTGCGCTGGCGCTCCAGCGCGGGCCCGTGGACCTGCGCGCACTGGCGGCGCGGGCCGCGGACCTCTACCGCGAGGTGGCGGAGCAGAAGAACATCCAGATCGGGCTTGAGGGGCCCGAGGCGAGGATGGAGGGCGATTCGGTGAGAATCGGGCAGGCCCTCTCAAACCTCGTCGACAACGCCCTCAAGTACACGCCGGAGGGGGGAAGGGTCACCCTGGCCACGGCGACCGAGCCGGGAGCCCTCACGGTCACGGTGAGCGACAACGGCCCGGGAGTTCCCGTCGGCGAGCGCGAGGCGGTCTGGCGCCGGCTCTACCGCGGCGATGCGAGCCGCTCGCAGCGGGGCCTGGGCCTAGGACTGACGCTTGTGCGCGCGGTGGCAGAGGCCCACGGGGGGTCGGCCTCAGTCACGGACGCCCCGGGCGGGGGCGCCCGCTTCCAGCTGCGGTTTCCGGCGTCCTGAGGCCCCACAGGGGAAAACGTGCAGCCGGCCTTGGCAGGATGCGCAGGAGAACCGCAGGCCAAAGCGCGGCAGGACGCTGCGCTGATCGTGGATTACGGGTGTTGTGTTCCCAGGTTGTGTGCTCCGAGATGAGCGACGACGAATGACTCGGCTACACACGATTCCTGTGCCTACCGCATGGATAAGATGCAGTTTGATTTTACTTGTTACCGCAGCGATCACCGGCTGCTCGAATCCCGAATACGTCTCCGAGCATCCTGTCGAGAACCAGATCTCGCCGTTGAAGGCCGGCGTCTACAGCATCAAAGCAGTCGACGTTCGCCCCGTGGCGACCCGTGAGGTTGAGCCCAACTATCCGCTTGAACTTGCGTCGATCCTAACCGGGAAGGCCGTTGTCATGTTTACGGTCCGCTCGAACGGCAAGGTGGAAGATGCGTCGGTTGTGGAGGCGGACGATGTCTTGTTTGGCGAAGCCGCGGTCGCGGCGGTTCGGAAATGGCGATTCCGTCCGGCTGAGGTCAAGGGCACGCCGGTCGATTGCAGGATGACGCTTCCTTTCGTTTTCACGTCGCCGTACGGCTACTATCCACGGGACGGGTCGACTTCCGATCCATCGAACGGGGCCCCTCCGGAAGGCTCACACCAGACGACGATTGAACCGCGCTAGACGGGCTTGGATTTGCCTGGCCATGTCGTTTGGCGAGAAAGGCCCGCAGGTCCGTGTTGGCGCCGGCGTCTCACCCGAACTTGGCCAGCACCGTTCGGGGACGGTCAGCGTCGCCTTTCAATGTCCCGCGAACACCAGCCACAAGGGCTGTCCGGAAGGTGGAACGCCACAAGATGTCATCTCCAGGCAATCCTGGGAAACGCTGTCAGGCCCGGTGCTCCGCTGAAGGAATCGGATGTCCAAACTTGAAAGATTCCCGAAATGCGATGGCCTATCCGGGGTGGCTGGGCGGCTCCGCCCGGAATCCTTTGCGTCGAATCCCCCCTATGAAATCAACGTTCCCTGCGGTGCTCCGAAGCGGCCTCCTTGTCCTAACCCTTGATGCAGCCTGTTGGGCAGCGGAACAGGCCCAGGGGTCGGCGGACCCCCGGAAGGGGCGGGCCTTCTTTCAGCAGAACTGCGCGCTCTGCCACGCGACGGTGCTCGGCGCCGGGCATCAGGCAATCTCGGGGCAGGGGCCGAGTCTTGTCGGGGTGTTGGGACGGAGGGCCGCCTCGCTCGACAATTTTGGGTATTCGAAGGCGCTTCGCCAATCGGGAATCAAATGGGACGCGGCGGCGCTCGATCATTTCCTCCAGGCCCCGTCGCTGGCGGTGCCCGGCACGCTGATGCCGGTCCCGGTTCCGGGCGAATCGGACCGGCTGGACGTCATCGCGTTCCTTTCGAACCTCGACGCGCTCGGAATCCCCGCCTCCGCGGCCGCGCCGCCATCGTCTCCGCTGGTGGCCGCGGGCGCCGACCCCGGTGACTGGCGCAACGACGCGCCTGGCGTGAGGCATGTCATCGATCTGGCCAAGCTTCCGGCGCCCTTCGCCACGGCGTCATCGGGCAACGGACCGCAGGTGGTCAGTCGTCCGGCGGACGCGGCGCTGTCCGTCCCGCCGGGATTCGCGGTCAGGATGTTCGCGTCGGGTCTCACGGGCCCCCGCCTGCTCCGGGTGGCGCCCAACGGCGACCTCTTCATAGCGGAGACCCGCGCGGGAAGGATCCGGGTGCTGCGCGCGGCCGACGGGGCGGACGCCCCTTCCGGCAACGAGGTCTTTGCCGAGGGGCTCAGGGGGCCCTTTGGCATCGCATTCTATCCGACCACGGGTGAGCCGAAGTGGGTGTACGTCGGCAACCTCGATTCGGTCGTGCGCTTTCCCTACCAAAGCGGCGACATGAAGGCGCGCGGCGAGGCGCAGACGATCGTTCCCGTCCTCGCGCCGCACAACGGAGGCGGCCACACGACGCGCGACGTGGCCTTTTCGGGGGACGGCCGACGCATGTTCATCTCGGTGGGCTCCGGATCAAACGTGGCCCAGGACATGCAGCCCAAGAGCGCCGAGGAGGTGCGGGTCTGGGAGGCCGTGCACGGCCGCGGCGCCGCGTGGGGCCCGGAGACCAACCGTGCGGACATCCTTGTGACCGACCCGGAGGGCGGCGCGCCGCTCCACACGTTCGCGACCGGAATCCGGAACGGGGTGGGCCTCGCGGTGAACCCGGAAACGGGCGACCTGTGGACCTCGACAAACGAGCGCGACGCGCTGGGCGACGACCTGGTGCCGGACTACATCACGCGGGTGAGGGAGGGTGGGTACTACGGCTGGCCGTGGTACTACATGGGCAACCACGAGGATCCCCGGCACGCGGGCGAGCGCCCCGATCTCGCCGACACGGCGATCGTCCCGGACGTGCCGCTGCAGGCGCATTCCGCCTCGCTGCAGCTCACTTTCTATACGGCCAAGGCGGGCGCGTCGGTGTTTCCCGCGGAGTATCGCGGCGACGTCTTCGCCGCCGAGCACGGCTCGTGGAACCGGAGTTCGAGGACCGGGTACAAGGTCATTCGCGTGCGCGTCAAGGACGGTGTCCCGACGGGCGAGTACGACGACTTCATGACGGGCTTCGTGATCGACAACCGCAGCGTCTGGGGCCGGCCGGTCGGGGTCGCCGTTGCCCATGACGGGGCGCTTCTCGTGAGCGACGACGGCGGCGACGTGATCTGGCGCGTTGCGTACGCCGCGCCGGCCGCCCCCTGACAAGGGTCGCCTGAACGTCAAACCAGGACCCGGCTACTCTGCGGTGAAATCGAAATAATCTAGCCCGTAGAGCACGATCTTGTGGTCGGTCGTGTCCTTCACGTAAAAGTGGACGTTGTAGGGGCCCGGATGGAGCAGGAGGGCGTATCCCGCGTGGCAGCCCCCCGTGTCGTCCGTGGTGACCGTGCAGAAGTCGTAGTATTTCTCCTCCTCGTGCCCTGGCACCGATTGGGGCAGAAGCTCGTTGCCCGGGTGCTGCGGCCGGCCGTTGATGCACAGGACATAGGTGTGCTTGGGAAGCAGATGCGCCATGTCCAGGCGGAAGACGAAGCCACGGGCGAAAGACTGGCGTATCTGGAGCCTCCCCGAGGTCTCAGGGCTGACCACGCGGCCCCACGCGGGCGGATTGATCAGGGGGAAAGCGCGGTCATACGGCGCCTGGCTCCAGAGGGCCTCTTTCGCGGCCGTGAGAAACGCGGCGTTTGCCGAGTCCTGGGGCGCCACCTGGTAGCCGGGTCCGATGGTGCGGCAATCGTCCTTGGCGACGACCGCGATGTCATCGGCAGCCAGCCTGACGGAGAGCAGCAGCGAAGCCACTATGAGCAATCTTGGGAGTGTCATGGGATTGGGGCCCTGTTGAGTACGACCGCGCCGGTGTGATTTCAACATCGATGCACGTCCGCGGCCACCGCCAAGGCGGACTCTAGCCGGGAGGAATGCGGCCCTCCGCTTCCTTGAGCAGGCCGCGCACCTCCTGGTCGGTCGTCTGTGTGAAGTCGTCGTACCATTCGCCGACGCTCGAGAAATCCTCGGGAGTCATGACGGCGGCGACCTCGTCGGCCTCGCCCCGGAGGATCACAAACGCGTCATGGGAGATGACCGGGGCGGCGACGACGACAAGCCGGGCCTTCTGCTTTCGCAGCGCCGCGATCGCGGCGCGCACGGTAGAGCCGGTAGCGATTCCGTCGTCGATGACGATTGCAACCCGCCCGGCCAGCGCGCAGGCGGGCCGGGTTCCGCGGTAGGCCTTCTCCCGCCGGATGAGTTCCAGCGTCTCGCGCTCCGCGACGGCGTCGATCACCTCTTTCCCGAGGTCGAGCGACCCGACGACGCGGTCGTTCAGGACGCGCACGTTTCCCGTGGCGATGGCGCCCATGGCCAGTTCCGGCTGCCATGGGACCCCGAGCTTGCGCACGAGGAACACATCCAGCTCCAGGCCCAGCGTCTGCGCGACGGCATTCGCGACGGGAACGCCTCCGCGGGGCAGGGCAAGGATGAGGGCGCCGGGCCGGCCCGAATACGCCAGCAGCCTTTCGGCCAGCTGCCGGCCCGCTTCGACGCGGTTTCGAAACCGAGCGTGCATACGCACTGTGGATATACGGGATTGGCGGCCGGTTCAAGCCTGCGCGACTCGGCGCCTGAGGCGCGCCCGAGCCTCAGAGCTCCAGCTGCGCAAAGCGCCGCTCGCACCAAAGCTGGCCCAGGATCAGGGCGCCAAGGGCCAGAATCCAGGAGACGATCTGGTTCGCCGAGAACAGAAAGAAGAGACGTTCATTCCACGGCACCGAATCGCTCTGGGAAAAAGCATCGATCAGGGGCAGAACGCTGACGGCGATGATGAGGGCAAAGAAGAACCACCTCCGATACCTGCTGGGATAAATCCAGTAGACGAACACCTGGACTGCCGCCGCGAGGACGAGGAACTTCCAGGCATACCATTCCGCGATGAGGACGTTGCCCGAGGGGATCGAGACAAGGTTGGAATGGCCGCCAGCGCCCGTGACGAGGGAGCTTCCGGGGACGTTGCGGAGGCAGTCCAGCCGGACCACCTTCGAATAGATGATCACCCGCAGGTCGGGGCTCGGCAGCGAGTACAGGATGAGGGCGATCGGGGCGAAGAGTATCAGGATGTAAAAAAAGGCGGCCTTGGCCCTGACCAGGACGGCCTTGTCGACCGCCCTCGTCCGAAAGAATTCCATGCCGAGCCCGCCCGTCTGGTTCATCGAAGCATGGGCGAACATCTCGGGTGCAATCAGCAGGCCCCCGAACAGGACGACGAGGAAGAGATTCTGGGTCATGATGAGCAGATTCAGGGAGGTGTCCCTGTGCAGCATGAAGAGGAGGGGCGCGCAGAAGACGATCGGAAGGACGAAGAGGTAGGGAAGGACGACAGCCTGGAATCTGAAGAGCGCCCAAAACTGCTTTGATGGGTTCATGGTGTGTGCATGTGTGTCAGTTGCGGGAAAGCTCCACAAAGATGTCCTCGAGGTTGAGGACCCGGCTCTCGTGCCGGCACGACCACTGCTCGGCCAGCTCATCGGGCGTCGGGCCGGAATTGATCCGCATCGTGACGGTCACGTCGTCCCGTGAACGGACGGTCCTGAAGCTTCCCGGGACGTCGGTTTTCGGCGCCCCGTTCCTGAATCCGAAGAAGCGCACCTGCCGTATCGAGTCCTTCAGCGAGTCAAGCGGCTCGCTGACGCGAAGGGTCCCGTTCGCGAGGATGCCGATCTCGTCGGCCACGCGCTCCACGTCGCTCAGGATGTGGGTCGAGAACAGGACGGTGCAGCCGCAGTCGCGGATGAGCTCGAGGATGTCGTCGAGGACTTCGCGCCTGGCGACGACGTCCAGGTTCGCAGCCGGCTCGTCGAGCAGCAGCACGCTCGGCCGCGGCGCGATGGCCATGATGAACCCGAGGATCCGCTGGTTGCCCTGCGAGAGGGTGGTGAGGCGTTTGCCGGGCGAGAGGCCGTACTTGGCGAGGAGCGAATCGACCAGCGCCGAGTTCCAGCTGGGATACAGCCATCGGCCGAGATTGAGCACGGTCCTCACCGTGGCAAAGGGGGCGATCACCGCCTTCTCGGACATGTACCCCAGCCGCTGCCGCTCTTCGGCGCCGATGCCAAAGGGGTCGTTGCCCGAGACGCGGACCGTCCCCGCATCGGGCCGGATGAGTCCCGCCAGCATCCGGATCGTGGTCGTCTTGCCCGCCCCGTTGCGGCCCAGGAAGCCGTAGATGCTGCCGGCCTTGATGGAGACGCTCAGGTTCTTGATGACCGGGACGCCGTCAAACGACCTGCAGGCGTTCTGGATCTGAATGGGTGGTTCGTTCATGAGGGTTCGGCCTGTCGGTTCAGTTTTCGGAATCTCTCGGAAAGGAGGGCCTGGACGTCGTTCGGCCCGAGCCCGAGGTGGATCGCCTCGGCGACGAGCTGGTCCACGGCGGGGCCAATCTGCTGGCGGCGGGCGTCCATCTTGAGGACGGGCGGCCGGGGGGAGACATAGGTGCCGATCCCGCGCCTCGTCTCGACGAAGCCATCGCGCTCGAGGAGCTGGTAGACCTTGGCTGCGGTGAGCGGGTTTATGTGAAGCTCGGCGGAGAGGTCGCGGACGGAGGGAAGCAGGGAGCCATGCTGAAGCTGTCCGGACAGGATGCGCTGGCGGACCTGCTGCTGGAGCTGGACGTAGAGGGGGACTCCGCTGTTGGGGTCGAGGAGAAACACGGTGTATTAGAGTTGTAATACAGTATTTCTCTGGGCGTCAACCCGGAATTTCTTCGCGGCTTCGGGATCCCGGTGCTGAATTGGATGTCATCAACTCCGGAGGCTGCCCGGCCGTGAGCCCCACTTGGATCCCAACCCCGCACAGACCTGCCTCCGGACGCCCGGAAGTCGGAGCAGGGGCCCGTCAACCCATACCCCCATGAACCGTCGGAACCTGCTGTTCGGAGCCCTCTTCTCCATCGTGCTGATCGCCGGGGTCGCCTGGTATGGCGAGAAGACCCATTTCCGCGCCCTGCGTCCCCCGCCGAGGGAGCCGACCCCCACGCCGACCCCCTTCGTCCTCAATCCTGATCCGGTTGAGAATCCGGATCCGGGCAACCCGAGGCCGCAGCCGAAGGAGGATGTCGTCGCCCCGCCGGCGCAGCCGGATATTCCGCAGGCGAAGCTTCCCGACGACTTCACGGTGCCGGTGGAGCCTCCGCCGGTCTCTATGGACCCGAAGTTGGTCAGGATCCCCCAGGGACCGGGGGGAACGGGCCCGGCCCAGCCCATCTTCGATCCGGGCCAGCTGGAGCAGCAGCCCGTCGCAAAATACAGGGACGCTCCGGTCTATCCCCAGGGCATGAAGCAGCAGGGGATCCATGGGGACGTCCTGGTGGACTTCATCGTCGACCCGAGCGGGAACGTGAGGAACGCAAAGGCCGTCCGGTCGACCAACCGGGAATTCGAGGAGTCGGCCTGCCGCGCCGTCAGCCGGTGGAAGTTCACGCCCGGGATGAAGGGCGGCCGCGCGGTCTTTGTCCACATGCAGGTGCCGATCGTTTTCGCGCTCGACTCGGGCGGCGAGCGGTAGGCGGGTATCCTGGCGGGCCGCGCTAGTCGGCCGCCAGGTCGATCGGCCCCTGCAGCTCGAGCTTCACGACGGTGGCGTCGGGATCGGCTGCGGCGGCCGGCAGGTCGACGATGACGATTCCGGACTGGCCGGCCCAGTCGGCCTTCATGAACCGGCGCTGGGAAAGCTCGCCGCCCCCGACGACGCTCGCACGGGTGACCGTGTTGCGGATGCCTTTGATGTAGAGGCCGTCGGCGGGACGGTCGTAGCAGACGAGGTAGAGCACGTCGCGGGCCTTGTTCAGCATGCTGGGCCCGTAATAGTAGTCCTTGGGGATGCCCGCCGTCGTTCCGTACAGCGCCTCGGCGTTCTTGTGGGTCCAGCGCCCGAGGTCGCGCAGGATCCTCTCCTGCTCCGGGGTGACGGTGCCGTCGCTCCTGGGGCCGATGTCAAGGAGCAGGTTCCCTCCCTGCGAGGCGCACTCCGTGAGCATGCGCACGATCTGGCGGACGCTCTTGAAGTTCTGGTCCCTGGCCTGGTACCCCCACGAGTCGTTGACCGTCATGCAGAGCTCCCACGGACCCGCGGGCGGATGGACCGGCAGCGCCTGCTCGGGCGTGGCATAGTCGCCGTAGCCCCCCATCCGGCTGTTGAGGATGACGTCGGGTAGCCACGCCTTCAGCTGCCGGCGCAGCTCCGGCATGCGCCACTGCGCCGCCGAGCGCTCCCAGTCCCCGTCGAACCAGAGCAGGTCGGGGTGGTAGCGCTCCGCGATCTCCTTCAGCTGGGCGCGGTGGAAGGCGAGGAAGCGCTCCCAGGCGGCGGGATTCTCGGGGCCCTGGGGGTAGGAGAACCTGTTCTTCCGGTCCGCCTCCGGGGTCCCCCCCTCCTTGAGCACGCTGGCGTAGTCCGGGTGCGACCAGTCAAGGTGCGAGAAGTACAGGCCGACCTTGAGCCCCTGCTTGCGCATCGCCGCGCAGAACGGGCCGACCAGGTCGCGGCCTGCGGGCGAGCCGTCCTTCGCGTTGAGCTTGCTCTGGGCCGTGTCCCACAGGGCGAAGCCGTCGTGGTGCTTCGAGGTGAGGACGGCATAGCGCGCGCCCGCCGCGCTGAAGAGCTCCGCCCAGCGCTCGGGCTGGTAGTTAGCGGCGGTGAAGGTCTTCGCCTGGGCGATGTAGACGTCATAGGGCATGTCCCCGTCGTGGAAGGCCCACGACTCGCTCCCCTTGCCCTCGGAGTAGACGCCCCAGTGGATGAAGATGCCGAGCCGCGCATCGGTGAACCAGGTCATGTCCGGCCGGTCGGCCACGGCGGGCGGGCTGCCGGCGGCACCGGGGGTGTCAGCCGCGCCGCGCTGCGCGGCGGCCATGCCGAGCGCGGCAAGGCCGAGCCCAAGGGCCGTTCGTGGAAGGGTGGGGTGGTTCATCGTTCTGGTGTGTGGGCTCGTGAGACCGGCCTGCGGGGTGACGGCGCGGCGGCCGCCAGTCATGCACCCGCGCCCTGCGGCCGGATTTCCGGCTCCCGGAGCCCTTCTCCCGGCTTACCCCGCGCGGCGGGCCAAGGCAAGCGCGGTCCGCCCCGGGGCGATAATACTGGATTTTGCCTCCTTATCCCTTCATCAGGTTTTCATGCAGCCCGAACCCCAGGCCGCGAAACCAGCGCTCCCAGCGGCCGGCACAGGAAACAGGACGGCCCCGGCAGGGACGGACCGGATGCCCGCGGGCATCCCCTACATCGTCGGAAACGAGGCCGCCGAACGCTTCAACTTCTACGGGATGCGCGCCATCCTGGTGGTGTTCATGACGCAGTACCTGCGCGACCGCAGCGGGGCGCTGGCGCCGATGAGCGAGAACGAGGCGGACAAGTGGTACCACATCTTCGTCGCCTCGAACTATTTCTTCCCGATCTTCGGCGCCATCCTGGCCGACGCGATCTGGGGCAAGTTCCGGACGATCTTCTGGCTGTCGATCGTCTACTCGGTCGGCAGCTTCGCGCTGGCGCTCGACGACACGCGGCTCGGCCTCACCATGGGCCTCAGCCTGATCGCGATCGGCTCGGGCGGGATCAAGCCCTGCGTGTCGGCCAACGTGGGCGACCAGTTCAGCGCGTCGAACCAGCACCTGATCTCCCGCGCCTTCGGCTGGTTCTATTTTTCCATCAATGCCGGGTCGTTCGTCTCGATCCTGCTGATCCCCTGGCTGCTCCAGAACTACGGGTCCAGAACGGCCTTCGCCGTCCCCGGGTTCCTGATGGCGGTCGCGACCCTCGTCTTCTGGATGGGCCAGAAGAAGTTCGTCCACATCCCTCCCGGCGGCATGAAGTTCCTGCGCGACACGTTCACCTGGGACACCTTCGTGCTGCTTCTCCGGCTGGCGGTCATCTACCTGTTTGTCGCCGTGTTCTGGGCGCTTTGGGACCAGAGCGGCGGGGAATGGGTGCTCCAGGCGGCGAAGATGAACCTGCATTTCATGGGGATAACGTGGCTCGCGTCCCAGATCCAGGCGGTGAACGCGGTCATGATCCTCGCGTTCATCCCGCTCTTCCAGTACGGGATCTACCCGGCGATCAACCGGGTCTTCACCCTGACGCCCCTGCGCAAGATGGGCATAGGCCTCGTCGTGGCGGGCGCCTCTTTCCTCATCGTCGCCTGGATCGAGACCCGCATCAGGGCCGGGGAGACGCCCAGCATTGGGTGGCAGCTTCCGGCCTACGCGCTCCTGACGGCGGCCGAGATCATGGTGTCCATCACCTCGCTCGAGTTTTCCTACACGCAGGCGCCCAAGTCGATGAAGTCGCTCGTCATGGCCGTCTACCTCTGGTCGATCTCACTCGGGAACGCATTCACCGCGCTCGTTCACGTCGTCATCCAGAACCCCGACGGCACGCTCAAGCTCAACGGGACATCCTTCTACCTATTCTTCGCCGCGCTTGCCGCAGCGGCCGGCGTCGTGCTCGTCCTCTTCGCCCAAATGTACAAGGAGAAGACGCACCTGCAGGACGCGAGCCCCGGGACCGCGCCAGCCTAGGCGCGCCGCCCGCGGGACCGGGCCGCAGGGCCGGGCGAATCCGCCGCTCTATTTGCTTTCGCGCACGGGACGCCTATGTTATCACCTAGGCAGTAGGTTTCCCCTATGAACGGCTGGCTTCCAATTTCGGTGGCCGGTTTGATCGCCGGTCCGAGTGTCGAGGCAAACGACGAAAGGGGAGGCCATGAGACGGATTCCGGCGAATCGGCCCCGCGTTGGGCCATCGCGCCGTGCGCGAGGCGCTGTCGGCCGCCGGAACGCGGCCCGTCCGTGAACACATTTGTCCTACCCCGATAACCCCAAAACCCGAGACTTCCATGACACCCCACGCCTATCTCGACCATGGAGTCAGCATCCTGAAGGCCCGCCTAGGCAGCCCGATGCCCAGCTCCCCCCCGGCGGTTGCCGCCGCGAACCGTCCGTTCATCACCCTCTCGCGCGAAGTCTGCGCGGGCGCCACGACCCTGAGCCATTCGCTCCTGCCCACGCTCAACGCCGAGTTCGGCGGGCAGGGCGAGGAGTGGATCCTCCTGGACAAGGACCTGATCAGCTACGCCCTCGCCCGGCACGAGCTGCCCGAGCAGCTGGCCCGTTACCTGCCGGAGGACAAGATCTCCGAGATCGACGCGCTTATCGGAGAGATCCTGGGCCTGCACCCGTCGCTCTGGGAGCTCGAGCACCAGGTCGCTCAGACGATTGTCCAGCTCGCCCATGTGGGGCGCATCGTCTTTGTCGGCCGGGCGTCCCACCTGTTGACGCAGGCCCTTCCCGGCGGCTTTCACGTGCGCCTTGTGGCGGGGAAGGAAACCCGGATCCGGCGCCTCATGGATCTGCAGCACGTCGGCGCGGGCGAGGCGCGGTCGATCATCGAGCGGACCGACCTCGGCCGGCGCCGGTTTGTGAAGTCACATTACGGCCGCGACATCGACGACCCGCACACCTACGACATCGTCATCAACACCGACCAGATCCGTCCGGAGACCGCCGCAGCCCTCGTGATCGAGGGGCTCCGCCAGAAGGTCGCCTGCACCCGCGGCGGCGCGCCGGAGCGGCCCCCGGGCACGTGGCCCTCGGAGTCCGAGCATTACGTCTGGAACGTCCACAACTGACCCCGGCCCGAGATGCGCGGCTCAGCCGCGCAGAGGCCGCAGGCTCTCGAGCGACGCCCCCGTCCGGACGGTGACGAGCGCGCAGACCTTCGGGACATACATGCGCGTCTCGGCCGGAAGCGCGGAAGCGACGCCCGCGAAGTCGCTTGCGCCGCTTGAGGCGAGCAGGCGCCGCACCCGCCCCTCGCCCGCGTTGTAGCCGGCGAGCGCCAGCGGCCAGCTCCCGAACTTCGAGTAGAGCTCGCGCAGGAGGCGCGCGCTGGCGCGGGCGGACTTTTCCGGGTCGGTGCGCTCGTCCGGCATAAAGGTGCTCAGGCCCAGGGCGTGGGCCGTGTCGGGCATGAGCTGGAACAGCCCCCTGGCGCCCGACGGACTGCGGGCCGCGGGGTTCAGGGTCGACTCCGCCTCGGCTATCCACGCCAGCTCCGGCGGGACGCCCTCGGCGGCGAACGCCGCCCGAAGGACCGGCATGAGCTCCGCTGCGCCGGTGGGCACGGGGCGGCCGCGCTCGCGGGCGAGCCAGAGGTCGTAGTGGGGGACCTGGGAAAACGGACGCCGGACCCCGGGCGGGCCGGGCGTGGGCGCCGCAGGGCGCGACACCGCCAGCCGGGCGGCGTCGATCTCGTCGATCCGAAGCGCAAGCCAGTCGGCGTAGTCCTCGTATCCCGGCAGCGTGCGCAGTGCCACAAGCGCCGCGCGGGCCTCGGGCTCTAATTTGGCGAGCTCCTCGAGCGAATTGCCGTCAAGAGCATGCTGCAGGCGGGCTGCGAACCCGTCCCACTCGTCCTTCGTCGGGAACCGGTACTGGTCCTTGACCTCGGGCGGCGCGTACTGGTCGAAGAGCTGCTGGCCGAGATTGAAGAGATCGTCCGCGCCCGCCGGCGCCGGGGTGGGCGTCGGCTGCGCGCCCGCCGCCAGGATGAAGGCTGCGAACAGGGTTGTCCAACGCGCGTGCATGACTCCCGGAATCTGCCCGGTCGTCGGCGGCGGCGCGAGCTTTGCGAGGCCTGAACCGCGGGCCCCGTCCTACCTGCCCTCCGCGGGCCGTGTCGCGTAGGTGCGGCTGTGGCCCGTGGCGGGGATCGTCACCGTGTAGCTGAGACCGCTTGGGTCCACCGCAAGGTGGATGTAGTTCCCGTCGCATTTCTCGGGGACGTTGGCGATGAACTCGTCCGCCGTGTTGTCCTGGCGGTCGGGGCGGACGTTCTTGTGGAGCTGGTACATCGCCTGGATGCCGGGGGAGCTCTTCAGGGCATCGATGGTGGAGCCGGCGGTGCCCTTGCGCGCGCCGTTGTTCATGACGGAGACGGTGGGCGACAGGCTGTGGATGAGCACCGGGTTGTTGCTCAGGTCCAAGCCGTGGTGGTCCACCTGGTAGACATCCACCCGCCCGACCCGGTTGACGG
>CAZHPC010000051.1:0-21888 GCA_964534685.1 uncultured Opitutaceae bacterium
TCACCAGGTTCGCGTTGCCGACGCGCTCCCCGTAGCCGTTGACGGTGCCCTGGACAAGGGTGGCGCCCGCGTCGACGCCGGCCAGCGTGACGGCGACCCCGAGGCCGCTGTCGTTGTGACCGTGGATCCCGATGCGCCCGCCGCCGAAGCGCTTGACGACGTCCGCGACGATCGACTGCACCTGCGGAACCAGCTTGCCCCCGTTCGTCTCGCAGAGCGTCAGGTTCGCGGCCCCCCCGCGCGCGGCCGCGTCGAGGGTCCGAAGGGCGTACTCCGGGTTGTCGAGATAGCCGTCGAAGAAGTGCTCGGCGTCGTAGATCACCTCGCGGCCCTGCGCCGTCAGGTAGCGTATCGAGTCCTCGATCATCTCGAGGTTCTCCTCGGGCGTCGTCCGGAGGATCTCGGTCACGTGAAGGAGCCACGTCTTGCCGACAAGCGTCAGGACGGGCATCTCGCTCTCGAGGAGCGTCCTGAGCTGCGGGTCGGCGCTGGCCTTAGCGCCCGCCCGGCGGGTCGAGCCGAAGGCGGCCAGCTTCGCGTGCTTGAGCCTCAGGTTCTTCGCCTCCGCGAAGAAGGCGATGTCGCGCGGGTTGGAGCCCGGGAAGCCGCCCTCGATGTAGTCGACCCCGAACTGGTCGAGGCGCTCGGCCACGAGAAGCTTGTCGGCGACGGAGAAGCTGATGCCCTCCCCCTGGGTCCCGTCCCGCAGGGTGGTGTCGTAGATGCTGATTTCGCGTGTGGGCATGGTGCCGGTCCGTCAGATGGCGCGGGACTCGATGAAGCCACGTATTGCGGCCGCGTCAGCCACAATCTTATGCCGGACAAGGGGCAGGCCCTTGAGCGCCTCGAGCGACGGATGGGTCGGCTCGATGCCGATGGCCTCCCGGATCGTGTCCGGGAACTTGGCCGGGTGCGCCGTGGCGAGCACCACGTTCGGCCTCGACTGGTCGAGGCCGTTGAAGGCGCAGGCCGTGTGCGGGTCGACGATGTAGCCGAGCGCGCGGTGCACCTGGCGGATGATCCCGTAGATCTCGGCGTCCGTGCACCGCGACGACGAGAACGTGTCCCGGTCGAAGTCAGGGAAGCGGTACCGGCCCTTGCTCGCTATCTCGCGCATGACCGCCCTGACCCGGGCGCCGTCGCGGCCCAGGCTGTAGTACATGAACCGCTCGAAGTTCGAGGCGGCCTGGATGTCCATCGACGGGGCGAGGCTCGGGATCACCGTGCCGGTGCGGTATTCGCCGGTGGTGAAGAGCCGGTGCAGGAGGTCGTTCTGGTTCGTGGCCACCCTGAACCCGTGGATCGGCACCCCCATCTTCTGGAGCATCCACCCGGCGAGCACGTTGCCGAAGTTGCCGGTGGGCACGACGAACTCGGCGACCGCGCGCTCGTCGGCGGGAAGGCGCAGCCACGCGTGGAGGTAGTAGACGCACTGCGCCAGGATGCGCGCGATGTTGATCGAGTTGACCGCCGAGAGGCGGTGCTCCGCGCGGAAGGGCCCGTCCGCGAAGAGCGCCTTGAGGACCGCCTGGGCGTCGTCGAACGAGCCGTCGACAGCGAGCGCGTGCACGTTGGGCGCGCCCGTGCAGGCCATCTGGCGCTCCTGGAGCGGCGAGATCCGCCCGTCGGGATAGAGGATGAAGATCGCGGCGCCCTTCTTGCCCATGAGGCCGTGGATGGCCGCGGCGCCGGTGTCGCCCGAGGTGGCCCCGAGGACGTTGATCGTCTCCCCTCGGATCGCGCACTGCCTCGCGTAGAGGTTTCCCAGGAGCTGCAGGGCGATGTCCTTGAAGGCGAGCGTCGGCCCGTGGAAGAGCTCGAGGACGTAGACCCCCTTCGAGAGTTCGACGAGCGGCGCGATCTCGGGGTGGTCAAACCCGCCGAACGAGTGGGCCGCCAGCGCCCGCAGCTCGGGCACCGGGATGTCGGTCGCGAACCGGCAGAGGAACCGGGTGCACAGCTCGGAATACGGGAGGCTCGCGAAGCCGGCCAGGTCCGCGGAGAAATCCGGGAGCTCCTCGGGGACGAAGAGCCCGCCGTCCGGCGCCAGGCCTGCGGCCACGGCCTCCGCGAATTCCACGGGAGGGGTTTCGCCCCGTGTCGAGACGTAGCGCATGCCCCCGCCCGGTCCTACAGCTTGTCGAGGCCGAAGGCCGCGTGGGCGACGCGGACGGCCTCGTCGGCCCTGTCGAGGTCGACGACGACCGAGATCTTTATCTCGGAGGTGCTGATGAGGTCGATGTTGATGCCCGCCTCGGCCAGGGCCTGGAAGAGCGTCGCCGCCACGCCGCTGTGCGTCTTCATGCCGACGCCGACCACGGATATCTTGGCGATGTGCTGGTGCATGGTCACGTGGCCGCCGCCGATTCCGGCCAGCACGGGCTCCAGGGCCTTCACGGCGCGGCTCGTGTCGGTCTGCGGCACGGTGAACGTGAGGTTGGCCACCCCGTGGCGGCCGACGTTCTGGACGATCATGTCGACGATGACATTGGCGTCGGCCAGGCCCCGGAAGACCTTTGCGGCGGAACCGGGCTTGTCGGGGATGTTGCTGACGATGACCTTCGCCTGGTCCTTGTCCGCGGCGATGCCGCGGACGACGACCTGTTCCATGTATGCGACTTCTTCTTTCACGATTGTCCCTGGATTGTGGTTGAACGAGGAGCGTACCTCAAAGACGACGCCGAACTTCTTGGCGAATTCCACCGAGCGCGACTGCATCACCTTGGACCCCGAGGAGGCGAGTTCCAGCATCTCGTCGTAGGAGATCTCCGGCAGCTTGCGCGCGCTCTTCACCACCCGGGGGTCGGCGGTGTAGACCCCGTCCACGTCGGTGTAGATCTCGCAGATGTCGGCCTTGAGCGCGCCCGCGAGGGCCACCGCCGTCAGGTCGGAGCCCCCCCGCCCGAGGGTCGTTATCTGGCCGTCGTCGTCGATCCCCTGGAAGCCCGCCACGATGACGACCCGGCCCGCGGCCAGGTCCAGTATGACCGGCTTCGGATTGACCGTCTTGATCTTGGCCTTGGTGTGGACCCTGTCCGTGAAGATGCCGGCCTGGGCGCCCGTGTAGCTCACCGCCGGGACCTTGATCCCGTGAAGCGCCATCGCCATCAGCGCCACGGACTCCTGCTCCCCGATCGCGAGCAGCTGGTCGAGCTCGCGCTCGCTCGGCTCCGCGCAGAGCCCCTTGGCGCGCGCGATCAGCTCGTTGGTCACTCCCGCCCGCGCGGACAGCACGACGACGACCTCGTTTCCCTCGTCGCGGGCGGCCTTGATCCGCTCGGCGACCTTCTTGATCCGTTCGACGTCGCCGACAGAGGTTCCGCCGTATTTCTGTACGATTCGGGGCATGGGTAGAATGGCTTTCCCTTGGGGCCCTAGTCCCCCAGGTCTCCGATCCTCAGGAGCAGCGGCTCCTCGCGCACGCTGCCGAGGGCCGCGAGCGAGCGGAGCGCGACGCGCACCGAGAGCTCGTCGCTCTCGTGGGTCGTGAGGACAAGCGAGGCCGATCCCGGCCGCTCCGAGGGGTTCTGGATGACGCTTGCGATGCTGATGCGGTTGCGGGCCATGATGGTGGCGACCCGGGCCAGGACGCCCGGCCGGTCGGCCACCGTGAGCCTCACGTAGTAGCGGCCGCGGATCCGCTCCGGCGGGGCCATGCGTACCCCCTTGGCCGCCGGGGGCATCTCCTCGCCCATGAAGTGGGCGCCCTTGCCGTGCAGCAGGAGCGCGACCGCGTCGGTGATGTCGCTGATGACGGCGCTCGCGGTGGCGTCCTGGCCGGCGCCGCGCCCGATGTAGACCGTGGTCCCCACGACGTCGCCGCTCACCGAGATGGCGTTGAACACGCCGCTCACGCGGGCGAGGACGCTTCCCTCCGGCAGCAGCGTCGGGTGGACCCGCACGCTGATCTCGTCGGTCTCGAAGTCGCGGGTGATGATCCCCAGCAGCTTGATCCCGTAGCCGAGCGAGGCCGCGTTCTTGAAATCCGCCGGCGTGATCCGCTCGATCCCCTCGACGATCATCTGCTCGGGGCGGACCCAGACCCCGTGCGCGAGCCACGCAAGGATGGAGGCCTTGTGCGCCGTGTCCCAACCCTCGACGTCCAGCGACTCCTGGGCCTCGGCGTACCCGAGCCGCTTCGCCTCCTTCAGGACGTTTGCGTACGACGTGTCGAACTCCTCCATCTTCGTGAGGATGTAGTTGCAGGTGCCGTTCAGGATGCCGTAGATGCTCGGGAAGCGGTTGGCCACCAGGCCCTCCCGCACGGCCTTGATGAGCGGGATGCCGCCGGCGACGCTCGCCTCGAAGAGGAAGTGGCCCCCGTGGCGGCGCGCGGCCGCGAAGATTTCGGCCCCGTGGGAGCAGATCAGCGCCTTGTTCGCCGAGACGACGACCTTCCCGAGCCGGAGCGCCTGAAGGGTGACCTTCCGGGCGGCCTCCGTGCCCCCCATCAGCTCGCAGACGATGTCGATCGCGGGATCGGTCGCGACCGAGAGGGCGTCCGTGGTGAGCTTCGAGGGGGGGACCTTGACGCCGCGGGCCTTCCCGGGGTTTCTCACGGCGACGCGGCGGATGACGATCCGCGCCCCCAGGCGCGCCTCGAGCTCCGAGCGCAGCCGGCCGAAATGCTTCCAGACGCCCTGGCCCACCGTGCCAAGGCCGCAGATTCCGATGCTGATGGTGCGCGCGCTCCTCATGGCTTGCCCCCGGGTCCCCTGTCGTCCCCGTCCGTCCTCCTCTCAAAACGCTTCTCCGTGCCGCTGAGAAGGCGCCCGACGTTGTCGCGGTGCATGACGAGGACAAAGAGGGCGACAAACCCCGTCACCCAGAGCGAGAGCGTGCCCCGGTGCGCCAGCACCGAGGTGACGGGCAGGCTCATGGCGGCGAGGATCGAGGCCAGCGAGACGTAGCGGGTCGCGAAGAAGACGCAGAGCCAGACGACCCCCGAGACCACGGCCACCGGCGGCATGAGGACCATGAGGCCCCCGGCGGCCGTCGATACGCCCTTGCCCCCCTTGAAGCGCGTGAAGCACGAGAACGAATGGCCGAGCAGCGCGAACCCGAGGCCCACAAACCCGAGGACGCTCGGCACGTTGAAGGCGCGCACCGCCCCCCAGACCACCAGGAGCGGCCAGCCCGCGGCGGCCGCGCCCTTCAGGGCGTCGAGCGCGAACACGAGGTTCCTCGGCCACTTGCCGAGAACGCGGCCCACGTTGGTCGCGCCGGGGCTCCTGCTGCCGACCTCGAAGATGTTGACCCCGCGGGAGCGCGCGACCAGGTAGCCGAACGGCAGCGCGCCGAGGAGATACCCCGCCACGGCCGCAAGGGCGAGCGGCACCAGGAGGTCGCCATGTTCGGAGCCGGTCATGAAGGCCTCAGAGATGCACGAACTTGGCCAGCCGTATGGCCTTGTGGCCCTTGAGCTCGCGCCGCGCCGCCTCGCTCGGCTCGCTGTCCAGGTTGATGACCATGAGCGCGGTCTGGCCGGGCTCCTGGCGGCTGAGCGACATGTTGGCGATGTTGACCTTGTCGCGCCCGAGGAGGGTGCCCACGTAGCCGATCATGCCCGGCTCGTCGCTGTTCTCGATGATGAGGAGCTTGCCCGTGGCCACCACCTCGACCGCGCGGCCGTTGATGGAGACAATCCTCGGGCTGCTCGCCTTGCCGATGAGGGTTCCGGCCGCGCTGCGGACGATCCCGTCGGCGCCCGTGGACTCCACCTGGATCAGCTCCGTGTAGTCGGCCTCGCCCGTGGACTTGACGACCTCGCAGCGGACGCCGAGGCGCTCGAGAAGGAACGGCGCGTTGACGTAGTTCACGTTGTCGCCGCTGATGCGCTTGAGCCAGCCCCGCAGGATGGCCCGGGTGATGGCGTTGGCGTCCAGGTCGACGATCTTGCCCCAGTAGGTGATCTTGAGGAACCCCACGTGCTCCGGCGAGATCTGCTGGACCAGGGTCCCCAGCTTCGATCCCAGGTCGAGATAGGGCTTGAGGACGCTCAGGGTGGCCGCGTCAAGGCTCGGCATGTTGACCGCGTTGCGGATGACGCCGCCGTTCAGCACGTCGGCGATCTGCTCGGCGACCTCGACCCCGACGGCGTCCTGCGCCTCTGCGGTTGACGCCCCGAGGTGCGGGGTGAGGGTCACGTTCGGGAGCGTCCGAAGCTCGCTCGAGGCCGCGAGCGGCTCGTTCTCGTAGACGTCGAGGCCCGCGGCGGCGACCTGTCCGCTCTTCAGGGCCGCGACGAGTGCCGACTCCTTGATGATTCCGCCGCGCGCGCAGTTGAACAGGCGCACACCCTTCTTGCACTTCGCCAGCGCCGCCTCGTCGATCATGTAGTGCGTGTCGTCGGTCATCGGCATGTGCACCGTGATGTAGTCGGACTGCGCCAGCAGGTCGTCCAGGGCGACGGAGTCGATCTGCATCCCCTTGGCCCGGCTCGGCGCGAGGTAGGGGTCGAACGCGAGGACGCGCATGCCGAAGGCCTGGGCCCTGCGCGCGACCTCGCTGCCGATGCGGCCGAGGCCCACGATCCCGAGCGTCTTCCTGAAAAGCTCGATTCCGGAGAAGCTCTTGCGGTCCCAGGCGCCGGCCCTCATGGAGGCCGCCGCCTGGGGGACCGGGCGGGCGCCGCACAGCAGGTGCGTGAAGGTGAGCTCGGCCGTGGCGATCGTGTTGCCGGAGGGGGTGTTCATCACGATGACGCCGCGCTCCGTCGCCGCGTCCACGTCCACGTTGTCGATGCCGACGCCGGCGCGCCCCACGACCTTGAGCAGCGGCGCCGCCGCGATGACCTCGGCCGTGATCTTAGACTCCGAGCGCACGGCGATCGCGTGCACGTCCCCCACGAGCTCAAGGAGCTTCGCCGGCGACGAGCCGTAGGCCTCAATGACTTCCAGACCCGGCTGCTTGCGGAGCCAGGCGACACCCTTCGACGATATCTTGTCTGCGACGAGGACTTTCATGGGGGCAAAATGCGTGTGATCGAAATCCGCGGTGGCGCGCCTAGCAAGGAAAAGCGGCGCGCAGGGCGCATATGACGCGGATCTGCACCCATTTCCGCCGCTGTCCGTCAATGCATGGAAGGCATCGTTTCGCCATGAAAGAGATATTGGAGGTTTCGATCGAAATAGTGCATGATCGCCCGTTTAAACCCTTTCCAGTGCCATGTGGATCGTCCGATTAGCCCTTCGCCGCCCCTACACCTTCACGGTCATGGCCCTTGCCATCGTGATCCTGGGCGTCCTCTCGGCGCTGAAGATGGCGAAGGACATCTTCCCCGTGATCGACATCCCCGTCGTGTCGGTGATCTGGCAGTACGGCGGCCTGACCCCGGAGGAGATGGCGAAGCGCGTCGTGACGATCAGCGAGCGGGCGATGCTGAGCACCGTCAACGACATCGAGCACCTCGAGTCGCAGTCGTTCACGGGCGTGGGGGTCATCAAGGTCTATTTCCAGCCGGGGACCAGCATCGACGCCGCCGTCGCCCAGGTCACCGCGATCAACCAGACGATCATCCGGGTGATGCCCCCGGGGGGCACGCCGCCGCTCATCATCCGCTACAATGCCTCGAACGTGCCGATCCTGCAGCTGGGGCTCGGCAGCAAGACGCTCACCGAGCAGAACCTCTTCGACATCGGCCTCAATTTCCTGCGGGTGCAGCTCGCGGTCGTCCAGGGCGCCTCCGTCACCCTGCCGATGGGCGGCAAGTTCCGCGAGATCATGGTCGACCTCGATCCGAAGGCCCTCCAGTCGAAGGGGTTGACCCCGAACGACGTCAACGTGGCGCTCGCCAGCCAGAATCTGACGATGCCCTCGGGCACGGTGAAGATCGGCGACCGCGAGTATGCGGTGCTGCTCAACAGCAGCCCCTCGGTCACCGCGGAGCTCGGCGACATCCCGGTGAAGGAGGTGAACGGGGCGACCGTGTACATCCGCGACGTCGCGCAGGTCCGCGACGGATTCTCGCCGCAGACGAACATCGTGCGCCAGGACGGGACAAGGGGCGCCCTGACGACGATCCTGAAGAGCGGCTCGGCCTCGACCCTCGACGTGATCGACCGGATGAAGGCGGTGCTCCCCCACGTGAGGAACTCCCTGCCGCCCGAGCTGGAGCTGAAGGCCGAGTTCGACCAGTCGATCTTCGTGCGGTCGGCGCTTAGCGGCGTCATCACGGAGGCCCTGATCGCCGCCGCGCTGACGGCGGTCATGATCCTTCTCTTCCTCGGCACCTGGCGCAACACGCTGGTGGTCGCCCTCTCGATCCCGCTGTCGATCTTCTGCTCCATCATCTGCCTTTTTGCGCTCGGGCAGACCATCAATGCGATGACGCTCGGCGGACTGGCGCTCGCGGTCGGCATCCTCGTGGACGACGCAACCGTCACGATCGAGAACATCGACCGCAACCACCACATGAACAAGTCGCTCGTCCGCGCGATCCTGGACGGGGCGCAGCAGATCGCGGTCCCGGCCTTCGTGTCGACCCTGTGCATCTGCATCGTGTTTCTGCCGATCTTCTTCCTGCAGGGGACCGCGAAGTTCCTGTTCAGCCCGCTGGCCATGGCGGTCATGTTCGCGATGCTCGCCTCCTATTTCCTTTCACGGACCGTCGTGCCGACGTTCGTCCACTACCTGCTGCTCGGCAAACCCGTGCTTCACGACGACGGAAGGGGGCGCCCGGGCGAGGGCGACCTGTTCTGGAGGGTCCACATCGTGTTCAACCGGCAGTTCGAGCGGTTCCGCACGGCCTACGTCTCGCTCCTCGGCCGCGCCCTCGACCGCCGGGGCCGCGTGCTGGCCGCGATGATCGGCCTCTTGGTCGTGACCGCGGTTGCGGCGCCGTTCCTCGGGGAGGACTTCTTCCCCCGGGTCGACGCGGGCCAGTTCCGCCTGCACGTCCGGGCCCCGGACGGCACACGCATCGAGGAGACGGAGCGCTACTTCACGCAGGCCGAGAACATCATACGCAGCGTGGTCCCGCCCGCGGAGCTTGAGACCATCATCGACAACATAGGCCTGCCGAACGGCGGCACGAACCTGGCGTCGAGCGACACGGCGACGGTCGGCACGGCCGACGGTGAGATCCTCGTGGCGCTGAACGCCGAGAAGCACGGATCGACCTGGGGCTACGTGCGCAAGATCCGGGCGCGGCTCAACCGCGAGATGCCGAGCTGCACCTTCTTCACCCAGCCCGCCGACATTGTCGGGCAGATCCTCAACTTCGGGCTGCCCGCCCCCATCGACCTCCAGGTCTCGGGCCAGGACAGCAAGGCGAACTACGCGATCGTCAGGGAGATGGCCGCCCGGATCGCGAAGATCCCGGGAGCCGTGGACGTCCACGTGCACCAGGTGGTCAACGCCCCCGCTCTGGCCGTCAAGGTGGACCGCACGCGCGCAGAGCAGCTCGGCCTCACCGAGAACTCCGTGGCAAGCAACGTGCTGATCTCGCTCACGGGCTCGGGCCAGATCGCCCCGACGTACTGGCTGAGCCCGCAGGGCGTGCAGTACCTCGTGGCGACCCAGACCCCCCAGTACAAGATCGACTCGATAGCGGCCCTGAAGGCGCTCCCGGTCGGCACCGCGGGCCCCGACCACACGCCCGAGCCGCTTGAGAACGTCGCGACAATCGAGCGCACCGTGAGCCAGCAGGTCGTCGGCCACTACAACGTCCTGCCCGTGTTCGAGGTCTATGCGAACGTCGACGGCCGGGACCTGGGCTCTGTCGGGGCACAGGTGCGCAAGCTCCTCCCGGAGTTCGAAAAGCGCCTGCCCCGCGGCAGCACGATCAACCTGCGCGGGCAGTACAAGAGCATGACCACGTCCTTCGTCGGCCTCGGGATCGGCGTCGTCTTCGCGATCCTGCTGGTCTACCTGCTCATGGTCGTGAACTTCCAGTCGTGGCTGGACCCGTTCATCATCATCATGGCGCTTCCGGGAGCGCTCTGCGGGGTCATCTGGATGCTCTTTCTCACCGGGACGACGCTCAGCGTCCCCTCGCTCATGGGGGCGATCATGAGCGTCGGGGTCGCCACGGCGAACTCGGTGCTCCTCGTCACGTTTGCGAACGACACGCGCAAGGAAGGCAAGGACTCCCGCGAGGCGGCCCTCCTTGCCGGTCACACCCGCCTGCGGCCGGTCCTCATGACGGCGCTCGCCATGATCATCGGCATGCTCCCGATGTCGCTCGGGCTTGGCGAGGGAGGCGAGCAGAACGCGCCCCTCGGCAGGGCGGTCGTGGGGGGCCTTCTCGTGGCGACGGCCGCGACGCTCCTGTTTGTCCCCGTGGTCTACGCCACGCTGCGAAAGAAGTCCGGCCACACCCCGGATGAGGAGCTTGCGCAGGAGCTCCTCGAATCCTCCACGTAGTGCGCAAACCCTTCCGGAGAAGCCCGAGATCCCCACGAACATGAAGTCAACCCGCATCCTGATCATCGTCATACCACTCGCCCTTGCCGTGGTCTTCGTGGCGGGCGTGCTTCCGCGCCTGCGCGCCGCGGCCGCGCTCGGCGAGCGCTCGGCCTCCCAGCCGGTCGTGACCTTCGTCGTGGCGGTGAAGGAGACGGCGCCGGCGGAGGTGACGCTGCCGGCGGCGATAACGGCCTTCCAGGACACGCCCATCTACGCCCGCACGACAGGCTACATCGCCAAGTGGACGGCCGACATCGGCGACCGGGTGAAGGCGGGCCAGGTCCTTGCCGTGATCGACGGCCCGGACCTCGACCAGGAGCTGAACCAGGCCCGCGCCAACCTGGCGCTCGCGCAGGCGAACCTGGAGCTGGCGCGCATCAGCGCCGACCGCTGGAAGGAACTCGGAGCCCAGAACGCCGTGGCGCAGCAGGACGTCGACCAGAAGGCCGCCGACTATGCGGCCGGGAAGGCGAACGTCGCCGCGGCCCAGGCCAACGTGGACAGGCTCTCCCAGCTGAAGGAGTTCCAGCAGGTCGCGGCGCCCTACGACGGGGTCGTCTCCGCGCGCAACGCCCAGGTCGGCGCGCTCATCAACGCGGGCGCCGGGGTCGAGATCTTCCACATCGCGGAGACGGACGTCCTGCGCGTCTTCGTCAACGTGCCCCAGGCCTATGTGCGGGCGGTCAAGGTCGGGTTGGGAGCAGACGTCCTGGTGCCCGAGTTTCCCGGGCGCGCGTTCCACGGGGAGGTCTCCCGCTTCGCGGGCTCGCTCGACACGGCATCCCGGACGCTCCTGACCGAGGTGCGGCTCGCAAACCCGAAGGGCGAGCTCCTGCCGGGGATGTACGGCGAGGTGCGCTTCAAGTTCCAGGCCGCCCAGCCCGCGATCGTGCTTCCCTCGAACGCCGCCATCATCAACGCCGCGGGAACCCAGATCGCCACGATCGACGAGGCCAACAAGATCCACCTGGTGCACGTGAAGCTCGGGCGCGACTTCGGGACGCGGGTTGAGGTGGTCGACGGCCTCGGCGCCGGCGCCCGTGTGGTCTCCAATCCGAACGACGCCCTGACCGAGGGCCTCGAGGTGAGCCCCGTGCAGGCGGCCCCGGAGAACAAGCCGTGACGGCGCGGGCCTTCCGTTTCATGCCGGGCCTTTGGGCCGGCCTCCTCGCGGTTCTCGGCGGCTGCGCGGTCGGCCCCGACTACACGAGGCCCGCGGTGGAGACGCCCGCCTCGTACTCGGAGAGCGGCCCCTGGAAGGTCGCGCAGCCCAAGGATTCCCTGCCGAAGGCCGAATGGTGGAGGGTGTTCCGCGACCCCGTTCTGGACGGGCTCGAGTCAAAGGCGCTTGCAGCGAGCCCCACCCTCGGGGCGGCGCTTGCGCGCTATGACGAGGCCCTTGCCGCGGCCCGGGCGACGCGCGGGAGCCTCTACCCTTCCCTCGCGGTCGACGCCAGCGCCTCGCGGGCGATGTATTCGGCGAACCGGCAGTCGGAGTATCCCTCGACGACCTTTTCCTACACCACGAACTCCTTCGACCTGCCCCTTGTCCTCTCCTACGAGGTCGACCTCTTCGGGGCGGCCAGGCGCTCGGTCGAGAGCGCCCGCTCGCTCGCCGAGGCCCAGCAGGCGACCTACCAGAACGTCCTCCTCACGCTTGAGGCGGGCGTGGCCCAGAACTACTTCGCGCTGCGCTCGCTCGTCTCGCAGCGGGAGCTGCTGCGCCGCAACGTGACCCTTCTGCAGGATGCCCTCGACCTTGTCCGCAAGCTGCGCAAGGGAGGGGCCAACAGCGATCTCGACGTGTATCAGGCGGAGACCGAGCTGGCGACGGTCGAAAGCACCGCGGTGGCGAACGACCGGGCCATAGCCGAGCAGGAGCATGCGCTCGCCGTGCTGGTCGGCCAGAACCCCGAGGGGTTCGCCCTCGAGGCCGCGCCGCTCGACGGCGGGACCCCCTTCGTACCGACCGGCCTCCCGAGCGAGCTCCTCGAGCGGCGGCCCGACGTCGCGGCCGCGGAGCGCACGCTCGCCTCGGCGAACGCGAGGATCGGCGTCGCCAAGGCGGCCTTCTTCCCTTCGATCGGACTGACGGCCTTCGCGGGAGCCAACAGCAGCGACCTGAACACGCTCCTGCGGTGGAGCAGCCGCGAGTGGGCGGCGGGGCCGCTCGTTTCGCTCCCGATCTTCAACGGCGGCGCAAACCTCGCCAATTACAGGCAGGCGAAGGCCGCGTACGAGGAGGCCGTTGCCGACTACCGCCAGCAGGTGCTGGTCGCGTTTCAGGAGGTGGAGGACGGCCTGTCGGATCTTCGGCTGCTGGCGCGCCAGGCCGAGATCCTTGAGCGCGCCGTGGCCTCCTCAAAGGGCGCGGCCAACCTCTCGATCGTGCGCTACAAGGCCGGGCTCGTGAGCTACATCGAGGTGATCGACAGCCAGCGCGCGCAGCTCGCGAGCGAGATCTCGCTCACGCAGGCGCGGGCCGAGCGGCTCTCGGCGACCGTGCTCCTCGTGCGCGCGCTCGGCGGCGGATGGTGACCCCAGGGGGGCCTATGGGGCCCGCGGCGCCGAGAGCGCGCCCGTCGGCATGAAGTGGGCCGCGAAGCCTATCTTGTCCGCCCACTCCTCGATCACCTTCGAGACGGGCGAGGTGCCTGTCGAGCCCCCGTGTCCCGCGTTGGACTCGATCCGGATCAGGATGGGCCCCGAGCCCGGGACCTGCGCGGCCTCGTGCTGCAGGGCCGCGGCGTACTTGAAGGAGTGCGCCGGGAAGACGCGGTCGTCGTGGTCGCCGGTTGTGATGAGAACGGGGGGGTATTTGACGCCCTTGCGGATGTTGGCGAGCGGCGAATAGGCCCGCAGGTACCGGAAGCCGGCGGGGTCGTCGCTCGTCCCAAAGTCGGAGGCCCACGCGGCCCCCACGGTGAACTTGTGATAGCGCAGCATGTCCATGACGCCCACGCCGGGAAGCGCGACCGCGCCCAGGTCGGGCCGCTGGTTCAAGACCGCGCCCACGAGGAGGCCGCCGTTGGAGCGGCCCTCGATCACGAGGCGGTCCCTGCGCGTGTAGCCATGGGTCACGAGAAAATCCGCGGCCGCGATGTAGTCGTCGAAGACGTTCTGCTTTCGCTCCTTCGTCCCCGCCAAATGCCAGGCCTCGCCGTACTCGGAGCCCCCGCGGACGTTCGCCTGGACGTAGATCCCGCCCATCTCGAGCCAGACGGCGATCGGGACCGTGTACGCGGGCTTCATCGCGATGTTGAATCCGCCGTAGGCGTAGAGCCACGCCGCGGAGGCTCCGTTCCGCTTCCAGCCCTTGCGCGCGGTGACGAACATGGGGATCCGCGTGCCGTCGCGCGAGGTGTAGAAGACCTCGCGGGTTTCGAAGGCCGTCGCGTCAAAGGGTGTCTTCGGCTGCTGGAAGACGGACTCCCGCCCCGTGGCCGTGTCGCAGCTCATGATCGTTTCCGGCGCGAGGAAGGAGGAGAAGCCGTAGAACAGCTCGGGGTCGTCGGCGCGGCCGATGAGGCCCGTGACGCATCCGACGGCCGGAAGCGCAATGTCGCGGCGCGCCGAGCCGTCGGGGGAGAACTCCGCAAGCCTGCTCTGGACGTCATGCAGGGTGCAGATGACGAGTTTGCCGCCCACGAACCCGGCGTCCTCGATGCTGTCCCCGGTCTCGGGCACGGGCGTCCTCCAGGCCGCCGGATCGGGAGAGGCCAGGTCGATCGCGACCACGCGTCCCCTCGGGGCGCCGAGCGTCGTCAGGACGTAGAGGACGGGTCCGCTGTTGCCCACAAACGAGTAACGCGCGTCGAACCTGTCGAGAAGCCGGACCACGGGGCCCCCTAGGCGCGGAGCCGCCGGGTCCACGAGGTCGACCAGATAGATCCCGTTCTCGGTCCGGTCGTTCTGGTCCACCGTGATCACCAGGTACCGGCCGTCGTCCGTCATCTCGCCTCCGAAGAACCAGTCCGGGTGCTCCTTCATCTCGAAGATGAGGCGGTCGGCCGACTGGTCGGTCCCAAGCCTGTGGTAGTAGAGCTGCCGCCCCGAAAGCACTCCGAAGAGCCTGTTGCCCCTAGGGAACTCCGGGAACCGGCTGTAGAAGAAGCCCCGGCTGTCCCTGGTCCATGCGATCCCCGAGAACTTCACCCAGCGCACCAGGTCGGGGAGGTCCCTGCCGGTCGCCACGTCGCGCACGTGGAATTCGTTCCAGTCGGAGCCCGCCCTCGCGAGCCCGTACCCGAGGAGCCGGCCGTCCTCCGAAGGCGAGATCTCCGTGGCCGCCACGGTCCCCTCCGCCGAAAGGAGGTTGGGGTCGATGAGGACCCGCGGCGCGCTCCCCGGGGCGTCGATCACGTAGGGCACCGCCTGGTTCTGCAGGCCGTCGTTCTTCGTGAAAAACATGAGGCCGCCCCTTTTCTGAGGAAGGCTGTACTTGGGGTAGTTCCAGAGCTCCCTCAGGCGGCTGCGCACGGCGGTTCGCTCAGGCATCCCCGCCAGGGCCGCCGCCGTGCTGGCCCGCTCCGCGGCAACCCAGGCTGCCGTCTCCGGCGAATCGATGTCCTCCATCCAGCGGTACGGGTCCGCGACCTTCTCGCCAAAATAGTCGTCAACCTGCGGGCCGCGCCTGGCCTCCGGAGTGTCCGCGGCCGAGGCCCATCCGCACGCCGCCAACAATATTATGATAAATCTGAATGATTTCCGCATTCTGGAACGATTCATGGTACATGGTGTCGGCTCTCTCACGTGAATTCCAAGTTCGAAGTGCAACCGGGCACGCGCGACCTGCGGTTTGACACCCTGCGGGGGTTGTTCCTCGTCATCATGACGATCAACCACTTGCCGACGGAACTGCGGGCGCTGACGGACCAGTCGGTGGGCGTTTTTTCCGCCGCCGAGGGCTTTGTCTTCCTCTCGGGGCTCATGGCCGGGTGGGTCTACACGCGCAAATTCAGGTCCCTGGGGGCTGGCGGCTTGTGGTCGGCGTCGTCCGAGAGGGCCAAATCCATCTACCGCTGGCACGTCGGCTCGGTGCTGGCTGCGTTCGTCGCGGTGCAGCTGACCGAGCGCGTGCTGGGCTACTGCTCTCCGGCCGTCCCGCGGCTCTTCTTTGAGCACCCGATCATGTCGCTCGGCCTCGGCGTCTCGCTCCTCTACCAGCCCGGGCTCCTGGACCTCCTGCCCATGTACTGCGGCTTCGTGATGCTGCTCCCCACGGTCGTGAGGGCCCTTGAGTCCGGCCGCCGCTGGCTTGTGCTTGCGATCAGCGCCGGCGTGTGGCTTGCGGTCCAATGGGCGCCCCCGGTGGACGGCGCCCCGATCTATCCCATCAACACGGGGAGCTTCAACCTGCTGGCCTGGCAGTTTCTCTTCGTGGCAGGGGTCGTGGTCGGCCATGCGCGGATGAGCGGACGCCAGCAGGTCTCGCGGCCGAGCCCGTGGGTTCTCGGCGGTGCGGCGGCCGTGGTTGTCTACGGATTGGGGATCCACTACGCGCAGTGGCCCGCGCTCTGGCCCGACCGCCTGTTCGGCGTGTTCCTGAACAAGCCCGCCCTGGGGCTCCTGCGCCTGGCGGACTTTGGCTGCGTCGCATACCTTGTCGGCGTCTTCGGCGCGCAGTTTCCCAGGGCGCTCACCTGGCGGCCGCTGGCCTTCCTCGGGCGGCATTCCCTTGCGGTCGTCGCCACCCAGAGCGTCGCCATCATGACGGTCCTGCAGTTCCCGATCCTGTTCGGGACGCAGGCTTCGAGGACGCTCATGGCGGCCTCGGTCGTCGCCGTCCTGTTCGCGGCCGCCTACGTCCACCAATCGCTGCTCGCCCGCGGCGTCGCGCCGGTCCCCGCGAGGCAGTCCGAACTCGCAAACAGCCGCGGCGGGGCCTAGTCTTGTCGGATGGCGCACGAGCGGATTGAGCAGCAGGTACGATTCATCCTTGAGGTCGACAAGCTGAAGGAAATCTTCCGCCAGACGGTCTGCACGCAGAGCCGCAGGGCGGAAAACGACGCCGAGCACTCGTGGCACCTGTGCCTTGCGGTCATCGTCCTGGCGGAGCACGCGAACGAGCCTCGCCTGGACGTCCTCAAGGTCCTGAAGATGGTCATCATCCACGACCTCGTGGAGATCGACGCGGGCGACACCTTCGCGTACGACACCGCCCGGATGGCGGGCCAGCACGAGCGCGAGGCGATCGCCGCGGACCGGATATTCGGGCTCCTGCCGGCGGACCAGGCGGGCGACTTCCGGAAGCTTTGGGACGAGTTCGAGGAGAGGCGCACGCCCGAGGCCAAGTTTGCGGCCGCGATCGACCGCTTCCAGCCGGTGCTCCTCAACTGCAGCACCGATGGGGCCGCATGGAGGCGGCACAACGTGACGGCGGACCGCGTGGTCGCCCGCAATTGCCACATCGCCGAGGGCTCGGCGGCCGTTTGGGAGCAGGCCGAGCGCCTTATCAATGCGGCGGTGGAGGCCAAGCACCTCGATCCGGCGCCCTGAGACTCATCGGGGCGCCCGCCACCCCGAGGAGCGCATTTGCTGGCTGATGCGGGCCTTTTTCGACGCCTACTTGTAGCGGTAGAGCTTTACGTGCTGGATGCCGTACTTCTCCGCGGGAAACCGCAGCCCTTTCCATTCCGGAGTCTCATCGCCGTTCAGGCGGCGTCCCGGCACCCAGCGGCCCTCCGTATAGACGCCCTCCTCCACCGTGCCGAGTCCCACACTGTCGGTCGGGGCGGCTGCGGAGGAGAAATAGACATTCATGGCGCGGCCGACGATGACGTAGTCGTCAGGGCCGGTGCAGATGAAGAGCCCTGCCACGCGCTCGGGAGAAAGACTCGATACGGTCGGGCCGGGGCCGCGCGCGGAATAGCGCGCCTCGATCTGGTAGTCGCCGAGCCGCACGGTTTGCGGGGCTCCGTCGCGGTCCACCATGAGCGCGGTCATGGTTCCGTTGCCCTGGTGCTCAAGGATGAGGGGCGACACCTGGGCTACGGCGCCGTAGGCCAGCGCGAGCTCCGTGTCCGCCCCGGCGGACCTGTCGATCCCGAACGGCGAATAGGCGATGGCGTCGAGTTTTCCAAAGGCCCAGATCGCCTGGGCCGCGCCGCGCGCGTCGCCGCGGGACTCCGGTATGAGCAGCGGATTGCCGCAGCGGTGGTACCGCTCGCAGAGCTCCTCGAATTCCGGAACGTAGATGTCCCCCGCCAGAACGTCGATCGCAGGCGCCCCCGCCTGCCAGATATTCAACACCTGCGGCACCGGGCCGCCGCTGGGATAGGTTCCCGGCCACGCGTGGTCGCGCTGCTGCAGCCAGGTGTTCACATACATCGGCAGCGGGTACTCGGCCTTGCCGGCCTCGGCCACCCTGTTGACGAACCGCGCGTAGCGCCACGCCATGAAGATCTCGTCCACCGGCCACCAGAGCTTGCGCCAGGCGGTCTCGTGCTCCTGCTCGGTCATGGGGGGAGCGAGCGTGCGCACGGGGATCTCCTTGCCGGCGGGCTTGCCCGGCCCGAAGACCTCCGCCCAGGTGCCCGAGCTCCGGGCGCCGTTCGCTTCCCACAGCTCGCGCAGCTCCGGCACGAGCGCGTCCTTGTGCGCCGCAAGGTAGCCCATCAGCTCCGCCGGCACGGGGCCCGCGAAGGCCTTGGCCGCAGCCGGGCCGTAGTCGCGCGAATCCTCGAGGACGCCCATTTCGTTCTCGACCTGGATCATGAGGACCGTGTGCTTCTGAGCGTCCACCTCGCGCAGGTGGCGCATGAGCGCGGCGAACGCGCGCGCGTCGGCCTCGCAGGTGGAGTCGCCGAAGGGCGTGAGCGTGTTGAGGCTCCTTCCCTGCTCGCTCTGGACGAGCGGGAACCGCGCCTGGTTGGTCTTAACCCACAGGGGCTGGTAGGTGGACTTGCCGTTCTTCCAGCTCCCAAACCAGAGGAGCACAAGGCGCATGTCGTTCGCCCGGGCACCGTCGATAAGGCCGTCCACGAGCTTGAAATCGAACCGGCCCTCCTGCGGCTCGACGAGCTCCCAGGTCACGGTGGCCAGCACCGCGTTCAGGCGGCTGGCCGCGAGCAGCGGCCAGATCGGCTTCATGTAGTCGAGGCTCGAGGCGCTCGAATTGCTGAGTTCCGCACCCCGGACGAGGAACGGCTGGCCGTCCACCATTAGCTGCGTGGCGGAGCCCTTCTTCTCGAGGTGCGGGACGGCGGGGTCGGCGGCCGAGGCGAGGCTCGGCGCCGGAGCAAGCGCTGTCATCGAGGCGGCCAGGACGGCAAGCGCCGGCAGCCTTAGATAGGACGGGGTCAATGTTCTCATCGTTCTTGGGCGTTGTCTGGACTTGGGCGGGCACGCTCTCCCGCAAAGGGGGAGCAAAACAAAACAGATTTGCGCGGGCATACTAGTACGCGCCTGCGAGCGGGAAAATCAAATTCTCCTGGCACACAGCCGAACTCGACCGATCTGCTTCTGCTCAAAGATTACGAGTTCACTTAAGGGATATGGGGTATGCACTTGACGTAAGCTGACGTGTAGGCGCCAGAGCGGATCATGGGGCCGCGCAACAAACCTCCGCGCTATTGTTATCAGACCGCCAGTGGATGATTTCGCTCGCTAACTACAGAAAATCAGCTTTTCTACGTCCTTAACTGCATATTATCAGCAAATCTGGGCGAGAAGCCCCTCATAACTTCACCTTTTCATGGCCGTCCTCTTTGCCTCCCGCGACCCCGTAGAAGCGATTGCCTTGGCCGGCAAGATCAGGAAGAAGACCGTGCGCAAGCTCGCTTCCCGCATCTACACCACTGACATGGATGGCTCGCCGGAGGAGATCATCCGTGACGAGTTGTTTGCCGTTATTCGCCACTTCTATCCCGGTGCCGTCATCGGTTACCGGACGGCCATCGAGGCGAAACCCTCGCTGTCTGGCCTCTACCACATCACCTACGGCCGTCGGTCTCACACTCATGAACTTCCCGGCGTCAGCCTGCGCGTCTGGGCTGGCCCACCGGCTCAAGAGGGCGATACCCAACTGGGCGCCGACCTCTCCATGGCGTCGCGTCCGCGTGCGCTTCTGGAGAACCTCACTGATAGCCGCTCGCGGAAAGCCGCCGAGCGCAAGACCCTTGACCGCGAGGCCGTCGAGGCGTGGCTGGATCGGCTGTGCCGGATTCACGGGCCGGATGAGTTGCGCCGTCTGCTGGCGTCGGCCGAAGCCTTAGCCCCTCGGCTCCATTTTGAGGCGGAAGCCGAACGAGCCCGCCGCCTTATCAATGCCATCCTTGAGGGCGACGTGTCCGAACTCGTGTCCCCGCTGGCCCGCGCCCGGGCGCGCCGCGAACCCTACGACCCGGATCGCTTGGCGCTTTTCACCCGTTTGGCTACCCTCCTTTCCACCGAGTCCTTTCCGCCGTTGCCAGAACGGCCGCCTGGCGAACGCCGGCTTCACGCCTTTTGGGAGGCATACTTCTCGAATTACATCGAAGGGACCGTTTTCACGGTCCAAGAAGCCAGGGAAATCGTCTTCGACCACAAGCTGCCCGCAGCACGCCCGAATGATGCGCACGACATTCTGTCCACCTTCCACCTTTCGACCGACGAGCACAACCGCCGCGAAGTCCCGCGGGACGCGGCGGACTTTCTCCGACTGTTGGAGGTCCGGCACGCCCGGTTGATGCACGACCGCCTCGATGTTGGCCCTGGACGCTTCAAGGAAACCGCCAATCGGGTCGGCACCCGGGAGTTTGTTAATCCCGAGTTGGTGCGCGGCACCCTGCGCCAGACTTTTGCCGTAGGCCAGCACCTTGCGCAGCCGATCGCGCGCGGCGCCTACCTCATGTTCGTCGTGGCGGAGGTCCACCCATTCAACGATGGCAACGGTCGGCTTGCTCGGCTCTTCCTCAACGCGGAATTGACGGCTGGCGGCTGGGGCCGGTTGATCGTGCCCACGTCGCTGCGGACCGACTATCTCACCTGTCTCGAAGCCCTGACGACGGGCGGAAACCCAGAGCCATTCATGAGGCTTCTCGTCCGGCTAATCCACTTCTCTGCTGCCCTTCCCTGTGAATCATGGGAGCACAGCGTAGCCGCCTTGGAGAAATCAGGGGCGCTCAAAGACGCCCCAGGACCATCGTTTGGCCTCGCGAGCGCCATGCTCTGACCGGTGACCTTTTGTGCTCGCCGACATTCAGGGCGGCGAAGCGGGCGGAATGCCCGCTTACGTGAAGTGCATACCCCAATAAGGGATAGAGCAACGTCCTGCAAATGATCCGCGGCGACAGATGGCGCGCCGCTTTGACTTGGTGAGACCAACAAGAAACGAAGACGCGTTGCCGGACAGAACCGGCTCGTAGCCGTGATGTTTAGGCATGACTCAGCTGTCTCTTGAGATCGCTGAGTCGGACCTTCCTGCCCGCATCCATCTCCTTCATGGCACGCGAAGTTTCACGCCGCCCGGCTGGAGACTCGTGCTTCAACCGTAGTAGATACGCGGCCGCCATCTTGCGGTCACCTTCAGAAAGATTTGATAAGCGCTGTTTTAGATCGAGTACGGCAGTGGCTTTCATGGCAAACGCTATGACGGATTGAATTGCTGTCAGCTCAGGTCCCTTATGGAGCCGAACTCGGGATCGAAGAGGCGCCGGTAGGTCCGGACGATCATCCCGTCGGTGAGCCCGGCCAGCCAGTCGCAGATCTGCCTCGCCTTTGCTCGCCTGCCCTTCGCCTCGTCGACAAGCTTTCCCACCGCCGGTGGCAGGATGCGCACGACCCTCGGGCCCGTCTCGACGTAGTTGCGCCAGCACGAGTCCCAGAGGTCGAACAGCACCTTTCGAGCCTTGTGCTCCATCTGCTGGAGCTGCGGGCTCTCGAAGATGATGTCGTTAGCCATCGTCTTGTAGAAGAGGGCCTGGCGCAGCGCCCCGGGGTCGACGACCAGCTCGTAGCGGTACCGGTTGGTCTTTCGCGACATGAAATTGGCGCGCTCCTTCAGATGGCAGGCCGTGATGAACGACCCGATCCTGTCCGAGAAGATCCCCTCGAGCCGGTCCCGCCGGATGCCGTCCAGTAGCTCGTCTAGGAGCCGCACGCCCATCGCGTCGCCGACCTTCCCGTCGGCCCAGGCCTCGATCCGGTCGATCGTGAGAAACCCGGCTTTCACTCCGTCCACGATGTCGTTGAGCGAATACGCCGCGTCGTCGGCCCAGTCCATGATCTGGCACTCGACGCTCTTGAAGCGGTTGAGCCGCTCCCCGGGCGGAAGGGTCGCCGGGACCCGGGCCCCCCCGAAGACAAAGCCGATGACGTCCTTCTGCGTGTCGTAGAGGAAGTGGTTCTTGGGGGGCACCTTGAAGCGCCCGAAGAGGGTCTTGTACTTGAGGATGCCGTCCAGGAGGGCGCGCGAGGGCTGCATCCCGCGCACGCCGGAGCGGCTCTGGTACATGGTCTCCATCAGGATGTGGAGCGTCTGCGCGTTCCCCTCGAACCCGC
>CAZHPC010000052.1:0-20886 GCA_964534685.1 uncultured Opitutaceae bacterium
GAGGCGCGCACATCGGGCGAGAACTTCGGCGACATCATGCGCCGCCTCGGAATCTGAAAATGCAAGATACCGGAAAAATGTCGGCCACTCGTGAGTTATTGAGCAAGGCGGCCTCCATCGCCGCGTCACACACGTTCCCCGCCTGGATCGACGCCTCGGAGTACGGTGGCGTCCAGGCATGCGCGGTCCCGCGCATCCGCGACAGCCTCGTCCTCCGGCTAGTCGCCGGCAGGCGCCAGGACCGGGGCAGGTCCCTCATCGATGCCACTGGCGCTCATTGATCCCGCGGCCGAGAGAATGTCCCCCGGTCACAAAGCCGTCCTCCTGCGCGAGGTCCTGGGATTCCTTTCCCCTGCGGCCGGCGGTCACTACCTCGACTGCACGTTTGGCGGGGGCGGGCATTCCCGCGCCCTTCTCGAGGCGGCGCCAGGAACGCGAGTCCTCGCGCTCGATCGCGATCCGGATGCGGCGGCAAGGGCCGAGGCTCTGGCTGCTGAGTTTCCGGGGAGGTTGGCCTTCAGGCTCGAGAATTTCGGGAATCTAGCGGGCATTCCCGAGTCGGGGTTCGATGGCGTCCTTTTTGACTTCGGGCTCTCATCGTTCCAGCTCGACGATCCGGAGCGTGGATTCTCGTTCCGGACCGACGGTCCCGCGGACATGAGGATGGATCGCCGGACGGGTGTACCGGCCTCCCGCTGGCTTGAGACGGCAACCGAGGAGATGCTCGTGGGTGCCGTGCGCGACTTTGGAGAGGAGCCCCATTGGCGCCGCGTCGTAAGGGCCCTCATGGCGGCCAGGGGCACGGGCGCCCTGGGCAGGACCGGATCGCTGGCCGAGGTGATCAGCGGTGCGATACCCGCGCGGGACCGGCACACCTCCCGGATCCACCCGGCGACGCACTCGTTTCAGGGAATCCGGATCGCGGTCAACAACGAGCTCGTCGCGATCAATGCGGCGCTTCTGGCGGCCTTCGAGAAGCTCAACCCCTCCGGGGTCCTCTGCGCGATAAGCTTTCATTCGCTAGAGGACCGGCCGGTGAAGCAGATTTTTCGGCATTTGTGCGGTCAGCCGGAGAATTCGGAGGATTCCATGCCGAAGGACCTGCGCATAGTGCGCGCCGATGCGCTGACCCGCCGCCCGGTGGTGCCGTCTGACGAGGAGCTTGAGGCCAATCCGAGGAGCAGGTCGGCCAAGCTCCGGGCGATAAGGAGACTCTAATGCGCACTGGGAAGAGAGCGGGCTCAAACGGTTTTGTTAACCAGTTCATGGTATATGCGCTGGTCGCGATCTGCGGGAGCGCCTCCGTCGGCCTGGGGACTGTGTGGATGCGCCACCAGATCTCGGTTGCGGCCAACACAAACAAGGTCCTCGAGGCGTCGATCGCCGACCTCGAGCGTCGCATTGAGGAGACGGATGCTGCCGTCGCCGCAGAGCAGGACCCGGCCGTGCTCAACCGAAGGAACGCTGAATGGCACCTGGGTCTCGTGCCGCCCGGCGAGACGCAGGTGCGCCGTGTCGCCGAGGATCCCGTCATGCGCCTGGCGTCACTGCACAACCGCAAATTATTCGGGGAGGGGCCGGCCACCATCAGCCTGCAGGTCGCACTCGCGCACTGACGCCGCCTGACTCCCAATGTCGAAGGGCTTCACCACCAGTTACCGAATCGCCCTTCTAGCGAGCGTGGTTCTTGCCCTGTTCGCCGGACTCGAGGCGCGCCTGGTCTGGCTTCATGTCATCGACAGGGACGACCTCCTGCGCTCGGTCGACGAGGCCCGCCGTCAGCTCATTGTCGATAACGCGCGCAGGGGAGACATCGTGGACCGGAACGGGGCGCTCCTGGCGACCAGCCGTTCGATCATCGTGCTCGGGGTCGACCCGCAGTTCGTGCGCAATGAGGACAGGGCCAGATTGCCACAGCTGGCGACGCTTATCGGCGTGCCGCTGCCCGATGTTGAGAAGGCGTACCTGACCAAGACCCGTCCCGCCGCCGAGAAGGGCGAGGCTGCGCCCGAGCCTTCGTCGGACGCCATGGTGATCACCGTGAACGCGCCCGCTTCGGCCCCGGAGCCCTCGACCACCCACGATATCGACGCCGCGACGAGGGACGAGACGGTGCTCGACGATCCGGACCGGGACGGAAACCGGCCGATTCGCTGGGCCAAGCTGAGCGACAACGTGCCCGAATCGGTCTACGCCCAGGTGCAAAAGCTCGGGATCCGGGGCGTCTACGGGAGCCGCGTCTACCGGCGCGACTACCCGCACAACGAGATGGCCGCGCACATCATCGGGTACGTGGACCGCCAGGAGCGCCCGGTCGCGGGGATGGAGCACTACGCGGATTTCTACCTGCGCGGGGAGAACGGCTGGCTTGAGTCGGAGAAGGACGGCAAGAGCCACGAGATGGCCCAGTTCCGCACGCGCGAGGTTCCCGCCATCGACGGCTTCAACGTGTCGCTGTCGATCGACGCCACGGTGCAGCACATCGTCGAGGACGAGCTGGCGAAGATCGCGCAGCAATACGATCCGCAGAAGGCGACGATCATCGTGAGCGATCCGCGGACAGGCTTCGTCCTCGCCCTCGCGAACTACCCCTCGTTTGACCTTAACACGTTCAACAAGCTGCCGCGCGACGAGCAACGCAGGATGCGAAACATCGCCGTCGCCGACGAATACGAGCCGGGATCCGTGTTCAAGATCGTGGCCGTGTCGGGCGCCCTCAACGACGGCCTCGTGACGACGCGGTCGGAATTCGACTGCACACTGGAAAAGATTGATTACAATGGAATTACGCGAAGCCTACCGCGGGACGACGACCGCTACGACCACCCCCTGAGCATTGCGGAGATCATCGCGCACTCCTCGAACAAGGGCGCCGCGCAGGTCGCGATGCGCATGGGCGACCGCCGCTTTTACGAGTACGCGCGGGCCTTCGGGTTCGGTCAGCGCACGGGCTTCCCGGTCGGCGGCGAGGTGACGGGCAACCTCAAGGCCCCCGAGAAGTGGGACAGCATGACGATCACGCGCATGCCGATGGGCCAGTCGGTGACCGCCACCGCGCTGCAGATGCAGCAGGCGATGGGTGTCATAGCCTCCGGCGGACTCCTACTGAAGCCCCAGATCATACGCGAGATTCGGGACTCGCACGGCGAGCTCGTCTACCACTTTGGCCGGATCGAGGAGCGGAGGGTCCTTTCGGAGCAGACGGCCCGCACAATGGCGCGCCTCCTGACCGCCGTCGCGTCCGCCCAGGGAACCGCGCCCGAGGCCGCAATCCCGGGCTTCGAGGTGGGGGGGAAGACCGGGACGGCCCAGAAGCTCATGCCCGTGGCGCTCCCTTCGGGAGGCGCCGTGCTGCGGTATTCCGACCGGCACGATGTGGCCTCGTTCGTGGGATTCTTCCCGGCGAGCGACCCGCAGGTCTCGATCGCCGTCATCATCGATGACGCGGACGCGCGCTGCCCGGGCGGGAGGGCGTGGGGCGCGAAGGTTGCGGCCCCGGTCTTCAAGAGGCTGGGGGAGAGGCTGATACCCTACCTTGGCACAAGGCCTAAGATCGACAACGACGTCAGGCAGGCGTTCGCGATGGGAGGGGCCCGGTGATTGGATACCTCACCCAGAATCATGCGCTGGTGCGCGCGTTCCGCGAACGCCCCTTGCGCCACAGAACTGCCGACTATCGTGAATACAACAAAGCTTTCAAAATGGCACCCATCCTCTCCGATTTCATAAGCGAAGGCGAAACCCTTGCCGTAAAGGGGAGCCTTGAGCGACCCATCTCGGGGCTGGTGATGGACAGCCGCCGGGTGGTCCCCGGCAACCTGTTCTTTGCGCTTCCCGGTCTGCGTTCCGACGGCGTGGCCTTTGTCGACGAGGCCGTGAGCCGCGGCGCCTCGGCCATCATCGCGCAGAAGATCCCCGTGCATGCCCCGGCCAAGGTGACCTTCATCCAGGTCGCTGACGCCCGCGCCATGCTGGCCCGCGTTTCGCAGCGGTTCTACAAGTTCCCGGACCGCAGCCTGTCCGTGGTCGGGGTCACGGGCACGAACGGCAAGACGACCGTGACACATCTGCTCCGGAACTTCCTGAACGGGAGCGAGCGCGTCGGCCTCCTTGGCACGATAAGCTACGACCTGGGCGCCCGGGCCGTGCCGTCGTACCGGACGACGCCGGAGTCGCTCGACATATTCGGGATGCTCGCACAGATGCGCGACGCCGGATGCCGCAGCGCCGTCATGGAGGTGAGCTCGCACGGGATAGCGCAGCAGCGCGTGCTCGGGCTCGAGTTCGCGGCCGCGGTGTTCACCAACCTGACGCGCGACCACCTCGATTTTCACAAGACGCTCGAGGCGTATTTTGAGGTCAAGACCCGGCTGTTCACGGGAAACGTGGGTCCGGTGCCGCGGCTGGCGGTCGTCAACCTCGACGACCCCTACGGAGAGAGGCTCGCTGCCAAGATCGCCGCGGAGGTGCCCTCCGCGCGGCTCATCACCTTCGGGGAGAACACGCGAGCCGACGTGCGCGCCGAGAATGTCGTCCTCAACTTCAGGGACACCACCGTGCGGGTGGCGTGGCCGGGAGGGGCTGTCGCCGCGCAGTCCCCGCTCATCGGGCGCTACAATGTCTCAAACCTGCTTGCGGCCGCCGCCACCGCCTGGGCTCTCGGCCGCGACCCGGCAGCTTTCATCCCGCGCATCCGGGACTTCAAGGGTGTCCCCGGGAGGATGGAAAGGATTGAGGAGGGGCAGCCCTTCAATGTCCTGGTGGACTACGCGCACACCGACGACGCGCTGAAGAACGCGCTCGGCATGCTGCGGGCGATCACCCCGGGCCGCCTCCTTGTCGTCTTCGGCTGCGGCGGCAACAGGGACCGGACCAAGCGGCCGAGGATGGTGCAGGCGGTGCAGGACATCGCCGACTTCGCCTTCGCGACCGCGGATAATCCCCGCGGGGAGCAGGTGGAGAACATCTTCGCGGACATGAGGGAGGGAGTCATTGACCCCTCGAAGATCACCTGGATCGACGACCGCCGCAGGGCCATCAGCCTCGCCCTCGACAGCGCCAGGCCGGGCGACAGCCTGCTGATCGCGGGAAAGGGCCACGAGGGCTACCAGGAATTTGCGGACACCGTCATACCCTTTGACGACAGGCAGGTCGTGCGCGAGCTGATCGGCGTGAAGGCCCTGAGAAACTGATGCCGGAATTCGATCCAGACACCCTTGCTGCTTGGACCGGGGGCCGGTGGTCGCGCCGCCCGGAGGCGGCGCCCGTCGGGTTCTCGGCGGATTCCAGGCGGATCCTTCGCGGCCAGGTGTTTGTCGCGCTGAAGACCGCCCGTCGGGACGGGCACGATTTTCTTGGCGACGCGCAGAAGGCCGGAGCCGCGGCAGCCTTCGTGTCGAGGGAGAACCCGGCGGTCGCCGTTCCGCAGCTTGTGGTCGCGGAACCCCTTAAGGCCCTGCAGGCGGTTGCACGGGAGCACCGGAAGGCCTTCCGCGGGACGGTCGTCGGGATCACCGGCAGCGCGGGAAAGACTTCGACCAAGGAGCTCCTGGCGCTCCTGCTCGGGGGGGAGGCCTCGGGCGTGCTCGCGACCGAAGGAAACTTGAACAACCACATCGGCGTCGCGCTCACGCTTTGCCGCCTGGACCCGGGCCGGCACCGGCTCGCGGTCGTCGAGGCGGGCATCAGCGCCCCCGGCGAGATGCGTTCGCTTGCCGGGATGATCGCTCCCGACATCGTCGTGGTCACGCTTGTCGGTCCCGCGCACCTTGCGGAACTGGGTGGCCTCGAGGGAGTGGCGAGCGAGAAGGCGGTTCTGGCCGCCTCCGTGCGCGCAGGCGGCGTGTGCATCTTTCCAAGCTCGTGCGGGGCCTACGGCGCATTTCGGAAACTCCCGGTTTCGGGCCGCATCGTTGTCGAGCCGGCCGCGAACCTGGGAACCGGCGCGCCGGCCGCGGGGCAGGTCCCCTTTGTCGTAGCCCACTCCGCGAACTACACGACCGTGACCGTCGGGTACGGCCAGCCGCCCCCGGTCGTGGCCACGCTCCAGCGGGTCACGGACGGAATGGCCCAGAACGCGGCCCTGGCGATCTGCGCCGCGCTTCGGATCGGAGTCGGGCAGGACGAGATCCAGAAAAGGCTCCTTTCCTGGCGCGCGTCGCCGCTCAGGGGCGAGTGGCGCAGATCGGAAGGGCGCAGGCTCTACCTCGATTGCTACAACGCCAATCCGGCGTCCATGGCCGATGCGCTCGCCGCGTTCGACGCCGTCGCCCCCCACGCGGAGCCGCGGCTCCTCGTCATAGGATGCATGGAGGAGCTTGGACCCGATGCCGAGCGCTACCACGTGGAGCTTGGCCGCTCGCTCAAGCTGCGAAGGGGTGACCAGCTGATCGCGATCGGCAGCCTGGCGGGCGCCATCCGGAAGGGCGCCCTTGAGGCCGGCGGCGATCCTGACCAGATCGAGATCGCCGATGAAATAGGGCCGCTCTCCTCCAGGCTCGCTGCATTCCGGGGCTCGGTGTTCGTAAAGGGCAGCAGGCGCCACCAGCTTGAAAAGGCGTTCTCCGGCGCCGAATTCGCGGAGGCCTCCCATGCTTAGCCTTCTCTCAGCCTACGACGATGCGTTCGGCCCGCTGCGGGTCCTACGGTACATCACGTTCCGCACGCTCCTCGCCACCGGGACGGCGGCCCTGATCGGTTTCGTGATCGGGCCGTGGCTGATAGCCCATCTGCGCCGCCTCAAGTTCGGACAGCACTACGACGATGACAGGACCGGCGAACTTGCGAGCCGCTTCGACAAGAAGAACACGCCGACCATGGGCGGCCTGCTGATCTTCGCGTCCGTGTTTTTCAGCTCCGTTCTCTGGGCCGCGCCCAACGTGTGGGTGGTCGTCGCGCTGTTCGTCTACGCGGCCCTGACGGCGGTCGGGTTCAGGGACGACTACCTCAAGGTGGTGCGCAAGAACCGGCACGGGATCTCCTCGGGCGCAAAGATCTTCTGGCAGACGGTCATCACGGCCCTCGCGCTCGCGGCGCTTCTCGTTCACCCCGCCAGCTCGGCCAAGATCCGGGAGCTCTGGGTCCCGTTTGTTAAGCACCCGCTCGTCGCCAGCATGCCCATCGCCGCGCTCGCCGTCTTCGTCTACCTTTGGATCGTCGGCTTCTCGAATGCGATCAACCTGACCGACGGCCTCGACGGGCTGGCCATAGGCTGCACCATAACCGTCGCGCTGACCTACGGGATCATGGCCTACGCAGCCAGCAACGTGAAGATCGCCGACTACCTCCTCATCAGCTTCGTGCCGGGAACGGGGGAGCTCACGGTCGTCTGCGGGGCGCTGGTGGGCGCAGGTCTGGCCTTCCTCTGGTACAATTCGCACCCGGCCGAGCTCTTCATGGGCGACACGGGGTCGCTCGCCCTTGGCGGGCTCCTCGGCATCATCGCCTTCATGGTCCAGCAGCCGCTCACCCTCGTCATCATCGGGGGCGTGTTCGTGTGGGAGGCCGCGAGCGTCGTGATCCAGGTGGGGTATTTCAAAGCCACGCGGAGGCTCCACGGCGAGGGCCGGCGCTTCTTCCTCATGGCGCCGATCCACCACCACTTCCAGAAGCTCGGATGGCCCGAGACCAAGGTGGTTCTTCGCTTCTGGATCCTCTCGATGATCTTCGCCCTCGCGGGCCTGGGCACATTGAAAATCCGCTGAGCCATGGACATGACGATACCCGAATTCCTCAGTTCCAGGCTCGTGCGGCCCGTGGCTGTGTTCGGCGCGGCCGTGAGCGGCGAGGGGGCGATCGCCCTGCTGTCGAGGCTGGGCGCGGCGGCCGTCACCTATGACAGGAACGGCGCCGAATTCACCCCTGAGGCGGCGCACAGGCACGGCCTGGTGATCTTCTCGCCTGGTTTCACGCTGCATCACCCGTGGCTCGAGCTCGCGCGCAAGGCCGGCTGCATCTGCCTGGCGGAAATCGACTTTGCCTCCCTATTCTGGCGAGGCCGGATCGTCGCGATCACCGGGACAAACGGGAAGACGACCCTGACCGAGTTCCTGTCCCGCGCGCTCAGCAGCGCAGGCAGGAGGGCGGTGGCGGCCGGCAACATCGGGCTTCCCTTCAGCCGCGTCGTGGCCGACGAGGACGGGGGGGCGCCCGAGTTGACCGCGGTCTGCGAGGTGAGCTCGTTCCAGGCGGAGCAGCTCGGGCACTTCAGCGCCGACGCGCTGCTGTGGACGAATTTTGCCGAGGATCACCTCGAGCGCCACCGGAGCATGGAGCAGTATTTCGCGGCCAAGTGGGAGTTGGTGCTCCGCACCAAGGCAGGCCATTTCTTTGCGGGAAGCTCCGTCCTGCGCAACGCCGCGCAGTTCGGACGCACCGTCCCGTCCGGATCCCACGTGCCGACCGAGGGCCTGCCCCCCGATCCCCGGCTGGCCGGAACCCCCTTCGAGCACTATCCCCAGAGGGAGAACTTCATCCTCGCGTCGGCCTGGTGGCTTTCCGAGGGCCTGGACGTGTCCGCGCTCATCGCGTCGGCGAGGAGCTTCCGCATCGGCCGCCACCGGCTTTCTAGGGTCGGGGTGATCGACGGGGTGGCCTACTGGAACGACTCCAAGGCCACGAACTTCCATGCCGTAGAGGCGGCGCTCGCCGGCTTCCAGCGGCCCGTCGTGCTGATCGCCGGCGGCCGCTCGAAGGGCGGTGACGTGCAGGGGTTTGTCCGCAGGATAGCCCCCAAGGTTGCGCACGCCGTGCTCATCGGGGAGACGGGGGCTGCGCTCGCCGGGGCGTTCGAGGCGCTCGGCAACGCCCACTCGCTCTGCCTGACGCTCGAGGACGCGGTCCGCTGTGGCGCGGCAGCGGCGGCCGCGGGTGGCTCGGGCGACGTGATCCTAAGCCCCGGGTTCTCCAGCTTCGACATGTTCCGCAATTACGAGGACCGGGGCGACCGCTTTGAATGCGCCGTCGCCGACCTTCACGCCGCCCGAGTTTGATATAGCGTTGGCGACTACAACCCACAACCTGACTTAAGCTTCCACGACAGATTCTTCCCATGAAAATACTAAAGATCCTAGGAATCGCGGCGGGCCTTCACGCACTCGCGCTGGTTCTCATTTTCTCCAATCCCGGCTGCAGCTACTCGCAGGCGGCTGCCCCAGCCCCATCGCCCTTCGCGGCCGCGCCCGGCGGGGATTCCTCCGCCCAGGCGCCGAGCGCGGTCATCACGCCGCCCGACACGGTGGGCATTCGCTACAGCCCCACGCGGCCCGGCACCACGGTCGCCTCCGCGCTCACCGCGCAGCCCGTGGCCGATGTGACCCCGGCCACGACCTACACGGTGGCGAGGGGCGACAGCCTCTCGAGCATCGCGAAGAAGAACCAGCTTTCAAAGGCCGACCTCGCCGCGGCCAACAATCTGAGGGCGAGCTCCGTCCTGCACGTCGGCCAGAAGCTGATCATCCCCTCGAAGCCGACGCAGGGTGCAAGCGCCTCCCTGGCCGGCGCTGCGGCGAAGGCGCCCGAGCAGGCCCCGGCCGAAAAGGCCCCCGCGGACGCGACAAGGCATGTCGTCAAGCCGGGCGAGACCCTTGGCGCGATAGCGCGCAAGTACGGAGTGAAGCAGGGCGACATCGCCGTGGCGAACAACATCACCGACCCTAGGAGGATCCAGCCGGGCCAGGAACTCGTGATCCCAGCCAGGTCCGCGTCGAGCGGCGCCAAGCAGGTCAAGGGCGCGAAGGCCGGCCCTCCGGAGGCCGCCCCAGCAGCCGAGCAGGACCTCGACGCAGGGCTCAAGCCCGCGAACGCCGCGGAGGTTCCGGTCGTCAAGATTGAGGACACGGCCGCGGGCGCGCAGCCGAAGAACCCCTGAGACGCGCCATGGCAAGCGAAAGGCCCGCCGATTCACTGAGCATACGGTCGATAGCAAGCCCGGTGGCCGTCATTGTGATCTGCGCCATAGGCCTGACATTCCTGGGGCTGACCATCCTCTTTAGCGCCAGCGTCTCGCTCAAGCAGGACCCGTACTTCTACCTCGACAAGCAGGTCTTGGGAGTCGTGGCAGCCGGGGCGCTGTGCCTTGTCGCGAGCCGGATCAACCTGGACTACGCCCGGCGCGCGTCGGTCTGGGTCGCCATCGTGGCCCTTTTTCTGCTCGTCCTGGTCCTGATACCGCACCTCGGCGTCTCCGTGAAGGGAAGCCGCCGTTGGCTCGGGTACGGGGCCGCGCGCCTGCAGGTGTCAGAATTCGCGAAGCTCGCGATGGTGTTCTGCCTGGCGCACTACCTTGCGCTCAACCAGACGCGGATCGGCGACCTGCGCCGCGGATTCCTCTATCCCCTGGGGATCATCGGCGCGTTCACCGGGCTCATCCTCCTCGAGCCCGATTTCGGCACGGCGGCGCTGGCCCTTTCGGTGGGCCTGCTCCTGCTTTTCCTTTCGGGCGCCAAGTGGCGCTACACAATCCCGACGATTGCGCTCTCGGCCACGGCGTTCGCACTCATGGTCGCGAACAACCCGAATCGCCTCAGGCGGTTCACGGCCTTCATGGACGTCGAGGGCAACAAGCAGGGGGGAACCTACCAGCTTTACCAGTCGCTGGAGGCGTTCGCGGCGGGCGGGACCGCCGGCGCGGGCCTGGGGCAGGGGCGCCAGCAGATCAACTTCCTGCCCGAGGCGCACACGGACTTCATCTTCGCGGTCGTGGGCGAGGAGCTCGGGATGTGGTTCACGCTCGGGGTCGTGGCGGTCTTTGCCGTCATGTTCGTGGCGGGCCTGGCCCACCTGCGCCGGGCGCCCAACCTCTTTCATTTTCTCCTGGCGACCGGATGCCTCCTCCTCATGTGCCTGCAGGCGATCATCAACCTGGGCGTGGTGACCGGCATGCTGCCGACAAAGGGCATGTCGCTTCCTTTCATCAGTGCGGGGCTCTCCAACCTTCTGCTGATGGGCCTGCTTGTCGGGATCCTGATCAACACGCAACGGACCTGGGGCCGGGCATCGCTTCCCCTGGGGGCGGGCGCGATGCGCGAGGTGCTGGCATGAGCAGGTTTCTCATCTCTTGCGGGGGCACCGGCGGGCACCTTTCGCCGGGCATCGCGCTTGCGGAGGGCCTTATCGCACGCGGCCACGAGACAAGGCTGCTCATCAGCATGAAGAAGGTTGATTCGCGGCTCGCGGAGAAGTACCCGGGACTGACGTTCGAGCGGATGCCCGGGACGGGATTCTCCTGGAACCCCGCAAGGATGGCGCGGTTTGCGGCGTCACAGGTCTCGGCGCTCCGGTTCTGCAACCACCTCATCCGCGACACCCGGCCCGATTTGATCGTCGGCTTCGGCGGATTCACGTCGGCGCCCGCGGCCGTCGCGGGGCGCATGCACGGGATTCCCGTGGCGCTCCACGAGTCCAACCGGGTGCCGGGCATGGCGATCCGCGCGCTGGGGCGCTTCGCGGACCGCGTCTATCTTCCGTTCGGGATCCGCGTTTCGGGGATTCGCAGCTCGGCTGTCAGGTACGCGGGGCTGCCCGTGCGAAGGGAGATCGTGCGCTTGCCGGCGGCCCAGGCGCGGCAGGCGCTGGGCCTCGACCCGATGCAGAAGGTGTTGGTCATCCTGGGCGGAAGCCAGGGCGCCTCGGCGCTCAATGCCTGGGCCACGGCGAAACTCGAGATGCTGGCGCTCGAGGGGATCCAGGTGTACTGCGTGGCGGGTCTCGGCAAGGCGGCTCCTGAGACGGTCTTTCACCGCTCCAGGATGGGTGAGCCGGTGAAGGCGGTGTTCGTCCCGTTCTGCGACAGGGTGGCGGAGCTCCTGTCGGCGGCGGACCTTGTGATTTCGCGGGCCGGGGCCGGGACGCTTGCGGAGCTCATCCGCTGCGAGGTCCCGGCGATTCTCGTGCCCTATCCCCACGCCGCCTCCGACCACCAGCGGGCGAACGCGGCCTTCTTTGAACGCCAGGGTGGCGGCCTGCTGGTCGACGAGTCGGCCCTCGGTGACCTGCACTCCGAGGTGATGGACCTTGTGTTCAACGACTGGCTCATGCGGCAGTTCCGGGGCAACCTGAAGCGCATGGACCGGACCAACGCGCTCGAGCTGATGGTTGCGGACCTCGAGGCGATGGCGCTGGCGGGCTCCGAGGGGCGCGCCGGACGGTCCGTGGAGCTGGCAGCATGAGAGCCTCGCCGCTTCCGCAGCTCTTCGGGCGAAGCGTGCGCCGAGTGCACTGCCTTGGCGTGGGGGGCATGGGCGTCGCCCCGCTTGCGATCTACCTGGCGCGGTCGGGCTGGAGCGTTTCCGGCGAGGATGACGCTCTCTCCCCGGAGGTATCGGCACTGCTAGCAGCGGCGGGGGTCGAGGTCAGCCCGATGCCGCAGAAGACCGACCTTGTGGTCCGGTCTTCGGCCATCCCCGAGGATCATCTGTCCTTCCTTGCGGCGGCCGCGCGCGGCCTGCCTTCGGTGAGGCGCGGCGAGATGCTGGCTGAGGTGCTCCGCTCCAAGAAGCTGGTCGCCGTGTGCGGCTCGCACGGGAAGACGACGACCACCGCCATGCTTGTCACCGCCCTGCGCAAGGCGGGTTTTCCCGCGGGGTATGTCGCCGGCGGTCTTTTCAACGACGCGATGCCGCCCGCGGGCGTGGGCTCGAACGACTGGGTGGTCGCCGAGGTCGACGAGAGCGACGGGACAATCGACAGGTTCTCGCCCGAGATAACGGTGATCGTGAACCTCGACTGGGACCATCCGGACCGCTACAGGAGCCCGGCCGAGCTGGAGATGGCCTTTGCCGCTCTGTGCGCTCGAACGAAGGGCACGGTCCTAATCAGCGACGCTTGCCCGGTCTCGCTGCGGCTCGTCCCGTCTGCCATCACGTTCGGGAGAAGCGGAAGCTTCTCGGGCTCCCTTGTGAGCGAGAAGGAGGGGCGGATGAGGCTCCTTCTTGGCGGGCGATTCAAGCCGATCGAGGTGGACGTCGGCACCAACGGCGACTTCAACTGCGCCAATGCAACGGCGGCGCTTGCCGCCGCTCAGATGATGGGAGCCGAGCCCGCGCGGGGGTCACTCGCCGATTATCCGGGAGTACGCCGGCGCCAGGCGGTGCTGCTCAGCGAGGGAGGCCTGACGGTCATTGAGGACTATGCCCACCATCCCGCGGAAATCCGCGCGCTCCTGCCCAGCCTTCGCAGGCGCTTGGCGCCCGGAGGACGCCTGATCGCCGTGTTCCAGCCGCACCGCTACAGCCGCACGGCCCGCTTCAAGGCGGAATTCGCGGCGGCGCTCGCGCTGGCCGACGCGGTGCATCTGCTCGACGTTTACTCGGCCGGGGAAGCCCCGGTCTCGGGCGGCACGGCCGCCGACGTGTACGCCGAGCTGAAGAGGGGTGCGCCGGCGCTCCCTGTCAGCTACCTGCCCGGCCACGGATCGGGCTGCATTCCCGCGCTCCTGAAGGAGGTGAGGCCAGGCGACCTCGTCGCCTTTGTCGGCGCGGGCGACATCGAGCAGACCGCCCGCGCCTGGGTGCAGGCCGTGAGACGGGATGCGGCGCTCTCGCAGCGCTGGGACCGCTTTGCCGAGAGGGTCCGGCCGCTTCTTTCCAGGGGCACCGCGCTGACAAGGGACGAACCCCTGGCCAACAGGACCACGCTGCGGGTCGGGGGCGCCGCGCGGCTCTTTGCCGAGCCCGCAACCGAGGAGGACCTGCGGACCCTCCTCGCCGAGGCAAAAAACGACGGGGCGCCCGTCTTCGTGCTCGGGCGCGGTTCCAACCTGATCGTGCCCGACGAGGGCGTCGAGGGGCTCGTCATCGCCTTTACCCACAAGTCCTGGTCCGGATTCGAGACGCTCCCCGACGGCAGGGTGCGGGCGGGCGCCGGACTGCGGCTCAAGAACCTCTGCGGCCTCGCCGCCGCGGCGGGCCTCTCCGGATTTGAGTTTCTGGAGGGAATTCCCGGCAGCGTCGGGGGAGCCCTCCGGATGAATGCCGGCGCGATGGGAGGATGGATCTTCGACGTTGTCGACGAGGTGCGCCTCATGTCGATGGACGGGTCCATCAGCAACGTTCCCCGCGACGCGATGAAGGTCGACTACCGGCAGTGCGCGGACCTGCGAGACAGCATCGCCCTCGGCGCCGTCCTCCGCCCGGTCTCCAGGAGCGACGCCGAGGCCGTCGGCAGGAGGATCGAGGATTTCCGGCGCAAGCGCCACGAGACCCAGCCCAGGGAACCGAGCGCGGGTTGCATGTTCAAGAACCCCCCCGGAGGATCCGCGGGCCGCCTCATCGACGAGAGCGGGATGAAGGGCTCCCGGGTGGGGGGCGCCGAGGTCTCGCGGGTTCACGCGAACTTCGTCATCAACCGCGGGAACGCGACGAGCGCCGACGTGCTCGAACTCGTGCGGCGGGTGCGGGCCGCGGTCCGCAAGGCAAAGGGCGTGGACCTTGAGCCCGAGGTGCTTCTTTGCGGGAAGGACTGGAGGGACGTGCTGTGAGCTTACCCGTGATCGCCGTGTTCTCCGGAGGCACGTCCGCCGAGAAGGAGGTCTCGACGGGCTCGGGCGCGGCCTGCGCGCTCGCCCTCGCGAGATCCTTCACCACCCGCCTCTTCCCGGTGGTGGCGGACGCGCTGCCGGAGGGCTACGACCCCGCGCACCACGTCGTATTCTCGACGCTCCATGGGACCTTCGGGGAGGACGGGGGCATGCAGCGGCTGCTCGACTCAGCCGGCGGCGCCTACGCGGGCTGCGACGCGGCCTCCAGCGCCCTCACGATGGACAAGGAGCTCACGAAGAGGACCGTGTCGGCGCACGGTGTGCCGGTGGCCGACGGGATCTTCTTCGACGCGGGCTCGAAGCCTACGGCTGCAGCCGTCGTGGGGCGCCTGGGGACCCGTGTCGTGGTGAAGCCCAACGGCGAGGGAAGCAGCGTCGGCCTTCGCCTCGTCGAGGGCCGGGCCGGGCTTGAGGCGGCGCTCGGCTCGATCACGGCAGGACGCTGGCTCGCCGAGCGCAGGATCGAGGGCAGGGAGCTTTCCGTGGGCATCCTCAAGGGCCGCACGCTGGGCATCGTCGAGATCAGGCCGAGGTCCGGCGTGTACGACTACACGAGCAAGTACACGAAGGGAACGACGGAGTACCTCGCGCCCGCGCCCATCGAGGACGCGCTCGCTGCCGACGTGAGGCGCGCGGCGGAGACCGCCTTCGCGGCCTGCGGGTGCCGCGACTATGCGCGCGTCGATTTCATGGTTTCCAATGAGGGCGAGCCGTTTTTGCTCGAAATCAACACGCTTCCTGGCATGAAGGAGACGAGTCTGTTGCCGATGTGCGCTCGCTGCGCGGGACTTGATTTCACGGCCTTGGTCAGGGAGATGGTGTTGCCCGCAATCGAGCGTTTCCGTCTGGCGAACGCCTCGCGCCGTCCATGAGCAAAGACACCCATGCTATGCCCGAGACCCGAACCTGGAGGGAGATCCCCCAGGAGGTGAGGCCCCGCGCGATGTCGCGCGAGGGGCGCCGGCGCGTCGCGATGCGGGCGACGCGCGCCACGCTCGGCGCGCTTGTCGTTGTCCTGCTGTCTTGGGGCGCGTGGGAGATGGCGGCCGTGCTCCGCGAGAGCCCGGGTTCGATGCCCTCCGAGGCGAAATCCGACCGGGTCCGCAGCCTGGTCCTCGTGACGGACGGTGTGCTCGACCAGAACTGGCTCGCCCGCATCCTCGCCATTCCCGCGGACGCAACGCTGATGGGCCTCGACCTGAACCAGCTGCGCTCGAGGGTGCTCGGCGACGCCCAGGTGGGTTCCGCGGCGATCGCCCGGAACTTTCCCGACAAGCTCACGGTTCGCATCTCCGAGAGGTCGCCCGTCGTGCGCATGATGGCGCAGGCCGGCAACGGCTCGCCGATCATGCTCCTTGTCGCGCGGGACGGCGTCGCGTTTGCGGGCTCGGGTTTCGACCCGGCAATGGTCGCCACGCTGCCGTGGCTAGACGGCGTCCGGCTCGCGCGCTCGGGCGGGTCCTTTGTCCCCATCAGCGGCATGAGAGCGGTCTCGGACCTGCTCGCGTCCGCCAAGCTCGAGGCGGAGGGCCTCTACCGCACCTGGCAGGTCATCTCGATGGCGCGCCTGGCGTCGGACGGGGAGATCGAGGTCCGCACGCGCGACGGCATGACCGTCATCTTTGGAACTCGGGAGGACTACCTGAGGCAGATCGCCCGGCTCGACCTCCTGGTGGACGATTCCACCGACCCGACCCGGCCCCTGCGCGAGGTGAACCTCGCGCTTGGTTCGCAGGTGCCCGTCGCGTACGGGAGGGCGGCCCCGACCCTCGCCGAGCCTCCGGTCAACACCGCGAACCCGGGATCGGCCAAGCCGATCATCGCCTATCCGGCGTTCTCAAGCCTCCACGTGGACTCTCATCGTGAGCTCTAAGACGACCTTCATAGGAGCGGTCGAGATCGGGACCTCCAAGGTCACCGCGCTCGTCGGCGAGTACACCGGCCGCGAGATCGCCATCATCGGCTGCGGCGAGTGCCCCTCGAGAGGCGTCATAAAGGGGTCGGTCGTCGACTACAGGGCCGCGACCGAGTGCACCCACAACGCCCTTGAGATCGCCGAGCGCGATGCCAACGAGCGGATCGACCACGTCTATCTTGCGCAGACCGGGGGCCACCTCGAGGGGTTCTACAACGAGGCTTCGGTCAACGTGAAGGCGGCCGACAACATGATCGAGATGGACGACATCAGGACCGTATGCGACTTGGCGAAGGCCAAGGACCTCCCGCTCGGCCGCATGGTGGTCCACAACATCCGCCGGCCGTTCCGGGTCGACGGAAGGCTGGTTCCGACGTCGCCGGAGAACCTCGTCGGCCAGAAGCTCGAGGTCGGGTACTGGACCGTGCACGGGCAGGAGCAGCGGCTCGCCGACAACATCCACGTGATCCGGGGCTTCAACCTCGAGGTGCGGGAGCTTGTGCTCTCGAGCCTCGCCTCGGGCCACATGGTCACGAGCATGGAGGAGCGCCAGAACGGCGTGCTGGCGGTCGACATCGGGGCAGGCACGACCGATTACGTGCTCTACCGCCACGGAGCTCCGCACACGACGGGCGTCCTGGCGGTGGGCGGTGGGCATTTTACGAACGACATCAGCATCGGGCTCAGGCTCACCGAGGGCCAGGCCGAGAAGCTCAAGCTGCGCTTCGGGCGCGCCGTCATCCAGGCGCGGGACAAGGGCGAGAAGGTCTGGCTCGACGGGAACTTCGCGATCGGCGACCGCCAGTTCTCGCGGCACGCAATCGAGAGCATCACCGCGGCGCGCGCGTGGGAACTCCTGGAGGTCGTCAGGAAGAGGCTGGGCAATGCGTTTTCACCCGAGACCTGCGCCGCGGGGGTGGTCCTGACCGGGGGGGCCGCCAAGATGCCCGCGCTCGTGGAGTGCGCGTCCAAGGTGTTCGGGACCGCGGCGCGCCTCGGCGAGGCCCCCTCCTGGGTCAACGAGAACCTCCGCGACCCCGGATTCCACACGGCGCTCGGCATCCTCTATTACGGCGTCAGCTCGCTCAGCGACAACGCCGCCGCCACGCGCCGCAAGGGCGGGTTCCTGCGCAACGTCTCGCGGCTCTTCGCATCAACGTGAACCCGAACGAACTTCCGCTGGAGCCTCAGGTCCTCTGCGACCGCAACGTTGCCATCAAGCTGGTGGGCGTGGGCGGGGCGGGCTCCAACGCCGTGGACCGCCTGAAGATGGAGAGCCTCGAGCGCCTCCAGCTCGCCGTGATCAACACCGACAGCCAGGCGCTTTCGAGTTCGCCCGTCCAGGACAAGGTCCTGATCGGGATGGGCACGACCCGCGGCCTCGGCGCGGGCGGCGATCCCGACCTTGGGCGCCAGGCCGCCGAGGACGACCGCGAGAAGATCGCCAAGGTGGTGAAGGACTGCGACCTCGTCTTCATCATCGCCGGCATGGGCGGCGGGACCGGAGGGGGGGCCTCGCCGATCGTCGCGGAGATCGCCTCGGAGGAGGGGGCCCTCGTCATCGCCTTCGTGACGCTGCCATTCAGTTTCGAGGGCGGCCGACGCCTGAAGCAGGCCGAGGAGGGGCTCTCGGCGCTCCGCAGGGCGTGCGACGCGGTCATTCCGCTGCCGAACGACGTCCTGCTGCAGGAGGCGGCCGACAACGAGACCGTGCTCGACTCGTTCGCCCGCGCCGACGAGTGGATCGGCCGGGGCGTGAAGTCCATTTGGTCGATGCTCTCGAAGACGGGGCTCATCAACGTGGATTTCGCGACGCTGCGCCAGGCCTTCCAGAACCGGGGCGCGAAGACGCTGTTCGGCCTTGCGGAGGGGGCGGGCGAGAACGCCGCCGCCGAGGCGATCGCCGACCTCAAGCTCTGCCCGCTGCTTCACACCCCGGAGTTCTCGAGGAAGGCGGACCGCCTGCTCGTCAACATAACCGGGGGGACGGACCTGACGCTTCCCAAGGTGAACGAGATCATGACTGCGATCACCGAGCAGTTCGGGCGCGACTCGCACATCATCATGGGAGCCGTGATCGACGAGGGGATGCAGGGAAGGGTTGAGATCTCGGTGCTGGGGGCGAGCGACATGGGAACGCGCGGCGCCGTCGCGCGGCGTCCAGTCCCGGCGCGGATGCGCTCGGCGCCGCCGCGCGCCGAGGATCCCGCCCAGGGCCAGGAAGCCCCCGCGCCGGCCGCCCCGGAGGCGGCGGCTGCCCCGGCCCACAAGGCCAAGCAGGACGAGTTCGGCTTCGGCGAGGTCGAGAGCCGCGGGCAATTCGAGCGCACCGACCGCAATCTCTTCGACGGGCAGGACCTGGACGTGCCGACGTACCTTCGCAGGGGAATCAAGATAGCGATTTGATCCCCGGGCGTATTTCGGTACGCTATCCTCCATGTTTGTCGACGAATGCGTTATTAAGGCCTCCGCCGGCGACGGCGGGCGCGGATGCGTCTCCTTCCGGCGGGAGAAATACGAGCCGTGGGGCGGCCCCAACGGGGGGGACGGGGGGGCAGGCGGCGACATCGTCCTGCTCGGCTCGCACGACACGAACAACCTCGTCGACTACAAGTTCAAGCCCCATTGGAAGGGCGGCCGCGGGGAGCACGGGATGGGGAAGGACTGCAACGGCAAGGAGGGCCGCGACGCCGAGCTGAGGCTCCCCCTCGGTACCATCGTGACGGACGTGGCGACCGGCAAGGTCGTGGCCGAGCTGATCCTGGACGGCCAGCGCGTCGTCCTCTGCAAGGGGGGTAACGGGGGCTGGGGAAACACCCATTTCAAGACCTCGACCAACCGGGCTCCGAACCGTGCCAATCCCGGGCAGCCGGGGGAGCGCGGCGAGTTTCGCCTCGTCCTGAAATCGATCGCCGACGTGGGGCTCGTGGGCTTCCCGAACGCGGGCAAGTCGTCCCTCACCAACGCGATCACGAAGGCGCACCCGAAGATGGCGGCATATCCCTTCACGACGCTTCATCCCCAGATAGGAGTCATCGAGTTCAAGAACGAGATCCAGGGCGACCGGCGCCTGTTGCTCGCCGACATACCCGGACTCATCGAGGGGGCCAGCGAGAACCGCGGCCTCGGCCACCGGTTCCTGCGGCATGTCGAGCGGTGCGCCCTGCTCCTGCTGATCGTGGACATGGCCGGCAACGACGGGAGGGATCCGAGGGAGGACTACCGGCAGCTGCTCAACGAGTTGAAGCTCTACGACGCTGCGCTCCTGAAGAAGCCTAGGCTTGTGGCAGCCAACAAGATGGACCTGCCGGAGGCGGCCGCGAACCTAGCGAAGTTCAGGCGCCGCTACAAGGTGGACGCCCTTGAGATCTCGTGCCTTGAGGGAACCGGCCTGGAGGAGCTCAAGTCGGAGCTCCTGAGGCGGGTTGCGGCGTTTCGCCGAAAGGAAAAGGTGTCGCCAGCCGCCGCCGCGTGACACAAACTATGGGAACCTTGGTTACAGGATCCACAATGTCGCCAGAGAACCGCTCGCTGATGATGCGGGCAAACCGGCTGCTTGGCGCCGGGCTGGTCGAGCACAACCTCGTGAAGATAGAGGACCTGGAGAAGGCGAACGAGCGCCTCCTTGAGATCATCGCCACGAACCAGCCCCGCCAGGCCACCGTCCTCGGCGTCCTTGCGTACGAATTGAAGGTCATCCGGGAGGAGGATGTCCTCCAGCACCTCGTGGAGACCGAGGGCCTGGGCCTGGTCGACCTGCGCGGGTACGAGCCCCCCGATGACGCGAAGAAAGGCCTCGACATGGACGCCTGCTGGGCGACGTGGTCGGTCCCGTTCGACCAGGAGGAGGACTTCACCTTCATCGCCTCGGCCTATTACCTGAGCCCGGCCGTGCGCACGTACTGGGAGAAGCGCCATGAGGGGCCCATCCTCTGGTTTGGCACGACGCTCGAGGGCATCGCCGAGCACCTCGACCGCATCGGGAGCCCGATGAGCTCAAAGGCCCCGTTCCCGATCCCGGGCGAGCCGGCCTCGGCCCCGGCCGCCGCGGTGTCACAGACAACGCCGCCCATGCCGGCTCCGAAGGCTCCGGCTGCTCCGTCCAGCCCGTCAGCCCCGGCTGCGCCCGTCGCGCGTTCCGCCTAAACCCGCCCCCTCATCCGCATGCCGCTCGGAAAAGTCCAGTCCCTGATAGTAGCCAAGCTCATCGCGATGGGCCGGCTGACCGCGGAACAGCGCGACGCGATCGCCGCCCGTCCCCAGGACCTGAACGGCGACGCCCTCGACCGGCTGCTGCAGGAGGACTACAAGATCACCGCCTTCCAGTGCCTGGTCGCGAAGGGCAGGGCGCTCGGGCTCGCCCCCTTCAACGTCGCGCGGTACAAGATCGCGACCTCGACCTTCGAGCGGATCCCGCAGGACTTTTGCCAGGAGA
>CAZHPC010000053.1:0-14775 GCA_964534685.1 uncultured Opitutaceae bacterium
GTGATCACCACCGATTCGGCACACTTTTCGATCTACCGTAGGTTCGGAAATAAACCCCTACCGTTGGTGCATCCGGTAAGGTAGCAGACTCCGCAATCGAAAAGTTCCTCGATACCGCCCCGGCTTCCCATCAGCCGCCCGCGATGGCCCCGATGATGAGGAAGGGCTCCTTCCCAGCCCTGATGGCTTCCGGAAGCGGGGCGTCCGGCGATTCATTGGACACGTCCTCCCCGCAGGCGAAAAACCTGACGAGAGCCCGCCTCTTCTGGGTCGCGCGGTCGCGGATCGTTCCCGTGAGCACCGGGTACGAGGCCTCGATTGCGTCAATGACCGCGCGCTGCGTCGCCGGGCCCTTGATCTCGACCTGCACCGCGCCGCTCAATCCGGCAAGGTTGCGCAGGTGCTGAGGAAGCATGACGCGGATCACGGGAGTGTCTGCACTTCGACCGACAGGACGGCCGGCAGGTCTCGCACGATGGGCGCCCAGCTGTCCCCTGAATCGGCCGACGCGTAGACCTGCCCGCCCGTCGTCCCGAAATAGACCCCGCATGAGTCCAGCGAGTCGACGGCCATCGCGTCCCGCAGCACGTTGACGAAGCAGTCCCGCTGGGGAAGGCCCTTCATAAGCGCCTCCCACTCGTTGCCGCCCTGCCGGCTTCGGTAGACGCGCAGCCTGCCGTCGGGGGGATAGTGCTCGGAGTCGCTCTTTATCGGGACGACATAGATCGTCTCGGGCTCGTGGGCGTGGACCTCGATCGGAAACCCAAAATCGCTCGGCAGGTTCCCGCTCACCTCCCGCCAGGATTCGCCCGCGTCGTCGCTGCGCATGATATCCCAGTGCTTCTGCATGAAGAGCACGCTCGGCCTCGACTTGTGCATCGCTATCCGGTGGACGCAGTGGCCGACCTCGGCCGCGGGGTCCGGAATGTGCTCCGACCTGAGCCCTCGGTTGATCGCCTTCCAGGTCGCGCCCCCGTCGTCGGTCCTAAACGCCCCCGCGGCCGAGATCGCGATGAAGATCCGCTGGGGATTTACCGGGTCCAAGAGGATCGTGTGAAGGCACATGCCCCCGGCGCCGGGCTGCCAGCGCGGTCCAGAGCCGTGGCCGCGCAGTCCAGAAAGCTCCTGCCAGGTGCGGCCGGCGTCCGTCGAGCGGAACAGGGCCGCGTCCTCGGCGCCGGCGTAGAGCGTGTCCGGATCGGTGTGCGAGGGCTCGAGGTGCCAGACCCGCTTGAATTCCCAGGGATGCGCCGTGCCGTCATACCACTGGTGGGTGCCCGGTATCCCGTCGTACTTGAAGTCGTTGCCCGCCGGCTCCCAGGTCCTGCCTCCGTCGCTTGAGCGCTGGATCAGCTGCCCAAACCAGCCGCTGCACTGCGACGCATAGAGGCGGTTCGGATCCGCCGGCGAACCCTTCAGGTGATAGATCTCCCAGCCCCCGAAATGGGGGCCGTCGACCTTCCATATCTTGCGCGCGCCGTCCGACGTGAGGATGAACGCGCCCTTTCGCGTGCCGACGAGCACGCGGACCCCGCTCATAGACTGCCCCTCCCCTTTGATCGCTCAGCCATGTTAATTTCTACATGCGCACACATGAATGCCCCTTTTTTGTGAAATTGCCCCAGAAGACTCCCTAGGAACCGGACGCCGTTACTGCCCTAAATATCCTGCGCGATCAAGAACTGTTCGAGGAGGCCCTGGGGCGTCACATACACCGTCACCTTCAAGGTCCCCTTCTTAAGCTGCACCGAGTACTCGCGGAATTTCATCCCCCCGCGCTCGGAGGTCCGCGTGCGCTCGACCTGCTTCACCGCCCCCATGGGTTTGAGCGACGCCCGGATGTCCTCGATGGCGGTTGCGCTGAAGTACGCGTTGGCGTTGGGCGTGAAGAGGGAGCGGTCGATCCTGCCACGCTGGAGGCCTTCCACAATCGACTCGACCTGGCTCAGCTCGGCCGGCGGCGGCTTGTCGGCGACGCGGCTCTCCGGCTCGAGGAGCCACTTGGCGACCTGGTGGGCGATCGTTTCAAAGACGAAGACGCTGTCCTGGTTCGTGCAGACCACGACGGCCGCGTTCCGCGTCGGGTAGATTGCATTGGACGTCAGGAATCCCGTGACCTCCCCGGTGTGCGAGACCCGCGGTATCCCGTCCATGTCGCCCACGCCGAGTCCGAGCGCATAGTGGGTGAGGTCGCCGTTCTTGAGGCGCACCTCCTCGGTGAAGTCCCGGTAGGATTTCTCGCTCAGGATCTTGTGATGAAGCATCGCGATGTCCCAGCGGGCGAGATCCGAGGGGGTCATCGCCAGTTGCGCCGCGCCGTAGTACCAGTTGGGCGCCTCAGGGGCGGTCGGGCGCGGGGGCCCGAGCGCGAAGCGCGTGTAGGGCGCCGCGTCCTCTGGCCGCCTCTCGAGATAGCCGTCGGTCGCGCTCGTCATTCCGAGCGGCCCGAAGATCCTGCGCTTCAGGAAAGCGAAGAGGCCCTCGCCCGTCGCCTTCTCGAATATCCGCGCCGCAAGGACGTAGTTCGTGTTGCTGTACTCCCAACGGGTGCCCGGCTCGAAATCGAGGGGCTTGCCCGCCCAGGCACTGATGACCGCGTCCGGCGTCGTCGGCCGGGTCCATTCGGGGATGAGGTAGTCCTGCGGAGCGAAGTCCTCGTACCCCGACGTGTGGCCCAGGAGTTCCCTGAGCGTGATGTCGCCCGCCCGGGTGAGTTCGGGATAGAACCTTGAGACGCGGTCGTCCAGGGAAAGCTTCCCGTCCTCGGCCGCGAGCAACACGGCGGCCGCCGTGAACTGTTTGCTTATCGACCCGACGAAGTAGCGCGTCGAGGCGTCCGCCGCCCGGTCCGGTGCCAGGGCGGCCTTTCCAAACGCCCTCGCATACACGAGTTCGCCGTGCTCCACGACGGCAATGGAGGCGCTTGGGATCCCGCTCGCCTTCACGAGCTCGGCTATCTTCGCCTCCTCATCCGCGCCAAGGGCGCCCTGGGCCCGCGCCGCAACGACGCAAGGCAGGACCATCAGGCAGGCGCCCAGGAATCTCAAGGGGAGCATGGTGGGCAAGTATCTGGAGACAATGCCGGGGGCGAACGAGCCAAATGTGAAAGCCCGCAGCCGCGCGGAGCCGACGCGCTCGCACCCAAACGCGGGCTTGTAAGGGCGCGCTCGCCAGCGAAACTCCGCATCGATGCCAGCGAGTGCCCTCCCTGAGGACGGATGCCCAGCGCTCAAGTCCCGTGTCAGGCGGATGGAGACGGCTGCAGGGGTCCTTTTGGGGATCCTTGTCGGGTGGCTCTATGTCTGGTCAGCGCTCCAGCCTGCGGACCGGTGGATCCTGGCCACCAGGGAGCCCGAGGGCTACTACAACCTTGAGACAGCCGGGTTCCGATCGGGGCACCTTTATGCGGCCATAACCCCAAAGCCGGCCCTTCTGGCGCTGGCCGACCCCTACGACCCCGTGGCGAACGCATCCCACAGGGTGCACGACATGTCGCTCTTCAAGGGCCACTACTACCTCTACTTCGGGGTCACCCCTGTGGTCATCCTCTTCTGGCCCGCGGCGGCCTTGACCGGATGGTACGTCTCGGAGGCGCTGGCCGTCGCCCTGTTCTGCCTGGGCGCAATCTGGACCTTCATGGCGCTCGTTCTCGCGGCGCGCCGAAGGTATTTCCCGCAGGCTCCAACCGCCGTCCTCATCGCGTCCTGGGCCTGTCTGGCGCTCGCGACGCCCGCCATACTCCTCGTCGAGGGACCGCAATTCTACCAGGTCCCCATCTCCTGCGCCCTCTTCCTGCAGGCGCTCATGCTTGCGGCAATCTATCGCTCCATCCACTCGCCCTCCAAAGCGCTCGCCTGGATGGGCGCCGCCGGGCTCCTGTTCGGTCTCTCGTTGGGCGCCCGCCCCAATTACCTGCTGAGCTCCGTTGCGCTCCTTGTCCCGATGGGCGCCTACGCCTTTGGCAGGGGCGCGCCCCGCGACGGCAGGCTGCGGGCGCTCCTGAAGGGCTCGCTAGCCGCGTTCCTGCCCGCGGCGGCCTGCGGCCTGGGGCTCCTCGCCTTCAACTGGGCCCGCTTCGGCTCCCCCGCGGAATTCGGCATGCACTATGCGCTCGCCGGCGAGCGGCTGAATGCCACGCGTTTCATCTCCGCGGGTCACCTGCTGCAGAACCTGTCCCTCTACCTGTTCAACTTCGGGCTGTGGCAGTCCTACTTCCCGTTCTTCTCACAGCAGGGAATCCAGCCCTACGGAATCCTGCGCTATCTTCCGTGGTGCTGGCTCGCGGCCGCCGCGTTTCTTCAGCCCAGGTCCGGGCCGGGCGAGGAGCGGTCGCGCCTCACTGCATTCTCCCTCGCGGTGGCCGGCGCCTCGGTCGCGAATCTCGCCGTTCTCGCGAGCTTTTTCGCCTCCGCGTTCCGCTACTCGTGCGACTTCGCCCAGGCCTGGCTTGCCCTTGCGGCCGTCGGGGCCCTTCTCCTCGCGCATCGGCGCGCCCTGGCCGGGAAGGGGCGGCTCGCGGCGGCTGCCATCGTCCTGGCGGCGGCGGTCTCCGTGTTCTTCAACCTGGCGGCGTATGCAAAGTGGCTCCCCAGGAAGGACGCCCTCCTGGGAGTCGCGCGCGTTGCCAACTGGCCCGCCTATGCCGTGCAGAGGGCCGGGGGCGCCCAGTTCGGCGGGCTCCGCATGGAGCTAAGGGCCCCCGAGCATCCGCCGCGGGTGCCGGAACCGCTCTTCGAGACAGGCCGCCAGCCCGACCAGCGCGACTGGCTGTTGATAGAATACCTGCCCGCCGGCCGCGCGCGCCTGAGCCTCTACCATGCCGGGACCGGCATCTTTGCCGGCCGGGAGTTTGAGATCCCGCCCGACCGAAGGCTGGTGGTGGAGGCCCGCTGCGGATCGCTCCTGCCGCCGTTCGGGCACCCGGCGTTCTCGGACTGGACCCGCGAGGAGTATGACGCGGCACGGATGGACGTGCGGGTCACGGTCAACGGAGCCGATGTCCTGCGCACGGCCCTCGAGTGCTACGACTCCTCACCGGCGAACATGTCGATTGGCCGCCAGAGATGGTTTGCCGGCGGGATGGCCGCTGCATTCTCCGGCCAGATCGAGGCCGTGAGCCGCCTGCCGCTCCCAAGGCCCGACAGCGTCGTTGGCCGCCTCGACAAGCCCCTTCCCATTGAGCTGTCCCTCTACCTGCCGGCCTCCATGCCCACCGGGGCCGACCCGCTGCTCGTCACGGGCCGCGGCATGAAGAGCGATCTCCTGTATTGCGTCTACGACGGGGCCAACAGGGTCAGGTTCGCGCTTGACCACTACGGGGCAGGCGGCCCCCAGAGCGAGTCCATCGCCTTCGACCCCTACGTTCCTCACGTCGTGATTGCATGGATGGGCTCGCTGGCCAGCGCGTCGCCCGGACCCGACAGGGCGGCCGCGGGCCCGAACCGTCTCGTCGTGATCTTTGACGGGCGCACCGTGCTCAACGTCGACCAGGACTTCTTCCCTGGCGCGCCCGGCTCCGCGGTGGTGGGCCTGAACGCCTACGGCTCCACCGCGGCAAGCCGACAGTTCACGGGCATCGTCACAGGGGTCCGCCAGGTGGGCTCCGACGTCATCCCGAGGCTCGTCCGCAGCGGCTTCGGCGCCGTCGAGATGAGCGTCGTATTCCCTTCCTGGGTGCCGGGCACGCAGGAGCCGCTTGTGGTCACGGGGCGGTCCGGCGCAGGCGACTTTGTCTACGTGCGCTACATCGATGCGACCCACGTCTCGTTCGGATTTGACCACTGGGGCGTCGGCGGGCTCAAGGGGCCGCAGGTCGAGACAGACTTCGCGCGCACCCATCGGATCGCAATCAGCTTCCAGGCACTGTACCCTGCGGACTCGGCGAGCCACGCGACCAACGCGGTCAAGGTCGTCATCGACGGGCGAACGGCGCTCGAGGGGAATTTTGCGTGCCACCCGAGCACGGCCGACCAGATCACGATCGGCAGGAACCTGATCGGCGGGTCCACATGCGGATCCGTGTTCCTCGGCAGGATCCTCAGCGTCGAGCGCTTCCCCGAGCCCCGCAAGTGACGGAGCCGGCATGGTCGCCTGCCGGGCTAGGCATGTCGGAGGGGACGCGACCTCCGGGTCAACCCGACCGGACAAGTGCCCCCTTTCCCTGCGCGGCTGCCTCGGGAAGCGGCAATGACGCGTTTGGGAAATGGATCACGAACCTCGTGCCCGTGTTCTCCCTGCTCTCAAACTCGATCCTCCCCCTGTGAAAATCGACGACGCGCCTCACGATCGAAAGTCCCAGTCCCGTCCCGGATACGTTGCCGACGTTTCCCGCGCGAAAGAACGGCTCAAAGACGCTTGCCTGATCCTTTGCCGGAATGCCTCTGCCCTGGTCGACCACCTCGAGCGCCCAACCCTGCGGCTCCCCGAAGACCCGGACGCGAACGAGCTTCTCCGGTTGGGAGTACTTGAGCCCGTTAGCGATCAGGTTCTCGGTCGCCGCCTTCACGAGGCCCGGGTCCATGGACGAGGTGAATCCGGACGGCAGATCGTCCCTCAATACCACCCGGGCGGTTTCCATGGAGTCATTGAAGCGCCCGACCGTCTCCGCGATCACGGAGCCCGGCGACTGGAGCTCAAACGACGCCTTGCCCGTAATGTGCTCGGTTCGGTTGAGCATGAGCACCTGGTCCACGAGCTTGCTGAGGGTCGCCAGCCCCGAGCTCTGCAGGCCGAGCCATCGCCCGGTCTTCTCTGCGACCGACCCGCTCAGGATCCCGGACTTCACCAGCAGCCCGTCGAGGAGGTACTGGGCGCCCTGGACCGTCGTGAGCGGCGTCCGGAACTCGTGCGACACCATTGAGATGAACTCGCGCTGCGCCTCCAGGAACTCGCGGCGCCGCTCCGACAGGATCCGGGTCTCGCGCTCGAGTCGCTCCAGGTTCTCATTGACGGTGATCGACCGGCGCAGCGTCTCCTCGCCATGCCTGTGCGCCGCGTCGATCATCCGCACCAGCGTGATCCCCAGAACGAAGATGAGACCCTTCGCGAGCATTCCTTCCCTGAGAAGTGTGTCCGCCGAGATCCTTCCCGCGGCGTCCAGGTTCGGGGAGTGAAGCAGGAAGAAGTAAAAGCCGACCTGGCCCGCAACCATGATCGCAAGGACGACGGTCGCCACAAGTCGCGACGCAAACACGATGGCGACCAGGAGGATCACCAGGTCGAAGGCGAAGGTCTGGATGCCGATGCTCAGGGGCTGAACGGGCGTGGCGGTTGCGCCGACGAGCAGCACCATCCCGTGAACGGCAATCGCCATGGCAAGGGCGAGCCCGTTGCCCGCCCGCTCCAGTCGGCCCTTCATCACGGCCCGAAGGCAGGCGAGGCCGGCGGTCCAGACGATGAGATTGAGAACGGTCCTGGCCACCGGGACGGTCGGCTGAAGCCATGCGTTCTTTGCGATATTGAGCGGCATGTACACCAGCACCACAAGGGCGATGGTCGCCAGGAGCCGCGCCTTGAGCCGATCAAAGAGCGAGCGGTCCCGGTAGGTGGAGTTCAGGCGGTCCAGGAGCGCGGTTAGATGCCTTAGCATGTCGTGTGTCCGGTATTGCGAACCTGCTGCACCGGATTGCGGCACCTGCCTTGCCCCCGCGGGAGGAGACCCGCGTGCCCTAGGCCGGCACCAGATCGGCCACGAGCGGAAGGCTCATGTCGACCACAAGACCCTTTCCGTCCGGTCCGGGCTCCAGGCTCAGGAGCCCGCCGGATGTTCGCGCGAACGTGGCCGCGAGCATGAGGCCCATTCCCATCCCCTGCCCTCCGATTCCATGCCCGTCAAGGTGACGGAACCTCAGAACGCGCGCGATCTGCTCCGTGCTCATGCCCCGCCCGGAATCCGCAACGCTCAGCATGAGCATCTTGAAGTTCGTGCGGGCGGCGATGCGCACTTGGGTGCCCGGCAGAGAGCACTTGAAGGCGTTCTCCACGATGTGCCTCATGACAAAGGCAAAACCCGTCGTCACGACCTGGATCTTCGCTACCGTCGGGCAGTCCACGACCGCGTCGTTGGGCCGCCCATACTGCCTCGCTATCGATTCCGCGAGTTGCATAAGGCCCTCCGGTGTCACCTCCTCCTGAACGCGCGTCGGCTTCTCGGGGGTCCCGGGGGTCTCGCGGGGAGCCTCCAATCTCGCCCAGAAGAGAAGATTCTCGACGATCCGGAAGATCCGCGCCCCGGAGACCTGCAGCATGCGGCCGTATTCGGAGAGCTCGGCCACCGAGAGGGTCTTGCCCTCCGAAGCCGTGTCCACCATCAGGTCCGCGTAGCCGATCACGCCCATGAGCGGCGTGCGCAGCTCGTGCGGCAGGATGTGCGTCAGGAGCCGCTGGTTACGGGCTATCGTCTCCGAAACCTGCTTGGCCCGCAGCACCCGTATCTCGATGGCCTTTCGGATGTCCTGGGGACGGTAGGGCTTGGTGACATAGTCGTCGGCGCCGAGCGACATGCCCATGCGAAGGTCCGCGCTCTCGGCCTTCGCGGAAACGATGATGAACGGGATCTCGTGCCACATCGGATCGGACCGGATCCTCTGCAGCAGCTGGAACCCGTCGATCACCGGCATGCGGATGTCGCTTACGATGACGTCCGGCTGTGCGGAATCCAGGGCGGCCAGGGCCTCTGCGCCGTTGGCCACGGCGGTCACGACGTGGCCAAATGAGGTCAGGATGCCGTCCGCCACCGAGCGCACGTCGGGCTCGTCCTCGACAAGCAGCACACGAATGGCCGGGTCACTCATGACTTTGCTCCTCTCCTATGGGGGGCACGCGCCCGAGCACCGTCTCGTCCGCGGGCGGGCGGGCGACGTTCGGGAAGTGGAGTTCGAATTTCGTGCCCTCGTCCTCCTCGCTCTCGAAACGGATGCGCCCCCCGTGGAAGTCCACCGCCCGCCGGACGATCGCAAGCCCGAGTCCGGTGCCGGGAACCGTCCCGACGTTTCCGGCGCGGAAGAACGGCCGAAAGAGCTTCGCCTGGTCCGCCTGGGGAATCCCCCGGCCTTCGTCGACCACATCGACCGCCCATCCGTTCGGCTCGGCGTACACGCGCACCTGCACCGCCGATCCCAGAGCCGAGTATTTGAGGCCGTTCGAGATCAGGTTCTCGGCGGCCGCCTTCACGAGGCCCGGGTCCATGGACGCCTTGAACCCAGTAGGCAGGTCCGTCCGTAGCACGACGCGCGCGGTGTCCATGGAATCATTGAAGCGCGCAACCGTTTCAGCAAGCACGTCGGCGGGCGAAAGCCTCTCGAGCGACGCCTCGCCAGTCATGTGCGCGATCCGGTTGAGCATAAGGACCTGGTCCACCAGTTTCCTCAGGGTCGCGAGCGCCGAGGCCTGGAGGCCAAGCCATTTCTCGGCGTTCTCGGTGACCGTCCTGCTCAGTCCCGACGACTGCTTGAAGAGCTTCTCGAGGAGGTACTGGGCGCCCTGGATCGTCGTCAATGGCGTGCGAAACTCATGCGAGACCATGGAGATGAACTCCCGTTGCATCTCCAGGAATTCGCGGCGCCGCTCGGAGAGGTTGGTGGCCTCCTGCTCCAGGCGTTTCTGGCGGGTGATGTCCATAACCAGGCTGCCGATCCGCCTTCCTCCACCCGACGACGCGGGAACAAGGAAGACGATGCAGTGGAACCACCGCTTCTGCTTGGCGACCTCGGACTCGATGACATACTCGCAGGACTTCCCGGTCGAGAGCACCTGGCGGTCGGTCTCGACCTGGCGGCGCTCCCATTCCTTGCCGCCAAGCGCCCAATCCGAGCTGGGCAGTTCGGCCGCTCCGGAGCCGTCCCCTCGCAGGATGAACCCGTTGGCGAACTGCCGCACGCCGTGCTCGTCGCGTATCAGGATCCCCATGGGAAGCGCGTCGAAGAGCGTCCGGAGCATGGTCTCGCTCTCCTCGAGGCGGGCGTTAATCTGGAGCTCCTCGGTCCGGTCCCTGCAGACGCACACGAGACCCCGGCTCGCCATGAGCGATAGGGTCAGGTCCTGCTTGAACGTCGTCCCGTCCTTCCTCAGGGCCAGCACCTGGCCGTGCCAGAACCCGGCCTTCTCGACCTCCTGGGATATTTTCTGCTGGATGATTTCAACTTCCGGCGGTCGGTAGAGCATCTTCCACTCGTGCCCCAGAAGCTCCCCTGCGTCCGGGTAGCCGAACAGCCGCGCGTGCTCCTGGTTCAAGTAGGTGTAGCGGCCCTTTGAATCGGTAATCGCAAAGCCCTCCCGGGAATTCTCGACGGACAGCCGGAACACGGATGATTCCTCCCGTGCGGCAGCCGAGGCCGATTCGTCGAGGATGAGACCGGAGACAAAGACGCTTCCTTGGTACTCGTGACGCACCGCGAAGTGACGCATGTGCCGCACATAGCCGTCCTCGCCGCGCACGCGATAGGCGCCGGACCACGATCCGTTCGCGGCAAGAATCTCGCCCACCGCCTCGGGAAACGGCCGGTCCTCGGGAAGGATGTTGCGCAGGAAAAGGGCGAATGTGGGGGCCCTCATCTCATCTCGCCCCACGCCGAAGATCTTCTGGAATGGACCCTCCATGAGGTGGACCCGCAGCTCATCCTTGGCGTTCACCTCGTAGAGGTAGCGGCAGCACCCAGCCAGCGACCAGAGGCCCTTCATGGCGTCCTGGACCTGGCACATGGTGCACGCCGCCACCGGAGCTCCGGTGCGCGGCGGCGCCTGGCTCTCGCCCTGGATGACGATGATCGCCGATGCAGCCTCGCTTTCGTGGTGCTGGACGCTCACACGGAACGCCTGGACCGAGCCGGTTGTCCGAAGGTCGGGCACGAAGACGGGACCGTCCTGGTCGTGATCGTCGCTGCCGCCGAATGCCCAGTGTCGAATCAAGGTGTGCCCTGTGAGCTGGACCTGCCGGTTGATCGCCTGAAACGGCTGGCCGTCCCCTTCCAAACCCGCCAGGCGCGTTGCGGTGACCGTCCGGTCGGCAAGCCTCCGGGCAAGATACACCAGCGGGGGTGGTCCGGATGCAATCGAGCCCCGTGCCTCGCAGTCATTCGTCACTTTGGCGTCTCCGTGGCACCTTCCAGGCCGAACCTCTGCGCGGCCAGCCTGAGGTCCCGGTCGGTCTTCGTGTCCAATCGTTGCCTGATTCGCCTGAACGCCTTGTACACACCCGAAGCCGTGCGGCCCGTCTTCACGGCAATCTCCTTCACCGGCAGCTCATCCGAAAAGAGCCGCAGGAGCTCCAGGTCCTTGCTCGAAATCTCGCTCCGGAGCCTTCGCTCGCGCACGGCCCACCTGAGGGCGTCCGCCTCCTCGGGCGTCATCTCCGTCCGTCCCTCGCTCATCGCCTTCAGCGTGTGGAGGAGTTCTTCGATCGACCGCGCCTTCGAGAAATAGCGGTTTGCACCCGCCATGAACGCCATGTGGATGAGCTCCTTTGTCACGATGCCGCTGATCGCTAGCAGGAGGACCTTCGGATTCTCCCTCCGCAGCGACTTGATCAACTCGAGCCCGCTCATTCCCGGCATCATCATGTCGACCATTACCAAGTCGGGCTTCGTCTTCGCGCAGACCTTCAGTCCCTCCTGGCCGCTGTGCGCAAATCCCACTACCGAAAAGTCCAGTTTGTGCCTTAGGAGGTCGCCGAGCAGCGTCAGGAATACCGGGTGGTCGTCGATGATGACTATTTTACGTTTTTTTTGCACCTAGTTGAAAAAAAATCTACGCGCTTTCGGGTACTTCAAAGGTAATTGGAGTCCACAAATCGCCCATGGTGATGAGTATAATCACTTAGCCCTTTGCCCAAGCAATGCCCCCGGAATGCGGTATCTACGTAGCGCGCCAATCCGGCCCTTTTCGCCCCTGATAGGCTCCCGCTTCCGGCTCGGCTTTGCGTACCTAAGGCATTCCAGGCCAGAAACACGCAACACAACGGCCGGATTCACTTTTCGGCCACGAAAGGCTGGCAGGAGCCGTCGCGCAGGGTGCTCCACACGATTCCGTTGAGCCGGCCCGCGGACACTCGCAGTTTGAGCGTCCGGCGCAGGAAGCCATGGTTGTCCGGATCATTGGCGTAGGCGAAGGCCTCCATGTCGAAGTCGCGCATCCGTTTGATCCGGCCCACGCACGAGATGAATTCGAGGTCGGCCTTGAAGTAACCGGGCTTTAGTCGGAGCACAGGCCGAAGCAGCCGCGCATGGGGATAGAGTGAACGCATGAGCACCGAATCAATGAATTCCCACTTCGGCAGTCCGTGCATGGCGCAGTACCGCTCCGAAAACGTGCCCTTGATTATTTGGGTCAATTGCACGCGTCCGCCTTCCGCTGTCGGGATGGGATCACAAGGTCTGCCCGCGTCCTTGCACGGCTCTCCGATCCCCGTTGCCCGTTCCAAGCCAGGCCAGAGACGGACTGGGCCAACCTGCGGGGCAGCAATCCGCGGAGAGCCGGCAAAGCCTGCGAGTGACTATCGACCGTGATCCTTTGACGCGAGATCAGCACGGTGATGTCTAAAGACCAAGGTGCCGACGCTCTACAAACGATTAAGAGTCCACTTTTTGGACAAATTTCTAGGGACAATGCTCACCTGGAAGGGCTTCCGACCTCCGCATATCGCGTTCTTGGGGCCAAAGGGACAGCTTGACGGCCGCCCCGAGAAGCGAAGACCGGCTCGCCATCGGCCGCAAATCCGGGGATGTTAAGCAAAGCCGGCCGGCCGGCCGGCCCCAAGACAGGAAGATCTTTGCTCCGCCATGAAAAGTTTTCCCCGACTCCCGCTGCTCGCCTTCTCCATGTTGCTAGCAGCGTCCTCCCCACCCGTGTCAGCCCAATCCGTTGCCGTCAGCTATTCTCCGCCGGCCAGGTCGATCCCGCTCGGCTCGACGTTTGTCGATTGGAACGCGCTCTCATTCCGGCCATCGCCGGTCGGGCTCTACTGCGCGATCTTCGACGAGCCCACCCCGACCCTCGAGAAATTCGAGGTCCACGTCACGACCCTGAGGCCGGGAATGGCGTCTCACTCCCCTCATCACCATCCGTGGGAGGAGATGCTCCTTATAAAGTCCGGACAGGTCGAGGTGTCGATCAATGGCAGGAAACAGGGCGCGGGCCCTGGCGCCCTTGTCTTCCTTGCGTCAAACGACGCGCACAACCTGACGAACACCGGCTCCACTCCCGCCACCTACTACGTCGTGAATTTCTACACCGGCTCGGTCCACACCGTCCGCGATCAGCCCGCCGCAGAATGGGCCCCCCCGCAGATGCTCTCCTCCCGAGTCGTCGACTGCGACCACCTTCCCGCTGCGCTCACGAGAATCGGCCACCACACCGAGGTGCTCGACTCGCCCACCGTCACGTTTCTCAGGCTGGAGAGCCACATCACCAGCCTTAATCCCGGCGAGAGCACGACGCCCCGCAACCGCGACCCCGGAGACGAGCTCTTCGTGGTCAAGTCGGGTATGGTCGAGGCCACATTGAACGGAATCGCCCACCGGGCGGGGGTGGGATCACTGTTCTACGTTGCCCCCAATGACGAGCGGACCATGAGGAATATCGGCGAGGGTCCGTGTTCCTACCAGGTCATCAAGGTCGTCTCGGAAAAGACTCCGCAGAAGACCTGACTGTCCGTCGGTGAAAGAATGGGCAGCTCCACGACGTGGCGCTCGCCGTCCGCCGGCGCGAGATACCGGGCTATCTCTTCTTGTGGAGCGAGAACCTCCCGCTTCGCCCCAATAGGTCATAATGCGAGGTGCGGTCCCCGACGGGATTGGAGACGTCGTCCCACAGGATCCAAACCGGAGCGGGCCGGTTCTCCATTCGATTCCACCAATACAGGTCTCGACCCTCAGCATAGCGAAACAGGTAGGATACGGCCACCACCGGCTCGTTCGGCTTGCCCTCGCGTCGATAGATGCTGAAAAGGGCTTCGGCACGGGCCATGTCCTCGGGACTGTACGGCAGCTTCGGGTTCAGGGCGTAGACCTCCCTCGCATCCGGCGCCGCGGTCAGCTGCGCTTGAAAGCCCCTGACGACACCGAATGCGGCCAGCACCACAACCGCAGCCGCGGCAATCCTTCCCTTGAATCCGGACAACGCCGCCCTGCGGAAGATCTGCCATACAGACGCGAATGCCAGAATTCCGACCATGAGAAAGAATGTCAGCGAGATCGCAAATCGCGGCGGCCACAGCAGATCATCCACCATCAGCCAGCTTATCACCGACAGCGGCAGACCGACGACAAGTGCGTGCGGTCTCAAGGCAACGAGACCCAGTGTTGCCGAGACCGCCAAGCCCAGCCACGTGGAAACCGCGGGCGACCTGAGCCAGTCAGCCCAATGGCCCAAGAAAAACGCGACGAGCGTGCTCCCGCTGGTGACCTTGAAGCCGCCTACGACGCGCAAGCGCTCGAAGCCGCCCCCGTAGCCTGCCACGGATGTATTCGCCCTGATGACATGGAGCAGAATGGGCAGCGCCGCCGCCCCGATAATCACGACCGCGATGGCGGGCAGGTTCACCCTGCGGCGCCAGCTTTGGCGCTCCCGCCCAGAACCAGGGTTTGCGGACCGGATCGCGTGCTCGCAGAATGCCATGGCGCCCACGGCCATCGCGACCAGCGGCGCGTCCTCCTTCACGCTCAGGACGGCAAGCGACATCAGAACGCTGCCCGTCCAGTTGCGTCCAAGGACAAAATAGGCCAGCCAAAGTCCCATTGCGGGGAGCAGCAGCTCAACGTGGAAGCCGTAGACGGCGTCCTG
>CAZHPC010000053.1:14875-20740 GCA_964534685.1 uncultured Opitutaceae bacterium
CCAGGAACCGGCCGTGCAGCCAGGAAGTGGCGAGTTGCTCGGTTTCAAAGAGGTCCGACGTGGTTGCCAGACCGTAATAGCTCTTGAGCTTGTACGCGAAAAGCCAGCCACCGACGGCGGCGGCGAACGCCATAGTTATCAGCAGATCGCGGCGCCGCGTCCTTCCCGTAACCTCCGGGCTGGCAAACATCACGGCCAGCCATTCTCGCAACCGCATTAGCGTTCCCCTTGGGCGCAACATCGTTCGAGGACTTAGAACCTGAAGGTCACCGTCAACCCCAAAAACCTTTGCGTAGACAGCCCTCAAAGCTCCGCTACTCGCCAATCCGCCCAAAAATGGTGCCCCAAGCATGTCCTAACTTTGAACTGACGTGATTGACATCCTCCCGGCCTAAGCGGCGGAAGCCGCTTTGGCCGGGTTTGCGCGCCGACTGAGATCAACCGTCCCCCGACTGAAGAGCAGATTGTCAGGATCTAGACCGTCACGCTGTCAGGCAAGTCGTGATCGTGCGCATTCCGGAGGCGTCCGGTTCGCCCCCGATGGGAGGAGTTTTGGATCTGCATGGGATTAGCGCCGCTTCCAGACTCCGGCGGCGGATTGACTAAACGGGCATTCTGACTGGTCACAATAGCGGAAACCGGCGCGCCGGTTGTCGATAACAGCTGGGTCTATGCCCGTTCCCTCTCGGGGACGGCGATTCGTCAGGCAATGCAACCAACCAAAAGAGGGCAACACTTCATGAAATTCTCAAACGCACCCATGGTTATGTTCTTAGGATGCATGATCTTCCCCGTGGCGCGGGCGCTTCCTCCGGCTCAGCTCGGGGATTCCTTTGTCACTCTGGACTACCAGACATATCCGGGCTTCCTTACGGATGAGGCCCATGATACGGAGCTTTTCTATCTGGCTCCCGACGGGACCTGCAAACAGCTCTACGCCAGAACCGAGGCGCTTGGCTTTGTCTCCTATAGCCCAACGCTAACAGGCACGTACACCTATGTTCCGACGGTGGGCAATCCGAATGAGGCGACGCTCAACATCAGCTTTCCGAGCGCACGCCAATATTACGGCGGCAAGCTGGAGTTTTCAGGCGATACCAAGGGAAGCGTCAATGTGGGCACTAACACGATCGGCGCCGAATCGTTTTCGATCCTGGTGGCATCTCCCAACTCGTATCTGATCAATGTCAGCAACCGCGTGACCATCCGGCCTTCTGAAACCGCAATCACGGGATTTGTGATTGGCGGCAGCGCAAGCAGGCTTGTGTTGGTTCGCGCCGTGGGGCCCGGACTCGTGCAGTTCGGGGTAAATCCGGCTTCGGCAAGTCCCGAGATGAGCCTGTATTCCGGAGCCAACGTGACCGCCTCCGCACAGCCTTGGGGCTCGGTTACGGGATACGACACCCAGGCGATGAACTGGATCTTCAATCTCGTCGGCGCCTTCCCGCTGCAATCGGGGTCTGGTGACGTCGTGTTCTTCGGCACCCTCAGTCCGGGGGCCTATACCGCCCAGGCTGTTGACCCTTCAGCGCCAGCAACTGGTGCATCGGCCCTGATCGAAGTCTATATCCTGCCGTATTCCGAGTGACACCGGTGCGGTTGCCGTTTCGTATGGCCCGTTTCCACCTGCCAACGACCGGATTTGAGGTGCGTCAGGCGCGGCCAGTTCATGCCTTTACCATTCCACCTTAGTTTTGGGGCGCAAACTGGGTCCGGACGCAAATTCCCCTCCTTTCAGGGGAAATTTAGAGGGGGCGACTCTCGGGAGTCGAAATCGGAACAATGCGAGTCGGCAACCTGTTGCAATCGTGCGTGTTCTCAGTTTTCAGAGCGTGATTACAAAACGGCGACTCGGCAGCGGAGTCAGTTTTCTCCTGCGAAACCCAGAATCTTTTCCGCCAAGCGCATTTCCCATGCCACCGAAATCCCGTTCCGCTTCATTTGTCGCATCGGTATCGAGTCAGAGTGATCCAATTCTCGATTCGGTGCGCTAACGCGGTTGGCAGTGGATCCCACTGACTGGAGGAGTATTCCAATCCGCCTTTCTCACGGCTTAGCCTGCGTTTTCGTGGCCTGAGCAGGTTTAGTGAGAACATCGGCCACGGTCCGCAGCAACACGCCGGGCAGCACCGGCTTGGCGAGGATTCGCTCGACACCGAGCTCTTTCGCGAACGGCAATAAGCTCGACTGGCTAAGCGGGGAGCCACCAGAAAATGCGATCACGCGAGGCCTCGGCGACGTGCTTGAAAGCTGTTCGATCAGCTGCAACCCATTCATCTCGGGCATCACAATATCTGTGATGACCAGATCGTACTGCCCAGATTTATAGAGCTCTAGTCCCGCCTTGCCGTCATTCGCAGTGTCCACGGCGTGGCCGCCCGCTCGCAGCAACGCGGTGGTCATGACGCGTAGATTCTTGTCGTCGTCAATCAGAAGGATGGATGCCATAAGGGAAATCGGGGGGTCTATGAGATTGGATCCGGGCGCCATGGACCTGTCGAGGGTACGCCGCGCTATATATATTCAGCATGCTGTGGCAACAAACGGCTTGGGCAGACAAACAGTCGCGAGCTTTTCCGTTCCTCCTCGCCTTGAAACATCGTGCCGGCTGCAAAGAGCTCCATTACGATCGCGCGGGCTCCCCACCCCCTGCTTGGACCGAGGTCAAACTGGTCACGGCGGCCAGCAGTTCCTTCCCTGAAAAGGGCTTGGAAAGGGTTTTCGATGCCCCAAGTTTCCCGGCAAGATCCAGATAATCTTTTGAATCGATCCTGCCGCCGCCCGACATTGCGATGATCTTCATCGCTGGAAATTTTCGATGCAGCTCAATAATGGTTTCGATGCCCTCTTTCTCGGGCATGACCAAGTCCGTGATGAGAAGCTCGAACGATTCTCGCTGAGCTCGCTCCACAGCCTCCTTCCCATTGGTCGCAGTGGTCACCACGTGCCCTCCATGTTCTAGGAATCCTTTCTGCATCACAAGAAGTCCTGGGTTATCGTCGACCAGAAGTATTTTTGCCATAAAAGCGATTATTCAAAGCGAGAAACCACGTCCGACACAACGCATCAGATCGAAAACGACACGGGGCTTTGGAGAACCAATTGCAAAGCGGCAATGAGCTTCTCCCGGCTGAATGGCTTCTCCAGCAGCGTGGTGACACCGAGTTCCTTGAATGCTAGCCGATCTCGCTCGTCCACGCGCCCGCTGGATACGATGATGCCAACGCTGGGCATCATGTGTCTGAGAACACGCACAAAGGTCAGCCCATCCATGTTAGGCATGTGCAGATCGGTGATGACAACCCGAATGTCGGCCCGCTTCTCCGCCACCTGCATCAATGCTTCGGTGCCGTCCGACGCTGTGACCACCTGGAACTTCATGGCTGTCAGAACCGAGCGGGAAATCTTCCGCACGGTGGCTTCATCGTCCACAACGAGGACCATTTCGCCATGGGCAACGAACGGATTACTCGTGGTCGTCGACTCCCCCCGGATTGCAGCGGCTGACGGGTCCGCTGGCAGATGGATTGAAAAGGTTGAACCCTGGCCGCTCACCGAGTAGACTCGGATGAATCCGCCGTGGCTCTTGACGATTCCCAGTACCGTCGAGAGCCCCAGGCCGGTTCCCTTGTCAGGGCCCTTGGTGCTGAAGAATGGCTCGAAGATACGCTCGAGCACTTCGGGCGGAATGCCGGTACCAGTGTCCCGGACGCGCCACACGACATAGCTTCCCAGCTTTGCGTCCGGATAGGAGCTCGCATAAGTCTCGTCAATCTCGGCATTCTCAGCGTCCAAGGTCAATGTGCCGCCATTTGGCATGGCATCGCGGGCATTGACGCAAAGGTTGAGCAAAACTTGATAGAGCTGGGTGGCGTCGCCCAGTATCGCATGGAGGTTACTTGGGCATCGCTTTCGCAGCACGATACTCTTGGGGAAGGTGCCCTCGACAATGGCCCCGATCTGGTCGAACAGGTGCCGAGGATTGATAAGGATTTGCTCCCCCTCGATGCCTTTTGCGAATGTTAGCAATTGCCTAACCATGCCCGCTCCATGCCGGGCGCTCGCCTCCATGATGTCCACGGTTCCCGCTGCGTCCGGGTAACTCAGCCGAAGCAGCTCAACTCCCATGAGGATCGGAGCCAGCGCGTTGTTCAGGTCGTGAGCAATGCCTCCCGCCAATGTGCCTATGCTTTCCAGCCTTTGGGTTCGCAGCTTAAGTGACTCTGCCTCCCGGTGCTCCGTGATATCGCGTGCAACCTTTGCAAAGCCGCGCAGCTTGCCAGTTTTGTCGTGCAGGGCTGTGATTATGACGCTTTCCCAGAATCGCGAGCCGTCCTTTCGAATTCGCCAGCCCTCATCCTCAAAGCGGCCTATAGTTGCGGCGGTCTCAAGCGCCTTCTGCGGTTTGCCTAGTTTGACGTCCTCGGGCACGTAGAATGTCGAGAGGTGCTTCCCGATGATCTCCTCATCCGAGTAGCCCTTGAATCGTTGCGCGCCGGCATTCCAGCTGACTACTCGCCCATCCGCATCCAGCATGATAATCGCATAGTCTTTTACGCCCTCCACCATAAGGCGGAAGCGCTCTTCTGTGTCGCGCAGCTTTTCCGTTCGGTCGACCACAAGCTCGTCAAGATGCGCATTCATCTCCCGCAACTTGGATTTGCTTTCGGCAAGCGCCGCGGTGGCCTGATTGATCTTCGACACGTCTCGCGCGACCCCCAGGTAGCCGGCGAGTCCGCCCTTTTCGTCATGGATGGCGGCGACCGATAGCAAAACCGGGACCCGGGAACCGTCCTTGCGCACGTAGGTCCACCCCCGGTTCTCGGATTTTCCCTGTCGCCTGTTGGCGACAAAGACCTCGAAAGCCGGCTCGATCTTCCGGCCCAATTCACGGGTTAGCTCCTGCGCGCGTGTGGCAACCTCGGCGCTGTCGTGAAACAGGCCGGGAGCCGCCTTGCCCACGACCTCTTCCGCCGTGTAGCCAAGCATCTCCTCCGCACCACGGTTGAAGCTAGTGATGACTCCTTCTACCGTGGTGGAGATAACGGCGGCATCGGCGCTGTCTAGCAGCGCCTGTTGGAAGCTGGCTTTGCGAGAAAGGTCGATGTTCAAATGTGCTTCCCTGCGAGCGGCCATCCGGAGCTCCAACTGGCTGACCACCCGCCGGCCCAAGGCTTCAAGAGCATCGCGCTGTTGAGCGGTGAGGTGGCGGGGAGTGTAATCAATCACGCAAAGAGTGCCGACGGCCATTCCTTCGGGACTGACCAACGGCGAACCCGCGTAGAAGCGAATATTCGGCGCACCGGCAACCAGCGGATTCGTGCGGAAGCGTTCGTCGTCGAGCGCGTTTGGCACTTCCATCAACCCTTTCTTTTCAATTGCCTTGGAGCAAAAGGCCACGCTGCGGGGCGTCTCTGACACCTCCAACCCGACCTTGCTCTTGAACCATTGACGGTCAGCGTCCACCAACGAAATGAGGGCGATGGGCGTGCCGCAAATCTGCGCAGCGAGCCGCGTGAAATCGTCAAACTCGGCCTCGGCAGGCGTGTCCAGAATCTCGTAGCGTCGCAACGCCTCCATGCGCCTACTTTCGTGATCTAGCGCGCGATCGGGCTGCATGGAGAATTCGACCTTACGGTTACATAGACTGCGAGACGGGGTGTGACTACAATTCTGATCCGGCGGAAAATGGGCAGCAATGCATTTCTTGGCATCCGCTCAGTGACCCGTGCCACCGTCTGCTGCGTTGATCTGCAAACCCCCGGGTGTCTGACGAGCGGAAGGCTGAGGCAGCATCGAGTCTGCTTCCAACCACGGGCCCCTCCACGTCCAGACGCAATCTCGATTCTTCGGGCCGATTCTTGG
>CAZHPC010000054.1:0-20135 GCA_964534685.1 uncultured Opitutaceae bacterium
GGCCCGTGGCGGCCTTGATGACCTCGGGGCCGCAGATGAACATGTTCGCGTTCTTGCGGGTCATGATGAGGAAGTCCGTGAGGGCGGGGCTGTAGGCCGCGCCGCCGGCGCACGGCCCGGCGATGATCGAGATCTGCGGAATGACGCCGGACGCGAGGACGTTGCGGAAGAAGACCTGGCCGTAGCCCGAGAGCGAGTCGTCACCCTCCTGGATGCGGGCGCCGCCCGAGTCGTTTATCCCGATCACGGGAATCCCGGCCTTAAGCGCGTAGTCCATCAGGTCGCAGATCTTCTTGGAGTGGATCCTGCCGAGGGCGCCGCCGCCCACGGTGAAGTCCTGGCTGAAAACGGCGGCCGGGCGGCCGCTGACGTAGCCCACCCCGGTGATGACGCCGTCGCCCGGGAAGCTCTTGTCGCCGAGCCCGAAATCGTGGCAGTCGTGGTCGGCGTGCAGGCCGATTTCGAGGAACGTGTGCGGCTCGAAGAGCGCCTTCACGCGCTCCCGCGCCGACATGAGGCCCTTCTCGTGGCGGGCGGCGAGCTTTTCAGCCCCCCCCCCGGCCAGGGCCTTCTTCCGGCGCTCAGCCAGGTTGGACAGGAATTTGGGTGCGATAGCCATGGGTTGGTTTCCTTAGGGGATCAGTGGGCGCTCCCGCCCGGTTTCAGGGCGCACAGCTCCGTCAGCACCCCTCGTGTCGATTTTGGATGGAGAAAGGCGACAAGCTTTCCCGCCGCTCCCTCAATGGGCGTGGGGTTGATGAGGCGCACCCCGCTTGCCGACGCCTGCTCCAGCTGGCCCTTGATGTTGTCGGTCCGAAACGCGATGTGGTGGATGCCCTCGCCCCGGTCCGCAATGAACTTTGCGATCGGGCTGTCCGGCGAAGTGGGCTCCAACAGCTCAAGATGGACCCCCGCGACATCGAAGAACGCCGTCTTGACCCGCTGGGAGGCGACCTCCTCGCGGCCCAGGCAGCGTAAGCCAAGCGCGGTTTCGTAGAACGGCACCGCCTCGTCTATCGATCGGACGGCAATGCCCAGATGGTCAATGGATTGAATCATGGCGGAAAAAGTGGGTGGTGGTACCTGTGGAGTTTAACCGCAGAACGCCAAGGCTGCTGCGCGTAAATTGTGATCCAGTGCGCATTTGTGATAAAGTAGCAGTGTTATCGGCCAATTCATTGGGGCTTATTGTTTTCCATTATGAGTCCCGCCGCCTCGAGGAGCCTGCGCGCGGCATAGGGGGCGCTTACGTTTCCGGTAACGACTTCGAGCTCTAGTTCCCTCCTTAATGCAATCACTTCGCGTTTAGCCGCGAAGGCCTCGTGAAGCCCCTGCTCTAGAAGCGCCGAAAGCCAGGCAAGCGACTGCGAGTGGCGCCGCTCGATGAACTGGCCCGTCGCATTCGCGTGCCTCACGAAGCGTTCGACCTCGGCCCACACCTCGCGCACGCCCTCGCTGCTGAGCGACGAGCAGGCGAGGACCGGCGGATGCCAGGCCTCGTCGGAGATCGAGAAATAGTGCAGGGCCCGCTCGAACTCGAGACGCGTGGATTCCACCCGGATGCGGTTTTCGCCGTCGGCCTTGTTGACCGCCAGGATGTCGGCAAGCTCGACGATCCCCTTCTTGATGCCCTGGAGCTCGTCGCCGGCGCCCGCGATCATGAGCAAGAGGAAGCAGTCCACCATCTCGCGCACGAGGACCTCGCTCTGGCCGACGCCGACCGTCTCCACCAGAACGATCTCGAAGCCGGCCGCCTCGCAGAGCGTGATCGTCTCGCGTGTCCTGCGCGCGACACCCCCCACCTCCCCACCGCTCGGCGACGGCCTGATGAAGGCCGACGGTCGCCGCGACAGGTTTTCCATGCGCGTCTTGTCCCCGAGGATGCTTCCGTGCGAGATCGGGCTGGAGGGGTCGACCGAGAGCACGGCGACCCTGCGGCCGGAGTCGCAGAGGCTCGAGCCGAGCGTGTCGATGAAGGTGCTCTTCCCGGCGCCGGGGGCCCCCGTGATGCCGACCCTCCAGGCGTTTCCCGAAAGCGGCATGAGGGCGTTCAGGAGCCGCTCCGCGGCGGCCCTGTGGACCTGCGCCCTGCTCTCAATGAGGGTGATCCCGCGGGCCAGGGCGACGCGGTCGCCGGCCTTGATCCCATCGATGAGCGCGGGAACGTCGACCGCCCTCGGCGGGGCGGGCGCGGGCCCGGCCGGGGACGGCCGCGGGACGCCCCCAACCATGCGCGTCGCGAACTCGGGGCCGCCACCCTCCGGAATCCAGTCGGGCGGTGTTGACTCAGCGTGCATGGGGCTCGCCCGATCCGGGATCAGGCCACCGGGGCTATTCCCAGCTTCCCGAGGACCGCCATGGCCGATGCGGGAACAGGCGTTCCCGGACCGAAGACAGCGGCGGCGCCGTTCTTGTAGAGGTAGTCGTAATCCTGCGCGGGAATGACGCCGCCGACCACCACGAGGATGTCGTCGCGCCCCCTGCGCTTGAGCTCGTCGACGAGCGCCGGCAGCAGGGTCTTGTGCCCTCCGGCAAGCGAGCTCATCGCGACGATGTGGACGTCGTTCTCGACCGCGTCCTTGGCGGCCTCCTCCGGCGTCTGGAACAGGGGGCCGATGTCGACGTCGAAGCCCATGTCGGCCATGGCCGTGGCCACGACCTTTGCGCCGCGGTCATGGCCGTCCTGGCCAAGCTTGGCGATCAGGATGCGGGGCCTGCGGCCCTCGCGCTCCGCGAAGGCGTCCGCCAGCCGGCGCACTTTGGCAATCCCGTCCCCGGCCCCGTAGGCCGAACGGTAGACGCCCGACACCGAGCGCACCTGGGCCTTGTACCGGCCGTACACCTTCTCAAGGGCGTCCGAGATCTCCCCGAGCGTCGCGCGGACCTTGGCGGCCTCGACGCTCAGCTCGAGCAGGTTTCCCGTACCCGTGCGCGCACATTCGGTCAGGGCCTCGAGGGCCTGCCTCACCCTGGAGCCGTCGCGCTCGCGCTTCAGCTTCTGGAGCTGCCTCACCTGCGACTCGCGCACCGCGCTGTTGTCGACCTCGAGGATCTCCATGGGCGCCTCGCGCTCGAGGCGGTAGCGGTTGACGCCGACGATGGTTTCGCCGCCTGAGTCGATGAGCGCCTGCCGCCGGGCGGCGGCCTCCTCGATCCGGAGCTTCGGGATGCCCGTCTCGATGGCCTTCGCCATGCCGCCCAGCCGCTCGACCTCCTGGATGTGGTTCCAGGCCTTGTGGAGCAGCTCGTGGGTCAGCCGCTCGACGTAGTAGGAGCCGCCCCAGGGGTCGACGACGTTGCAGATGCCGGACTCGGCCTGCAGGAAGAGCTGCGTGTTGCGCGCGATCCGCGCCGAGAAGTCGGTCGGCAGCGCAATGGCCTCGTCCAGGGAGTTGGTGTGCAGGCTCTGGGTGTGGCCCATGACGGCCGCCATGGCCTCGACGCACGTGCGGGCGACGTTGTTGTAGGGATCCTGCTCCGTGAGGCTCCAGCCGCTCGTCTGCGAGTGCGTGCGAAGCGCCATCGACTTCGGGTTCTTGGGGTTGAACTGCCTGACCATCTTGGCCCAGAGCAGGCGCGCCGCGCGCATCTTGGCGACCTCCATGAAGAAGTTTTTCCCCTGAGCCCAGAAGAACGAGAGCCTGGGCGCGAAGGCGTCGACGTCGATTCCGGCCTTGATGCCGGTGCGCAGGTACTCGAGCCCGTCGGCAAGCGTGTAGGCCAGCTCCAGGTCCGCGGTCGCGCCGGCCTCCTGCATGTGGTAGCCCGAGATCGAGATCGAGTTGAACTTCGGCATCTTCCTGGACGTGTACTCGAAGATGTCGGCGATGATCTTTATCGAGGGCCCGGGCGGGTAGATGTAGGTGTTGCGCACCATGTACTCCTTGAGGATGTCGTTCTGGATCGTTCCGGCGAGGTGCTCCAGCTGAACGCCCTGCTCGAGCGCAGCAACAATGTAGAACGCGAGGACGGGCAGGACCGCCCCGTTCATCGTCATCGACACGCTGATGCGGTCGAGCGGGATGCCCGAGAAGAGGGCCTGCATGTCGAGTACCGAATCGACGGCGACGCCGGCCTTGCCGACGTCCCCGACAACCCTGGGGTGGTCGCTGTCGTAGCCGCGGTGGGTCGCGAGGTCGAAGGCCACCGAAAGTCCGGTCTGTCCCGCCGCGAGGTTGCGCCGGTAGAAGGCGTTGCTCTCGGTCGCGGTCGAGAATCCGGCGTACTGGCGGATTGTCCACGGCTTGAGCACGTACATCGTGGCGTACGGGCCCCGTAGGAACGGCGGGATGCCGGCCGAGAAGTCGAGGTGCTCGACGCCGTTCAGGTCGTCGTGGGTGTACAGCGGGGCCACCGGTATCTGCTCGATGGTCATCCAGTCGGCCAGGGCGCCGGGGCTCGGGTCCTCGGCCTTTGCGGCGGCCTTCCACCGCCCGGCGTCGCCGCCGTTCATCTTGGAGGGGTCGAGAGACAGGGTTGTGTAGTCGGGAAATTTCATGGAGGGAGGTCGTTCAGATTCCGAGCTTGTCCTGGAACGCGGCGAGCATCTGCGCGCAGTTGGCCCGCGCGTGGATGAATTCGTCGACGCCGGCCGCGAGGAGCGCGTCGACCTGGCCCGAGGGAAGGCCCGCGAGGACGACCCTCGGGCCGTTGGGCACGGCCTTGAGGGCCGCGGCGATCGGCGGGACCAGCTGCGGGTAACTCTCGTCCGTGGAGCAGATGACGACGATCGGCGCCTTCGAGTCGATCGCAGCCGCCGCGGCCGCCTCCGGCGTCTCGAAGCCCTTGTTCGCGATGGCCTCGAAGCCGCCCGCGCCGAAGAAGGCGGTGCTGAAGTCGGCCCGGGCCCCGTGCTGCTTTCGGGGCCCCATGTTCGCGAGGAACACCTTCGGGCGCGCGCCCGTGCGACTCCTGAAGTCCTCGGAGCGGCGACGGACCGCCTCGAATGACTCGCTACGGCGGCGCACATGGACCTTTGCGATGGGCGCCTCGTCGTCCCTGCCGAAGCGAAGGACGCGGGTCACCTCGCCGAGGGTCGCCCCGTGAAGAAAGGCGTCGGTCAGGATAGCCATCTTTGTCGGGGCGGACGCCCCGAGGAGCTTGGCCAGCTTCACCAGGACCTCCGCGCCGCGCTCCGCGTCGGGGGAGGTGCGGTAGCTGACGATCTGGCCCGCGCGCTTGGCGGCGAGCGCGTTGTAGTCGGGCGTCTGCACGCTCTCCAGGCTCTCCTTCAGGTTCGGGTGGAGGTTGGTCCCGATGATCCCGTCCCTGCGGGTCTCGGCGCTGGCGATGCGGTCCTTCGCGGTCGAGGAGACCCGCTCCTGCGGGAACCCCGCCTTGAGGGCCGCGGCCATCCCGCCCTTGCGCTCGACCTCCTGGAAGAGGCCCCAGGCCTTCTCGGCCAGCTCGAGCGCCAGCGTCTCGACGTACCAGGATCCGCCGACCGGGTCGACGACCCTGCCGAGCTGGCATTCCTCGGCAAGGATGATCTGGATGTTGCGGGCCAGGCGCCGGGAGAAGTCGTCGGGGACCCTGAAGCATTCGTCGAACGGGGCGACGTGGATGCTCGAGCAGCCGCCCATGACGCCCGCGAACCCCTCACAGGTGGTCCTGAGGAGGTTAACGTGCGGGTCGAGGACCGTCTTGTTCCAGATGGAGGTCCGCCCGTGGAAGACGAGCCGCTGGGCCCCCTCGTTGCCGCCCGCGGCGCCGACAGCGCGCGCCCAGAGCAGGCGCGCCGCCCGCAGTTTCGCGATCTCCATGAAGAAATGCGAACCGAGAGAATACGTGAAGAGGAACCGGGGGCCGGCTCGGTTGACCGCGAGCTTTCTAATGCCCAGCTCCCGAAGGTACTCGACCCCCGTCGCGAGGCCGAAGGCGAGTTCTTGGACCGCGCTTCCCCCCGCGTCCGCCCAGAGGTTCGCATGCACGCCGACCGTGCGAAGCCGCAACCTGTTGCGCGCGGCCCAGTCGGTGAGGGCCGCCATCTCGTCGTAAGCGCAGAACAGCCCGCCCGGCAGCACTCCCCTGCCGACCCATTCGGTGATCGGATCGGAAAGCACGGCCCCGTGGAGGGCCGACGGCTTCTTGCCCTGCTCGGCCAGCCATGCCGAGAGGAGCGCCGTGATCGCGAGCGCCGAGATGCCCGCCGGCGCGTGGACGGGGACCGACGCCAGGTCGACCCCGCGCAGCGCGCGGTCGACGTCGTCAAGGGTGGCGAGCGACAGGCCGCATCCCCCCACCTCGCCCGGCAGCCCGGAGTCGGGGTCGAGTCCGAGGCGCGTGGCGATGTCGAAGAGCAGGTTCACGCAGTTCTGGCCGCGGTTGAGGTCCTGCAGGAGGGCCTGGCTGAACTCGTCGGGCCGCCCGTAGGGAAGCTCCTGCGCGATCTTCCAGCCGGCCGACCGCGGGCCGAGCGCGGTCGAGCCGCGCAGGTAGGGGGCCAGTCCGGGCCATGTCGCCTGCAGCGGCAGCTTCTGCCAGTCCTCCTTCGTGTAGATCGGCCGCAGATCGATCCCCTCCGGCGTCTTCGTGATCACCCTCTTCTCAAAGGGCGCTCCCGCCAGGGATTCCTCGGCGGCCTTCCGCCATTCTGGCGCACTCGTCGCGGGAAACTCCGCGAAGAGCTTTTCTTGGGTCTGGGTGCTCATGGCTTCAGCTGATCTCCTCAACCAGCACCTCGCTGCGGCGGCTGTTGATCGTTATGAAGAACCTGCGGATCGGGTGGCCGTTGACGGCCGCCCGGGCGGGCGCCGCGGCGTTCGGGACGGGTGTGGCGACGACCACCGGCTTCGGCGCCGGCGCGGCAGCCGGGCTCTTCTTCAGGTAGAAGGCCTCGGTCTCGCGCGGGAACATGGCGTAGAGGACGGCGTTGTCGTCGGAGGGCTCGATGCCCTTCCTTGAGAGCTCTTCCCTGAGGGCGGGCATGCGCGGGGCGAGCAGGTCGGCCGGGCGGCCCACGACGGGCTCCTGCCCGGACTTCCTGCGCGCGAGGGCCGCGAGCTCCCCGTTGATGCCGCCCGGCGGACGGCCGTACTTGCCAAGGGCGATGTCGATCGTGGCCTGGGCAAGGTTCTGCCAGCGGCCGAACTTCACGTTGAGCACCGCCTGGGTGCCCACGATCTGCGAGGTCGGGGTCACGAGCGGGATCCACCCGAGGGCCTCGCGGACGACAGGCACCTCGGCCATCACGTCCGCAAACTTGTTCTCCATCTTGAGCTCCCTTAGCTGGTTCCTGAAGTTGCTCAGCATGCCCCCGGGGACCTGGAAGGTCAGCGCGTCGCTGTCGACGCGCTCGTTGGCGGCGTTCATGAAGGCCGCCAGCTCCTTGGCGACCCCCTCGAAGTACTGCCTCAGCTCAAAGAGCTTCTTGCCGTCGTAGTGGGGAAGGCGCGGGTTGCCGGCCAGGGCCGCGAGCATGCGGACCGTGTCGGGCTGCGCCGTCCCGTTGGCAAACGGGGTGATGGAGGTCTCGACCGCGTCGGCCCCGGCGTCGATGGCGGCAATGTACGAGGCCAGCGCCAGCCCCGCCGTGTCGTGGCTGTGGACCACGACCGGGATCGAGTGGCGCTGCTTGATCGCCTTGACCAGGTTGAAGGTCACGCGCGGCGTGAGGAGCCCCGCCATGTCCTTGATGCAGATGGAGTCGACGCCCTGCTCGACCAGCTCGTCGGCAAAGGCCGCGAGCTTCTCGGGCGTGTGCACCGGGCTCATCGTGTAGCAGATCGCGCCCTGGGCGTGCTTGCCCGCCGCCTTCACCGTCCTGATCGCGGTGACCAGGTTGCGGGCGTCGTTGAGGGCGTCGAAGACGCGGAAGACGTCCAGGCCGTGCCTGGCCGTGCACCGCACGAACGCCTCAACCACATCGTCGGGAAAGCTCGTGTACTGGACGAGGTTCTGGCCCCGCAGCAGCATCATCTGCGGCGTCTTCGGAGCCGCAGCCTTCAGGGCGTCGAGCCTGTCGAACGGATTCTCGGAAAGGTACCTCAGGCATGAATCGATCGTCGCCCCTCCCCATGTCTCAAGAGCCCCAAACCCGAGCCCGTCGAGAGTCGGGGCTGCGGGGAGCATCTGAGCGGTGCTCATGCGCGTGGCCGCCAGGGATTGGTGGCCGTCGCGAAGGACCGTATTGTTGAACACAACCGTTTTCATAGGCATGGGGCCCTGTCCGTGGGTGGCCGGGACGCTGAGAGGTCCCTGTCGGCATCCCCGTTGAGGGAGTGTCGCCGATGCCACTGAATGCACATTCCACGAGAGCCATGGGAGCAGGGTACCTCCTGCGGAAACGGCGTGCTCGTCGTTTCTTGTCAACCCATGCGCATGCCTTGTCCTCTGTTAAGACGAACTTCACGTAAACGCCAAAAACAGGACCCATTAGGTGCGGTAATAGTGGCCCAATTCCGGGCAAAAGACGGCGGTCCCGCAGCGCCTTCCCCGTCCCGTCTCAGCAGCCCAGGGCGGGGCGCACGGCGATCCCTGCGGCGGCGAGTTCGCCGCGGATCCTGCGGGCGAGGCGGGCTGCGCCGGGGCTGTCGCCGTGGACGCAGATCGTGTCCGCGACAACCGGGACGGACACTCCGCCCCGGGCCAGAACCGTCCCCTCCCGCACAATCCGTAGAGCCTGCCGGGTGGCGGCTTCATCGTCCCCGATGACCGAGCCGGGTTCGGAGCGCGCAATCAGCGTTCCGTCGCGCCCGTAGGCGCGGTCGGCGAACGCCTCCTCCAGGACCCGCAGCCCCTCCCCTCTTCCCGCGGAGGCAAGCACGCTTCCTGCCAGGGCCACGAGCACCCATCCCGCGCCCGACTGGCGCGCGTCCTCGGCGAGCGCGGACGCGACCGCGGTCGCGAGCGCCCGGTCCCTCGCCGCCATGTTGTAGAGCGCACCGTGGAGCTTCACGTGGCCGACGGTCGCGCCGAGCCCCCGGGCCAGGCCCCGCAGAAGCCTCGCCTGTCCGACCACCAGCGCAGCCGCCTCGGAGGGGCTCACGGGAATCTCCCTCCTGCCGAAGTGCTCCCTGTCCGCAAAACCGGGATGGGCCCCGATCGCGGCCCCGTGGCGCACGGCCAGCCGAAGCGCCTCGAGCATCGAGGCCTCGTCCCCCGCATGGGCCGCGCACGCGATGTTCACGGACGACACGAGCGGCACCAGCTCGGCGTCGAAGCCGCACCCCTCGCCCACGTCCGCGTTCAGGTCGATGGATTCGCGTCGACTCATTCGGGATGGATCTTCTCGGCGAGGCCCTGGTGCAGCAGCGCGATCCGGCGCCCCTCGGTCCGCGCAAGCGCATGGGCCTCGCCGACCGTCGTCCTTGAAAACCTGACCCCGTCGCCGGGCGCCAGCTGGGCAAGGAGCGGGATGTCGACCGCCGCCACGTGGGCGATCCGCGGGTACCCTCCCAGCGTCTGCGCGTCCGCGATCAGCACGATCGGATTGCCGTCGGGGGGCACCTGGATCGTGCCCGGCGAGACAGCCGTCGAGACCAGGTCGGCGCCGCTCCTGCGAACGAGCCTTGGACCTTCGAGGCGCAGTCCCATGCGGCTCGACTTGGCGGTGACGCCGAAGCGGCTGGAGTAGAGCTCCTCCCCGAACTCCGCGGCGTGCGCCCCGGGGATCACGCGCACGGTCGGCTCCGTCGAGTAGTGCGGAAGCACGCGCTCGTCTATGCTCCAGTGGCCGGAGAGGTGGCGCTGCGACGACACGGAGCGCAGAACGTCGCCGTCGCGAAGCGCCCTGCCGTGAAACCCGCCGACCCCCGCCGACAGGAGCGTCCCCCGGCCTCCCATGACGGGCTCCACGTCGAACCCGCCTGAAATCGAAAGGTACGCGCGGCAGCCCTGAAGGCGCCTGCCGAAACGGATCCGCCCACCGGCCTCGATCCGCAAGGGCCTCCATGCCGGGACGCCCTCAAAGCGCGCGCCACAGACGGCGATCCAAGCGGCCTCCCGGAATTCGAGCTCCGGGCCGATGAGCGTCACCTCGAGCGCCGTGGAATCCTCCGCGTTGCCGACGAGGAGGTTTGCAATCCTCAGCGCAAACGGGTCGGCGGCGCCGCCCACCGGCACGCCCTCGGCGAGGTGTCCGCGACGGCCCAGGTCCTGGACCGTCGTCTGCATGCCGGCCCTGATGACGCTCACTTCCATGACGCGAATTCCGGCGCTGAGACCGCCTTGAACCTGACGCGGTCGCCGGGCCTCAGGAGCGCCGCCGGCCGTTCCATGGGACGGAAGAGCACCATCGGTGTGCGCCCGATGATCTGCCAGCCTCCAGGCGAATCGACCGGGTAGACCCCCGTCTGCGAACCCCCGATCGCGACGGAGCCGGCCGGGACGTGCGCCCGCGGTGTGTCGCGGCGCGGCGTGCGCAGCGCGTCGGGAAGCCCCCCCAGGTACGGGAAGCCCGGCGTGAATCCTATCGCGTGGACCAGGTAGTCGGCGCCCGCGTGGAGCGCGACCGCCTCCTCGGCGCGCACCCCGCAGAGTTCGGCGAGCCGCCCGAGGTCCGGCCCGAACTCCCCGCCGTAGCAAACCGGGATCTCGACGACCCTCGCCCCCGATGCCGGCGGTGCGAACCGCGCGCGCTCGGCGCACGACTCCAGGAAGCGGCAGACCTCGCCGTAGGCGTCACCCGGGGTCTCCGTGAAGAACGCCGGATCATAGAACGCGGCCACCGTCTCGTAGGCGGGGACGACGTCCGTGATGCCCGCCCTCTTCGACGCCAGGATGGCATCGGCGAAGCTCAGGACCGAAGCGAACGTCGCGGCGTCGATCCCGGAGCCCAGCGTGGCAATGACCGCCGAATCGCCCAGGGGCTCGAGTTTCATGGCGGGGTTCCTAGCCTGCGCGCAGGAGCTTCTCCGCGTGCGCCAGCGCGCTTCTCGCGTTGCGGTCGCCCAGCATCCGGGCGAGCTCCGCCACGCGAGCCTTCCGGTCGCCGTGGATCGGTGCGATCGTCACCACGGCCCGTTCCCCCGACTGGTCCTTCTCGACGACAAAGTGGCTCGACGCGTGGGCCGCCACCTGGGGCAGGTGCGTGACGCAGAGCACCTGGTGGCGCTGCGCCACCGCCGCCATCCGCTCCCCGACCACGCTTCCGATCTCGCCGCCCACGTTGGCGTCGACTTCGTCGAACACGAGCACCGGCACCGAGTCGAGGTCCGCGAGGACCGCCTTGAGGGCGAGCATCACGCGCGCAAGTTCGCCGCTCGACGCAATCCGGCTCAGGGGCAGCGGCGCCTCGCCCACGTTCGGCGAGAAGAGGAACTCGCAGCCGCAGTCGCCCGAGGGCCCCAGCCCCGGCGCGTCCGTGATCGAGATCCGGAACTCGGCCTTTTCAAAGCCGAGCTCCGCGATTCCCGCGGAGGCGACCCGCGCCAGGCTCTTCGCGGCCTTCTCGCGCACGGCCCGCAGGGCCGCCGCGGACTTCCTCGCCTCCCGCGCCGCCGCCTCGATCCGGCGGTCCAGGCGCGCGAGCGCCCCCTCGATGTCGCCGTGCGACGACACCCGCAGCCGCATCGCCTCGCGGGCCGCGGCGACCGACCGGACGTCGGGCCCGTGACGCCTCCTGGCCTCGAGCCACGCGTTCATGCGCTCCTCGAGGGAGCCCTGCCCCGCGGCGTCGACCTGGAGCTCGCGCCCGAGCGCCCCGAATTCCGCGGCAAGCTCGCCCAGCTCCGCCGAGGCGCACGCCATGCGGTCGGCGAGCGCCTTGCTCGGGGGATCTACCGCCTCGAGCCTGCGCGCCTCGCGCACCAGGGCCGCAACCCTGGAGGTCGCCCCGTCCTCCCCCGCAAGGCCCGACTCGAGCGCCGACGCGAGGGCCGCGATCTCCTGCGCCCGGCTGATCCTCTGAAAGTCGCGCTCGAGGTTCGCGATCGCCTCCTCGGAAAGGTCCAGCCGGTCGAGCTTCGCGAGCTGGGCCTCCATGAAGGCGAGCTCATCCGGTGACAGCCTGGCCTCCGAGGCGAGCCGCTCGCTCTCCGCCTGGAGGTCGCACCACGACCTGTACTGGGCGGCGTAGGCCTCGAGCGCGGGCCCGGCCTTGCCGTAGAGGTCGAGGAGCTCCAGCTGGCAGGAGTCGCGCAGCAGGCGCCTCGGCTCGCTCGGCCCGTGGAAGTCGACCCAGACCTCGCCGATGCGCTGCAGGGCGGCCAGCGTGGCCAGGCCCCCGTTGACCGATATCTTCGGGGGGCGCTCGCGCGAGAGGCTCCGCTTGAGGACCATCAGGCCCTCCTCGCAGGCCGGCAGGTCGAGCTCCGCAAGCAGGGCGTCCATCCTGCGCGGGTCCCTGAAGAAGAGCGAGGCCTCGACCTCGCAGGCCGGCGCGCCCTGGCGGATGACGGCCTTGTCCGCCCGCTCGCCGGCGAGGAGCGAGAGGGCCCCGATCAGGATGCTCTTTCCCGCGCCGGTCTCCCCGGTCACCGCCGCAAAACCCGGTTCAAAGTCCACGGACACGTAGTCGAGGAGCGCCAGGTTGCGGATGCGGAGCGACTGGAGCATCGGATTCTGTCCCTCGGCGGACGCAGGCCCTAGACGGCCTCCTTCGGAAGAAGCGGCAGGAGCTTCTTTATCTCCTGCACCGAGTCCCTGTGGCACACGAGCACGGCGTCGCGCGTCTCGACGACCACGAGGTCCTTCACGCCGCAGAGGGCGATCACGCGCCCGGTGCTGACGGCGACCGTGTTGGTGGTCCCGACCGAAACCACCGAGCCCCGGCACGTGTTGCCCGAGTTGTCGCAGAAAAGATGCTTGGGAAGCGCGGTCCACGACCCCACGTCGTCCCAGTCAAAGGCCGCGACGACGGTGGCGACCGACGTGGCCTTCTCGAGGACCGCGTAGTCCACCGAGACCTTGGGCAGGGAGGCGAACCGCCTCGCGAGGTACCGGGCCGGGTTGCCCGCCGGGAAATCCCTGATGAAGGCGGCCAGGTCGGGCGCGCTGCGCTCGGCCTCGGCCAGGAAGCGCCCGACGCCCCACACGAAGATCCCCGCGTTCCACGCGTACCGCCCGCTCTTCACGTAGCGCCGGGCGGTCGCCTCGTCGGGTTTCTCGACAAAGCGCTTCACGCGCAGCAACCGGCTGCCGCCGGCGCCCTTCGCGAGCCGCTCGCCGAGCTCAAGGTAGCCGAAGCCCGTCGCGTTGTAGGTCGGCGGGATTGCAAAGGTGACGAGGCTGCGTCCGGCCCCGCCCCGCTTCACGCCGTCCGCCCACCTGAACGCCTGGGCGAGCTGCCTGCCGAAGCGCACCGAGTCCTTGATCATCGCGTCGGCGGGCAGGAGCGCCACGACGCCGTTCGGGCAGCGCGCCCTGACAAGCCCGGTCGCAAGCGCCGCCGCAGGCGCGGTGTCGCGCCGGGCCGGCTCGGCGATGATCCGGTCCCGCGGGAACTTCGGAAGCGCCTTTCGTATGAGCGGGACCTGCGCCTTGTTCGTCAGGATCCAGATGTTCCCGTCGCGCACCACGCCCCTCAGGCGCCGGATCGTCTCCTCAAGAAGGGTCCTGTCCGAGAACAGGCGGAGGAGGTGCTTCGGCGAGCTCGAGCGGCTCATAGGCCAGAAACGCTCTCCACTTCCTCCTGCGATGATGCAGGCGTGGTACCTGGGGTCTGCTTTCATTGGGTGTGTCGCTCAAAGACTCGTCCGCGGACGGGCCCGCGCCAAGCCGGAATGAGGCGCCGGCACCACTTTCGCCGGGAATCAGTGCTTGACGACGATCTTCCCAAACTGACCGCCCCGCTCCATGAGGTCAAACGCCTCCGCGCCCCTCGCGAGGGGGAAGATGCCGCTGACGACGGGCCTTATGGCGCGGCGGGAGACGAACGCCATCATCTGCGTCCAGTCCGACGGGCTGCCCATGGTCGTTCCAAGGATCGAGACCTGCTTCCAGAAGATCTTGCGCATGACGACCTCGGGGACGCTGCCGCGCGTGGCGCCGTAGACCGCGATCCGGGCGCCCGGCGCCGCGACGTCCAGGAGTGCGCCGAACCCCGGACCGCCGGCGCCGTCGATGATGACGTCAAAAAGGCCCGGCGTACCGGCGGCGTCCTTCGCCCAGCCGTCGCGGTCATAGCGGAAGCCGCCCCTCGCGCCGAGCGCCACCGCGCGCGCGATCTTGTCGTCGGAGCCCGAGGTGACCCAGACCTCGTTGCCCGACGCAAACGCGAACTGGAGCGCAAGCAGCGCGACGCCCCCCCCAATCCCCGACACGAGCACGCGCTCGCCGGGGCTCAGCTTTGCCCGGCTGAAGAGCGCCCGCCAGGCGGTGAGCCCCGCCAGCGGGAGCGCGGCGGCCTCCTCCCAGCTCAGATGGCCGGGCTTCCCCGCAAGCTGCGCCTGCGGCACCGCGATCATCTCCGCAAGCGTCCCGTCGCGGGGAAGCCCGAGGATCGAAAAACTGGGCCCCTGCGCGCCCGGGGAGAGCCCCCAATCGAAGCTCGGGTTGATGACCACCTCGCGGCCGACCCACCCGGCGTCGGCGCCGGGCCCCACCGCGGACACGACGCCCGCGCCATCCGAGCCCGGGATGCACGGGAACCTGAGCCCGGCATACTGGCCGAGCTTGATCCACACGTCGCGGTGGTTGAGCGCGGCCGCCCTGAGCTCGACCAGCGCCTCGCCGGTCCCGGGGACGGGATCGGGGACATCCGCCGCCGCGACCTTGCCGACGGACTCGATCCTTAGGGCGCGCATGGCTGACGGGAGCGCTCAGGCGTGGAGAATCACTTCCTCGGCCTTGAAACGCACCTTCGGCGCCACGGCGTACTTGTCGTCGGGAGCCCTGTAGCCCGCGGCGCCGGCGCACAGCGCCGTATAGCCGAGTGCGGGAAGCCCGAGGATCCTGTCGAACTCCGCGGGGTCGATTCCCTCCATGGGGCAGGTGTCGATCCCAAGGAGCGCCGCGGAAGTCATGAACTGCCCGAGGGCGATGTAGACCTGGCGCGCCAGCCAGCTGTCGAGGTAGCCCACCTGGCGCGCCTTCTCGGCGCTGCCGGCGATGATGTCCGCGTAGCCCTTGAGGCTCTCCCTCGCGACCCCGCGGACCTCGGCGGTCCTCTCGATGAAGTGCTCGAGATCCTTGGCGTCGTAGCCCTTGCGCCCGGCGAAGACGACGAAGTGCGAGCAGTCGATCGGCTGCCTCTGGCCCCAGGCCGCCGCCGAGAGTTTCTCGCGGGTCGCCTTGTCGCGCACCACGACGAACCTCCAGGGCTGCAGCCCGAACGAGGAGGGCGCGAGGACGAGCGCCCGCTCAAGCGCGGCCCACGTCTCGGCGGGGATCGTCCGGGTGGCGTCGAACTTCTTGGTGGCGTAGCGCCACTGCAAGGCATCGATTACGGTCTTGGCGGATACGGGTGTCATGGTTGTGGGATCAGAACGAGACTCGGTCGGTCCGTTTGTCAAAGCGCCGCGCGAAAAAACCGCCCGAGGACGGGCGCCCGCGCGAGCATGGCCTCAAGCTCGCCCCGGCCCTCGATGCGCAGCGTCCAGAGCGCAAGCCCGTAGGCGCAGATCCCGGCCGGAATGAGAATGGCGACCTGGGCCAGGTTGCTGCCCCCGAGGCCGAGCGCCTGGAGGAGGCGCATGCCCGCCGCGACCACGAGCGCCATGACCGCCGTCGCCGCCAGCACCTTCGCGAAGCTCGGGGCGAGCGGAGAGAGGCGAATCTGCGGCAGGCGGCGCTCGAGCGCCCGGCCGAGGAGGAGGGTCTGCGCGACGATGGCCGTCGTGCTGGCGAGCACGATGCCGACGATGCCCAGCCACCGGATGAGCGCCAGGCTCACCGCTATGTTGATCAGGAAGTCGACGAGCGCCACCCGCACCGGGGTCTTCGTGTCCTTCACCGCATAGAACGCCCGCACCGTGAGGTTCACCACGGAGAAGAACGGCAGCCCGATCACCATCAGGGCGAGGAGGAGCGCCATCCGGTGCGCGTCGGCCAGGGTGCCGTGGCCGTGCAGGTAGATGAGCCTCACGATCGGGCCGCTCAGGAGCGCGAGCCCGGCCGCGGCCGGCACGTTGATGATGAGGATGAGCCGGATCCCCTTCTGGAAGTCGCCCGACATCGACTGGAAGTCCTTCTTCGCCGCGTGCGCCGCAATCAGGGGATAGACGACCGTGGAGACGGCGACCGCAAAGACCCCGATCGGGAATTCCATCAGGCGGTTCATGTTGTACAGGTACGCCGCCGAGGGGTCGTCGACCGAGAACGCAAGGAGCCGGGAGACCGAGAAGTTGATCTGGTAGATCGCCGTGCCGAAGATCCCGGGCGTCATCAGCAGAGCGATCTCGCGCACGCGCGGCGAGAGGCCCAGGTCGAAGGCCGGCCTCCAGCCCATCGCGATCAGGACCCCCGCCGGGACCGCCATCTGCAGGAAGCCGCCCGCAAGCACGCCCGCGCAGAGCCAGTGCACCTCGCCGAGGGGCGTGCTCGCAAAGTGCAGGCCGGCGCCCGCCAGGGTCGCGATCATCGCCAGGTTGAGCCAGATCGGCGAGAGGGCCGGCTCCACGAAGTGCCCGAGCACGTTCAGGGTCGCGCTGCACGCGGCCGCGAGGCTTATGAGCGCCAGGTAGGGGAAGAGGACCACCACCAGGTCGGCCGCGACGTACCATTTCTCCTCGTGCCCCGGGATCAGCCGGGACTGGCTGAAGACCGCGGCCGCCACGAGGACGAGGCCCCCCGTGATGACGAGGAGCCAGGATGCGACCTTTGAGAGAAGGCGGTAGGTCCCCTCCCTGCCGGCCGCATGGAGCTCCTCCTGGAGCGTCGGCACGAAGGCCGCGGTCATCGAGCCCTCGGCAAGGAGCCGCCTGAAGAGGTTCGGCAGGATGAAGGCGGTGAGGAACGCCGAGTAGAGCCAGCCCGAGCCAAAGATCGCGAACGCGAGGGAGTCCCGCACGAGCGCGAGCACCCGCGAGACGACCGTCAGGAAAGAGACGACCCCGATGCTCTTGAGGCTCTTCGACACGAAGGCTTCAGCCCCCGCCTACGGCATCTTCAACCGCAGCGTGGAGCCTTCGATGGAGACGTCGGAAAGCTTGGACCAGGCCGCCGCCAGGTCGTCCGGCGCCGGCTGCGAGAAGAGGAGCTTCTTCATCAGGTAGGCCCGGACGAAGAGGAGGCGCTGCGCGGGGCACCCCCCCACGTAGAACGTCTCGGGGTCGAACTCGAAGGTCGACCCGTGCTTGGAGAAGGTTCCGGTCGCCTGGACGATGACCGAGGCGCTGAAGCCGTAGACGTTGAAGGTGACCGTGTCCCCGAACTGGATCTTCCCGTCCCTTATCCGTGCGTTGAGGGTCCCCGCGTCGACGAGCCTCTCGTTGGCCGGCGCCGGCGGCGCCTTTTCCCCGGGCTTCGGCGCCTTGGGCTTGGGCGTCTCCGGCTGGCTGATGCTCCCGATGAAGGTGTTAAGCTCCCCCTCCTCCACCGAGACGGACTCGCCCCCGATGAACGCCTTGCGCTTGTCGGCGATGCCCGACGAACTGCCGAAGGTGCGCGAGCCCTCGATGTAGAAGACCGCGTTGGCGGCCGCGTCCTTCGGTATCGCCGTCACCTTCAGCACGGGCCTCGACACCATGTAGGCCGCGCCGACCGCGGCACCGAGGATGACGCTCAGAAGGGCGCTAATGCCCACCTCTAGCCAGGTCGGGCCCCTCTGCGCTTTCGTGTTTTTCTTGATCATGGGAGGAAAACTACTTCTTCGACGGGGCCGGCGCGGGCTGCGCCGCCTTTGAGCCGCCGTCCGGCGCCTTGGATCCCCCAGCCTTGGCCGGCTCACCCGCCGCGGGCTTCTGCGCCGGCGCCGGCGCGGACTCGCTCGCGGCCGCCTTCGCCATCCCCTTGTTCCTGTAGTCGGTGATGTAGAAGCCGCTGCCCTTGAAGATGAGGCCCGCGCCGCCCCCGACCAGGCGCTTCAGGGCGGCCTTGTGGCATTTCGGGCACTTCCTGAGCGGCTCGTCCCGCATGGACTGGAATTTCTCGAAGCGGTGGCCGCACTTTGAACAGGCGTACTCGTAGGTGGGCATCGGAGGGGACGGCGCCTATATGGGCGAAGCCCACGGGCTTGGCGAGTTTGTTCTCGGCAGCCGAACCGCAATCGCGCTCAATTTCAGGCCATGGACCACGCGGCCAAACTGCAGCTCCTGGTGTCGCGCGTCGAGGCGGGGATAGACCTCCTTTTACCGCCCGCCTCCGAGCCGTCCAGGCGGCTGCACGAGGCCATGCGCTACTCGATGCAGGCCGGCGGCAAGCGCCTGAGGCCGGTCCTGGTCCTGGCGGCCTCCGAGCTCTTCGACACGGGGGCCTCGGCCGATCCCCTCGCGGCCGCGGTCGCCGTGGAATGCGTGCACACCTACTCTCTCGTTCACGACGATCTTCCGTGCATGGACAACGACGACCTGCGGCGGGGCAGGAAGACCGCCCACCGCGCCTTCGACGAGGCCACCGCCCTGCTGGCCGGCGACGCCCTCCTCACCCGGGCCTTCGCGATCCTCGCCGAGGCCTACCGTGACAGGCCCGCGCTCGCCGCCTCGCTCGTCGCCGAGCTGGCGGACGCGGCCGGGAGCCGGCGCCTGATCGGCGGCCAGATGGAGGACCTGCTGGCCGAGAGGAAGGCCGGTGCGACCGATGCGGCGCTTGAGTACATCCACCTCAACAAGACCGCCGCCATGATCGAGGCGTCCCTCGCGGCGGGCGCCCTTTGCGCGGGCGCTCCGCAGGGCGCCCTCGCCACCCTCCGCGAGGGCGGGCGCGAACTCGGCCTCGCCTTCCAGATCGTGGACGACATCCTCGACGCCACCTCCGACTCGGCGACCCTTGGCAAGACCGTGGGCAAAGACGCCAGGGCGGGAAAGGCGACGTACGTGTCGGTGCACGGGCTAGAGGCGGCCCGCCGGATAGCGCGCGAGCGCTCGGAGGCGGCCGTCGCCGCGTTCCGCCGGCTGCCGGGCGACACCAGCTTTCTTGCAGGGCTCGCGCTCGATCTGGCGGCCCGGTCGCACTGAATCGTTTTGCAAATCGGGCGGCTTTAGGGTGACGTCCTTGGGAACTTTACCCCCATGCCCCGATTCCTGCTCCGCGCTTCCGCGCTGGCCCTTGCGGTCGCATCGCCCGTCCTTGCGTCCGAGTCCGTCACGAAGGACCAGGTCCTGGACGCCATCCGCGTGTTCGAGGCGAACGCGGCGGGAAGCCTGACGGCGCAGAAGTCGGCCGACGAGGCGAACCGTGCGGTCGCCGGGGCCTCCAACACCATCCTGAAGTTCGCCCTCGAGAGCGACTTGGTCGTCGTCGACCTGGGCACCGACTCGGTTCCCTGGTGCGACGTGAAGAAGGGGCTCTCGGAGCTCTCGAACTCGGGCGAGCGGGGCCTGCTCCTGGCCGCCTACCTGTCCGGCAGCGTCAAGGCGCAGCTCCTGTCGGGAAAGCAGGACCCGAACCCCTATCCGGGATGGGTCGCCATGCTCAAGGTCTACCACTCGCTCAAGGTCCGCGAGGGCGTCAGGATCCCCGAGGTCGACGCCCTGCTGGCGCGCCAGGCGGACGGTACGCTCGAGGACTACGCCGCGGTCGCGCTCAAGCGATCAAACGAGAGCCTGCAGAGGACGTACGGCGCGGCAACCGCGCCCTCGAAGCAGATCGTGACGGCCGCCTCGCAGCCGTAATGGCTAGCGGACGCTTGCCGCCGCCTTGACGAGCTCAAGGAAGCTTCGGGCCTCGAGGCTTGCGCCCCCGATGAGCCCCCCGTCGATGTCCTTCTGGGCAAGGAGCTCTGGCGCGTTGGCCGGCTTCATCGACCCGCCGTAGAGAATCCTCACCCTCTGGGAGACAGCCTCGCCCAGGAGCTTCGTGAGGAGGCCCCGGATGAAGCCGTGGACCTCCTGGGCCTGCTCGGTCGTGGCGACCTTTCCCGTGCCGATCGCCCAGACCGGCTCGTAGGCGACCACGATGCTGGCGGCCATGTCCTTGCTGACGCCCTCGAGGGCGCGCTCGGTCTGGGTCTGCACCACCTTGAGCGTCGAGCCCGCCTCGCGCTCGGCGAGGCTCTCGCCGACGCAGATGATCGGCCGCAGCTGGTTCTTGAGCGCCGCGATGACCTTCTTGTTCACGAGCTCGTCGGTCTCGCCAAAGAGCGTCCTGCGCTCGCTGTG
>CAZHPC010000055.1:0-19298 GCA_964534685.1 uncultured Opitutaceae bacterium
CGTCCACGACCTCGAAGTCGGCGTCGACGACGTCGGCCTTCTTCTCGGCCTTGGGTTCGGGGCTCGGTCCGGCGCCTTCGCCGTGCTTGCCAGCGGCGCCCGCGGCCTGCGCGGCCGCCTGGGCCTCCGCGTAGAACTCGGCGCCCGCCTTGGAGAGGTTCTCGAGCGCGTCCTTCATCCTGGAGCCGTCGTTGGACTCGAGGGCCTTCTTCGCCTCAGCCAGCACTCCCTCGACCTTGGATTTCTTGTCGGCGGGCAGCTTGTCGCCCGTCTCCTTGACGGTCTTCTCAAGCTGGTAGACCGCGGTGTCGAGCTGGTTGCGGACTTCGACCGCGTCGCGGCGCTTCTTGTCCTCGGCTGCGTTCAGCTCGGCCTCCTTGGTCATCTTCTCGACCTCGTCCTTGGAGAGCCCCGACGAACCCTGGATCGTGATCTTCTGGTCCTTGCCGGTGCCAAGGTCCTTGGCGGACACATGCAGGATGCCGTTTGCATCGATGTCGAAAGTCACCTCGATCTGCGGCGTGCCGCGCTGCGCCGGCGGGATGCCGTCGAGGCGGAACGTGCCCAGCGTCTTGTTGTCGCGGGCCATGGGGCGCTCGCCCTGGAGGACGACAATCTCCACGGAGGGCTGGTTGTCGCTGTAGGTCGAGAACACCTGGGTCTTCTTGGAGGGAATCGTCGTGTTGCGCGGGATCATCGCCGTCGACACGTCGCCAGCGGTCATGATGCCGAGGGTCAGCGGGGTCACGTCGAGAAGCAGGACATCGCGGACGTCGCCCTTGAGCACGCCGCCCTGGATCGCGGCGCCAACAGCCACGACCTCGTCCGGGTTGACGCCCTGGTGCGGGGCCTTGCCGCCAAGCGTCCTTGCGATCTCAACGACCTTGGGCATGCGGGTCATGCCGCCCACGAGGACGAGCTCGTCGATCTGCGCGGCGGTGAGCCCGGCGTCCTTCATGCAGTTCTTGAAGGGCTGTATGCAACGCTCGAAGAGGCCGTCGCAGATCTGTTCCATCTTGGCGCGCGTCAGCTGGACGTTGAGGTGCTTCGGGCCCGACGCGTCCGCGGTGATAAAGGGCAGGTTGATGTCGACGGACTGCGTCGAGGACAGGGCGATCTTGGCCTTCTCCGCCTCCTCCTTGAGCCGCTGGAGGGCCATCGGGTCCTTGCGCAGGTCGATGCCGTTGTCCTTCTTGAAATTCTCAACCAGCCACATGATGATCGTGTCGTCCCAGATGTCGCCGCCGAGGTGCGTGTCGCCGTTCGTGGCCTTGACCTCGAACACGCCGTCGCCGATCTCGAGGACGGACACGTCGAACGTGCCGCCGCCCAGGTCGAACACCGCGATCTTCTCGTCCTTCTTCTTGTCGAGGCCGTAGGCGAGCGACGCCGCCGTCGGCTCGTTGATGATGCGCAGGACCTCGAGGCCGGCGATCTTGCCGGCGTCCTTGGTGGCCTGCCTCTGTGAGTCGTTGAAATACGCCGGAACCGTTATCACGGCCTGCGCGATCTTCTCGCCAAGGTACTTCTCGGCGTCGGCCTTCATCTTGCCGAGGACGAACGCGGAAATCTGCTGCGGCGCATACTGCTCGGTCTTGTCGCCGATCTGCACCTCGACATACGCGTCGCCATTCTTGCCCTCGACGACCTTGAACGGCATGTTCTTCGCCTCTTCGCGGATTTCCGAGAACTTGCGGCCGATGAGGCGCTTTGCCGAGAAAATGGTGTTGCGCGGATTGGTCACGGCCTGGCGTTTCGCGGCCTGGCCGACAACGCGCTCGCCTGTCTTTGTGAACGCTACGACGGACGGCGTGGTGCGCCCTCCCTCCGCGTTCGGGATGACCACGGGTTCTCCGCCTTCCATGACGGCCATGCAGGAATTCGTGGTGCCCAAATCAATGCCTAGAATACGGCTCATGCATTAAGATCAGCAATGCCCGTGCCTCGATTTACGATCACGCAGTACCCATTTATTCCTAATAGGTTAAAAATAACGCCCCCTTATCTCGGGGCCTGAAAATCGCCCAATTCCTGCCATTCTGTCACATCGTCAGGGCATTTGGGACACCCCTTGGCACACGCCGGAATCCCCAGCCTCCGGCCAACTAGCCCTTGGTTCCGGTCGTCGCGATGCCGCGGATGAACGTCTACTGCGCGAAGAGGAAGAGGATGATCACCGGCAGGATCGTCACGGCGCCGGTGGCCATGAGGTAGTGCCACCGGACGCCGCCGCTCTGGCTCTGGTAGCTGGCGAGAGCGATCGCGAGCGTGTAGGTGTCCTTGCGCGCCAGGTAAAGGAGGGGCCCCAGAAAATCATTCCATGCGAAGATGAAATGAAAGAGCGCTGCGACGACGAGCAAGGGCGTGCTCCGCGGGATGGTGATCCTCCAGAATATGCGCCACTCGCTGCATCCGTCGACTCGCGCGGCCTCGCCCAGCTCCCGGGGTATGGTCCGGAAGAACTGGCGCATCAGAAAAATGTTGAATGCGCTCCCGAACCAGGTCGGCAGCAGCAGGACGCAGGCCTTGTTTCTTAGGATCAATCGGATGGGCGCGCGCAAAGGCTTCGTCGCGGCGGGTGGGGTTGGATCCGCGCCACCCCTGCGGAACAGGGAGCCTGAGGGGACTTACCCGTTAATTGGCGTATTTCGACCAGATTCTTGAAAATCCCGCCACCCGCACCTACTTAGGATCATGGAAGTGGAGATCCAAGTGCCCGACGAGGTGCCCGTGATGACGCTGCCGGACCTGGCGTTCTTCCCGCAGGCGCTCCTTCCGCTGCACATCTTCGAGCCTCGGTACCGCCGCATGCTTCGCGACGTGCTCGCCTCGAACCGGATCTTCGCGGTCGCCTGCCTCGATTCCGAGGCGGCCGCGTCCCACGGGAGATTCGAGCCCCCACACCGCGTCGCCTGCATCGGGCTCGTTCGCGCGTGCCAGGAGAACGGCAACGGGACCTCCAACCTGCTCCTGCAGGGGCTGTGCCGAGTGTCGATCGAGGCCATCCTGGGCGACGAGCCGTACCGCCGGATAAGGATCCGCGCGCTGGTGAGCGAGCCTGGCGCGGCCCCGAGCGAGAATGCGAAGCTACGCAAGGAACTTTCGAGGCTCATCAAGCTCAAGCTGAGGCTTTCGCCGGGCGGCACAGAGGGGATGACCGACCTCCTCAAGACAGTCGAGGATCCGGAGGTCTTCGCGGACCTTGCGGCCTTCAACCTCTGCGATGACGCCCCGGTCAAGCAGAAGCTCCTCGAGACGCTCGACGTGAACCGCCGGCTTCTCCTTCTCCTGAAGGTTGTTCGCTCTGAGATTGACTCCGCGATCCTACGCATGAATCTGCAGGGCGGACTGTCCGACGACAGGATCCCGCTGAACTGACCCGCGTAAGCCCGTTTCGATTCTCCTTTTTTTAGCAATAATCTGCGAAACAAGTATCGGCTTTGTGCGTCAAATTCCACAGGCAATAGGTAGTTCCATTCCAAGGCCATGATCCCCTCCGTTTTCGAGAAAGACGTCGCGGCGAAAAAAACGAAGCGAGTCCTCTACGTCGACGACATGCGCGAACTGCGCGAGGTGGCCCGCCTGGCCCTTTCGAGATCCGGCCACACGGTGGACTGCGCCCCCGATGGGAGGGACGCCTTCGACCTGGTGAGGGCAAACCCGGGCATCTTCGACATCGTGATCACGGACCACCACATGGCGAAAATGAACGGGATAGAGCTGGTGATGAAGCTGCGCGAGATCAATTACGGCGGGAAGATCGCGGTCGTGAGCTCCGAGCTGAACGGCGATGTCGAGACGGAATACCGCCGGCTTGGCATCGAGACGATCCTGTACAAGCCGGTCGAGCTCTCCGAGCTGCGGGCCCTCGTTCTTGAGGCCTGACGTTGAATGGAGCCGGCTGTCGGGGTTGAACCGACGACCCTCGGTTTACGATACCGATGCTCTACCACTGAGCTAAGCCGGCGTCAGAAGGGTCAGTCCACCAGCCGCCCCAAAACCTGTCAAGAACGCCCGGGACAGGGTCGGAATAGAACCTCCCCGGCTACTTGTTCGAGGAAAGCTTCAGGAGCTTTTCAGCCGGGGCGGGTGCCGTAGCAACGTGGGATGACTACGGTCGTACCCTGCAGTATGGGCGTTTTGGAATCATAAAAGGCACGAATCGCCCGCCTCATTAGGGAGCGGCCGGATATTCCCGCGCAAAACGGGCCTATCATCGGCCGCAACGGGAGGATCCGGCAAGAGGGGCCCAACTCCCCAGCGGACACTCCGATGGGAATAGACAACGTATCGACGCCTGCTATCCTGATGCCACGCATGCCGAGACAACCCCGTGGAATGCGTCCCATACCCACAAGATATTGATCTTCAGCACTATCCATTGTATCTCAGCGGGCATTAAGGACACGACACTCCAACCCATGCGGAGTAAAGCGCAAGGGATGACGCGTCCTGACCCCCATACTTCGAATAAGCTTACAGCCATCATCCGATGACTCTGCCCACACGCTCCGACCAAGGGTGCAGGATTAGGCTCCGATCCGTTTGCACAAACAGGGTCTGTGCGCTCGCTCTGGCCTTGTCCCTGGTTTCAGGCGCGACAGTGCGCGCCATGCCCTCCGCCCCGGAGGGCGCGGTTGAGACAGGCGCCCCTTCGTTCGTGGTGATGGGGCCCGAGGCCCTCGGGCTCAGCTCGGCCCCTACCGACCTTCACATCCTGCCCGACGGCCGTATCCTTGTGGTGTCGCAGCATGAGATTGCCTTTGGCGACGGCGCGAGATGGGACACCTATCTCGGGGAGGATGACCAGCTGCGAATAATCTCCCAGGTCGCGGTCGACGACGAAGGACAGATCTACACCGGCGCAAATGACGCCATAGCCCGCATAGACCTGAGCAACGGCGGACGCTGGCGCTTCACGGAAGTGGCAAAGGTGCCTAGGGAGACGGTCGCCGAGAACCTGGACCTCTCCTCCGTGGCGACGTTCCCCAATCATTGGTATTGGTTCGGCGGCACGGGCGCGATCGTCTCCTGGAAGCCCGGGCAGGCTGCAACCATCCGGGGAAATGTGGGCGGCGTCGGAAAGGTCTTCACCCTGGGAAAGGACGTGTACGCCAGCGAGGACACCTCGGGCGGGCTCTTCCGCCTGGGGGCCGGAACGGCCCCGGAGAGGGTCTCGGCCGCGGATGTCCTGGTGAGCGAGACCGTGACGTGCGCCGTCCCTTTTGGATCGGATCAGCTGCTTGTGGGAACGGGTTCGGTCGGCCTGAAGCTCTTTGACGGGAAGAGTTTTCGCCCGTTTGGCCAGGCCGGACTGCTAAACAGCCGCCGCCGAATCATGGACCTGTGCCCAGCGGGAGAAGGCTTCTTCGCCGCCGCCGTCGACGCGGTTGGCATCGTCTTCTTTGACCGCGAGGGCCGGATCGTGCAGGTGCTTGAGCGCTCCCTCGACCATCGCCTGGCAGGCGTGCGATTGCTCCGGTATTCGCCCCTCGGTGTGCTTTGGGCGCTGATGGGCGACGGGGTGGCCCGGGTCGAGTTCCCCTCCCCCGTGTCGCATTTCGAGCCGCTCATCCCGAGCGGGCTATCGTTTGCGCAACCCCTGCGGCACGACGGCCGGCTCTGGGTGATTGCGGACGGGCGCGCGATGCGGGGAGTCTACGACGCCTACGGCCGGCTGGAACGGTTCACGGACGACACTCCCCCGGGGCGCTTTCTCTTCACCCTCCTTGACGTGGACGGCCACCTTTTCGGTGGAAACGAAGAGGGCATCTACGTCTACGAACCGACGGGATGGAGATTGGCGCTTCCCAAGATCGTCAACGCGCGCATCGGAGTGGCCAAATCCAACGACGGCGGGATGTATTACATCGCCCGCGGCGAATACGGCGTTATCCGGCACGTCGGCGACAGCTACACCGCGCAGCGCATCCCTGTCCCCAATCTTGCCGACAACTACGGCGCCGCAATTGACTCCGCGGGGATCGGGTGGATCGAGCTCGGCGTATCCCGGATCGGCCGATTCGATCCGAACGGCGGGGATCCCAAATTCCGGACATTTGGGCGCCCAGACGGCCTCGGCGACGGCTGGATCGAGCCCTACATCATCGACGGCGTGGCTCGTTTCCATTGGGGAAACCAAGTCTTCCGCTTCGACGACACCCGCCAGGTTTTCGTGGACGACCGCGAACTCGTCGCCAAGTACCCGCAGATGACGACCGCCGGGGGACGCCCCGCAACCGACGGGCTCGGGCGGCTGTGGTTTTCGAGCAAGACGGGCACGCAGATGATCGACCGCAGAGCCCCGGGAGGCGACCGTCTGACCGAGATCACACAGGTCGGCTTTGCGCCGACCGGCTGCACGGCGGAGACGAACGGGGTCGCCTGGATGTTCGTGAAGCGGCACCTGGTGCGCGTGGACCTCCGAATCCCCGCGCCGCCGGCCGTTCCATCGCGCGCCATGATCACGTCGGTGCAGTTCTCCTCCGGCAGCCGCCAGATCTTCTCGCCCGGCGAAACCCTGGAGCCCCTCAAGTACGCCGACAATTCGCTGGTCATTCATTTCGCCGCCCCGGCCAATCCCTTTTCGGCCCCCATCACCTTCGAGGTGCTGCTGGAGGGGATGGGCTCCCACTGGGTCTCCACGGGAGCCGTGGGGTCGGCGGCCTTCAACCAGCTAAAGGAAGGGGACTACGTGTTTCACGTGCGGCCGGTGACCCGGGGCAAGATCCCCGGAGGGGAGGACCGGCTCGGGTTCACGGTGCGGCCGCCCTGGTTCCGGTCCCCGCTGGCCTGGGCGACCTACGTCGCCGCTGCGGTGGGAACGTTCGCCTTTGTCGTCTGGTTGTCGTCCTACCTGCAGCACCGCGAGAATCGCCGTCTCGAGCACCTCGTGGCGATGCGCACGGCAGAGCTCAACGCCACCAATGAGCACCTGGGTCGGCAGATCGAGGAGACGACCGAGAAGTCGGCGGCCCTCACGGTCAGCGAGGAACGCTACCGCCTGCTCAACAGCGAACTCGAGAAGCGGGTCGCGGACCGCACGGCCCAGCTCGAGGCGACCCTGGAGCAGCTCGCGCAGGCGCGAAAGATGGAGGCCATGGGCCAGCTTGCCGGCGGAGTCGCGCACGACTTCAACAATATCCTGACGGCAATGCTCATGCAGATCGGGCTCATTTCCGAGAGCCCCGGAGTCGCGCCTGAGGTCAAGGGCGGCATCGATCAGCTAGAGGTCATGGCAAAGCGCGCGGCGAGCCTGACCCGCCGGCTGCTCACCTTCAGCCGCCAGCAGGTCGTCCAGATCGTGGTCATCAATGTCGAGAGCGTGATCGACAACCTGCTCCAGATGCTCCGAAGCCTGCTTCACGAGAACGTCGAATTCATCCGCCGACGGTCGGCCGACCCGCTGTGGATCGAGGGCGACGTGGGCTTGATCGAGCAGGTCATCACCAATCTGTGCGTCAACGCCCGCGACGCGATGATGCCGCTCGGGGGCCGCCTGACGATCGCCACGGAGCGCGTCACCATCGACGAGCGCACCGCAAGGTTGAATCTTGACGCGCGTCCGGGGAACTTCGTTCGCCTGGTGGTCGAGGACGATGGCTGCGGGATGGATGCGACGATGCTGCAGCACATCTTCGAGCCCTTCTTCACGACCAAGGAGATGGGCACAGGCCTGGGACTGGCGACCGTGTACGGAATCGTCAAGCAGCACCATGGCTGGATCGAGGTTCGAAGCGATCCAGGCAAGGGTAGCGCATTCCAGGTCTACCTGCCCGAGGCGCGGCGCCCGGCGCCCACCGCGCCGCAGGCTGCGGCGTCCGGGGCACGGAGCGGCCACGAGTGCATCCTGCTGGTCGAGGATGAGATCTCGGTCCGACTCGCCGCCGCACGGATGCTGAAGCGAATCGGCTATAGTGTGCTGGAAGCGGTCGACGGCGAGGACGCGATTCGCGTCTGGTCCGAGCACAAGCAGGAGATCGACCTGCTCTTCTCGGACATGGTCATGCCGAAGGGGTACAGCGGTCTCGACCTCGCGGGTCGGTTCAGGGCCGAGCGTCCGGAGCTGAAGGTCGTGATCACGAGCGGCTACAGCCTGGACTTGACCAAGGAGCGCCTCCTGGACGGCCCGGGCGTCGCCTTTCTGGCCAAACCCTATCCTTTTGACGGGCTCGCCGACGTGCTTCGAAAGATCTTTGACACGTGAGCTGATCCTGCGGCCCTGCGGGGACTCCGGCACGAGGAGGCTGCGCGCCGCTCCCGATCCGCGGCCGTCATTGGGCGCCCGCCCCCTTGCCGGCCTTGGATGCGAGGAAGGCCTTCACCGCGGTCTCCGCCGAATCCACCGGAGGCAGCTCAAGGATCATGGTGATGTCGCGGGACGCGGCCTCGTCGTCATCCGGAACGCCCCAGGCAAAGCACCGCGTCGCTTTCGGGTGACCGTCCAGCAGGAAGATTCCGACGTCGCCTTCCCAGGCGATCCCCCCGAGCTGCGCCACCGCGACGGGCACAAATCCCTCGAGGTGCGCCTCGCAGCCGTGCGTCCGCCCTATCGTCGTCGTCAGGTCGTCGAGGTAGGTCACCGGCGCGCACGATCAACCGGATAGGACGCGGATCACAAGCGGGAAGAAGCGCCGCCGGCGTCCGCCTCCCGCGATCCCAGGCGGCCTGCGGCCGCTTGCATTCCCGCCGAGCGCCGCGCCACAATGGCCGCCACGCCATGCGCCTCGCGTTCATGCCCCTCCTCGCCGCCTGCCTGTCCGCGGCGGCCGAAGCCCCGGGCCGACCGGCGCATTGCCGGGGTGTTCACGCCGTATGGCGGTCGCTGGGCGGCGGGCCCGGCACCCGGGATAGCGGAACCCGCGGACCGGCGCCAAGCGCATGATCCCGACCGCCGCCTTCGACTACCGGCTCCCAGGCGAGCTCATCGCGCAGACGCCTGCCGCCCGCCGCGACGGCTCGCGAATGCTGGTGGTCGACCGGGCGTCGCGCTCCGTGGCGCACCGGATGTTCGACGAGCTTCCCCGGTTCCTGCGAGCGGGCGACACACTCTTCCGCAACATTGCCTCGGTGCTTCCCGCAAGGCTCCACGGCAGGCGGTCGACAGGCGGGAGGGTCGAGTGCCTGCTCCTCAGGAACACCGGGGCGTCGCCGGATGGCGGGGAAGTCTGGCAGTGCCTCGTGAGGCCGGGGCGCAGGTTCCCCGTCGGCTCGGAGTTCGTCGCCGCCGGGGACGCGCTCACCGGGATCATCGCCTCCGTGCCGGGGGACGGCACCGTGCTGGTGCGCTTCACGGTCCGCAGCGGGGGCTCGGTCGCCGACGCGGCCAGCAGGGCCGGGGACGTGCCGCTGCCGCCTTACATCGAGCGCCGGGACGATTCGCTTCGTGACGTGGACCGCGAGCGGTACCAGACCGTCTACGCCGACAGGGCCCGCCCGGTCGCCGTCGCGGCGCCGACCGCCGGGCTGCATTTCACGCCCGGGCTCCTGGGGGAGATCGCGGGGCTCGGCGTCCGGACGGCGGACCTAACGCTCCACGTCGGGCTCGGGACCTTCAAGCCAATCGAGACCGAGGCGATAGAGGATCACACCATCCACCGGGAGCTCTACGAGATCCCGGTGGAAACCCAGCGCGCCCTCTTTCCGCCGCTTGGCGGCCGCCGCATAGCGGTGGGCACCACGACGGTGCGCTCGGTCGAGGACTTTCTGTCCGGCCACGAGGGCCCCCTGGACCGCGCGCACCTCTCAGAGGCGGGCCTGTTCATTCATCCGCCCCGGACGTTCAGGGGCACCGACGCGCTCATCACCAACTTCCACCAGCCTCGCTCCACGCTCCTCTGCCTTGTGGCCGCCTTCCTGACGCCCGGATCGATCGACGGTGTCGGCTGGCTGATGGAGATCTACGCCGAGGCGATCGCCCGGCGCTACCGGTTCTTCAGCTACGGCGACTGCATGCTTGTCGTCTAAAAGTGTCATGTAGGGTTGAATTCCCACCGATCCGGGGCCATGTGTATGCCCCTTACTCTAACCTAGATACCCGATGAAACTCACCTCCAAGATCCTCGCCCTGGCGGCCGTGGCCGCCTGCCTTGCCTCCGCAGCCTCAGCAGCCGTCGAAACCTACGCCATCGACCCCGTCCATTCGTCGGTCGGGTTTTCGATCCGCCATTTTCTCACCAAGGTGCCCGGCCGGTTCACGAAGTTCAGCGGCACGATCGTCGTCGACCGGGACAACCTCGAGAATAGCTCGGTCAGCGCCGAGATCACCATGGGCAGCGTCGACACCGACAATGACAAGAGGGACGAGGACCTCAGGTCGCCCAACTATCTCGACGCCGCGAAGTTCGCCACGATGACGTTCAAGAGCAAGTCGTGGAAGAAGACCGGCGACACGGCGTTCGACGTGACGGGAGACCTGACCATCCACGGGGTGACCAAGGAGGTCGTACTCAAGGTGGACCTGCTCGGGTTCGGGCCCGGCATGCGGGGCGCCCAGCTGTCGGGCTGGGACGCGTCGGTCACCCTGAACCGGGAGGACTTCGGCGTGACCGGGCCCTCCTACGCCAGCAAGGTCCTTGGCACCGACGTCGCGGTTTCGATCACGGTCGAAGCCGATTTGAAGACGTGAGCCCGGACGAGCTCCAGGCTCTGATCGAGGACGCAACCTACGACTACGTCACCGGCGACACGGCGGGCGCGCTCGAGAAGCTCGGGCGCGCGACCCGGGAGGCGCCCGACTCGTTCGAGGCCTGGCACGCTCTCGCCGAGGTCAACCTCGGCCTGCGCCGCCTGGACGATGCGCTCGCGGCGGCCGAGCGCGCGCACGCGCTTAGGAAGACGGACCCGCTGGTGATCGCCACGCTGTCCCGGACGTGGATGGAGCGGGGCGACAAGGCGCGGGCCGAGCAGTACGGGGCGCTGGCGAGGGTGCAGGGCTGGAAGGAGGAGCTGAGCGCCCCTCCGCCGCCCGATGCAGGCGGGTTGCGTTGAGGGCGTCGGCGCCCGTTGACACGGCTGGCGAGCCCCGGGTATTTTCCGGCAGTCGGCCCAAAGAAATGGAAACCCCATCCTACACGCTGGAGTTCGAGAAGCCGCTCCGCGACCTTGCCCGCCAGCTCGACGAGATGCGCCAGCAGTCGGTGGAGACCAACGTGGACATGGTCCAGGAGGCCCGTTCGATCGAGAAGAAGATCGAGGCGATGCAGAGGGAGATCTACTCCAACCTCACCCCGTGGCAGAAGGTGCTCCTCGCGCGGCACCCGAAGAGGCCCTACGCACTCGATTACGTCTCCATGATCTGCAAAGGCTTCAACGAGCTGCACGGGGACCGGCAGTACAACGACGACCGCGCCCTGGTGGGCGGCACCGCCTTCTTCGACGGCCACGCGGTCATGATCGTCGCCCAGCAGAAGGGGCGCGACCCCAAGGAGAGGATCAGCCGGAACTTCGGGATGCCGCAGCCGGAGGGCTACCGGAAGGCCCTGAGGATCATGAAACTGGCCGAGAAGTTCGGGCTGCCCGTCCTTTCGTTCATCGACACGCCGGGCGCCTTCCCCGGAGTCGGCTCGGAGGAGCGCCACGTCTCGGAGGCCATCGCCGTCAACCTGCGCGAGATGGCGATGCTGAGGACGCCGACCATCTCGGTCGTCGTCGGAGAGGGCGGCTCCGGCGGGGCGCTCGGCATCGGCGTCACGGACCGGGTGCTCATGTTCGAGAACAGCTACTACTCGGTGATCACCCCGGAGGGCTGCGCCGCGATCCTCTGGAAGGACGGGACCGCCGCGCCGAGGGCCGCGGAGGCCCTCAAGGTGGACGCCGACGACCTGGAGAAGTTGGGCGCCGTCGACGAGGTGATACCCGAGCCCCTGGGCGGGGCGCACAACGACCCGCCGCAGGCAGCCGCCACGCTCAAGTACTCGCTCCACAAGCACCTCAACGACCTGCGCGCCCTCGACATGGAGACGCTCCTTGGGACGCGCTACGAGCGCTACCGGCACATCGGCACCTACGAGGAGGCCGGCATCATCAAGTCCTGAGGCGACCGCCGGGCCGTCAGCGACGCACCGTCAGGAGCGCGATTGTCGCGGCCCGCGCCATCGCAGGATCGATCTCAATCAGAGCGGCGGACATGCGGACGTCCCCGGTCGCGACCTCGAAGCGCCTCGGCATCCCGTCCATGAACCGCGAGATGACGGGGGCCACCTCGCGCCCGAGGACGCTCGCGTAGGGGCCGGTCATTCCGACGTCGCACATGAAGGCCGTGCCCTTCGGGAGCACGCGCGCATCCGCGGTCGGCACATGCGTGTGGGTTCCGAGGACCGCCGTCACCCGGCCGTCGAGGTGCCAGCCCAGGGCCTGCTTCTCCGAGGTCGCCTCGGCATGGATCTCGACGATGATCGCGTCCGCCTGGCCCCGAAGCCGCTCTATCATCCGGTCGGCGCAGGCGAAGGGATCCTCGGCCTTCATGTTCATGAACTGGCGGCCAAGCACCGTGAAGACCGCCACCTTGAACCCCCGCGAGGAGACCAGCACGTGGTCCCACCCGGGGCACGCGGAGGGAAGGTTCGCGGGCCGGCACACGCGGTCGAGCTGGGCGATGTCGTTCTCCCAGCCGCGCTGGTCCCACACGTGGTCGCCGAGGGTGATCGCGTCCACGCCCGACTCGAGGAGCGATCGGGCCAGAGCGCCGGTGATCCCGGCCCCGGCCGCGGAGTTCTCGCCGTTGGCGATCACGAAGTCCAGGCCCTCCTCGCGCCTCATGCGCGGCACCCTCTCCTCCACGATCTCGCGCCCGGGCCTTCCCACGATGTCACCTATGAAAAGCAGCTTGAGCACACCCCTCAAATGGATCGGGCGGCCCGCCTTCGCCAGACTATTCCCGGGCTTGCCTCGGGGGTTCCGAAGTATTCAGATGGAGGGCTTTTTCACCCAGGCGCACATCCATGAAAACCCGCACGTCCCCCACGCCGTTTCCAAAGGCCGAGATCGGCCGCGAAATGAAGGGCGCCGACGCCGTCGTCGAGTGCCTCATCCGCGAGGGCGTCGACGTCATCTTCGCGTACCCGGGCGGCGCGTCCCAGGAGCTGCACCAGTCGCTTGCGCGCACCGACAAGATCCGCGTCATCCTTCCGCGCCATGAGCAGGGCGGCTCCTTCGCCGCGGGGGGCTATGCCCGCGCGACCGGCAAGGTGGGCGTGTGCATGGCGACCAGCGGCCCCGGCGCCACGAACCTCGTCTCGGCGATCGCCGACGCGTACATGGACTCCATCCCCCTGGTCGCCATCACGGGCCAGGTGAAGAAGGAGTTCATCGGCAAGATGGCCTTCCAGGAGACCGACTTCTTCGGGATGACGCTGCCCGTGGTGAAGCACTCGTACCTCGTCATGGACGTGCACGAGCTGCCGCGGATCATGAAGGAGGCCTTCCACCTCGCCCGAAGCGGCAGGCCCGGGCCGGTCGTGATCGACATTCCCAAGGACGTCCAGCAGACGAAGTTCCAGCCCGTTTTCCCGGCCGCGGTCGAGTTCCGCAACCCCCTCCTCTCCCTGACGCACCGCGCGAGCGACGAGGTGCTCCAGAAGGTGCTGGCCCTCGTGGCCGGCGCGAAGAAGCCGGTCATCTACGCCGGCGGCGGGATCATCTCTGCCGACGCCCACCGGGAGCTCCGGGGCTTCGCGGAGGCGACCAACATCCCGGTGGCGACGACCCTCATGGGCCTCGGCTGCTTCCCGGAGACAAGCCCCCTCTCGATGCAGTGGTTTGGCATGCACGGCGCCGCCTACGGCAACTGGGCCGTCGACGAGTCCGACCTCCTGCTTGTGCTCGGTGCCCGGTTTGACGACCGGATCACGGGTGACACGCGTAAGTTCGCGGCGCAGGCGACGATCGTCCACGTCGACATCGACGGGTCCGAGCACAACAAGAACAAGCGCGTGGGCCTGCCCATCGTGAGCGACGTCAAGTACGCCCTCGGGCGCCTGAACGAGCTCATCGCCGCGGCGAGGTTCACGCCGCCCGACACCGCCCCCTGGCACGCCCAGATCGCAAAATGGAAGAAGGAGCACCCGTTCAGCTTCGAGCACAGCAAGCACATCCAGCCCCAGGAGGCCGTGAAGGCGCTCTACGAGCTGACGAAGGGCGACGCGATCATCGTGACCGGGGTCGGCCAGCACCAGATGTGGGCCGCCCAGTTCTACCGCTTTGACGAGCCGCGCCGCTACATAAGCTCGCTCGGCCTCGGGGCCATGGGATTCGGCTATCCCGCCGCCCTCGGCGCCAAGGTCGCGTGCCCCGGCAAGCAGGTGATCGACATCGACGGCGACGGCTCCTTTGCGATGAACATCCAGGAGCTCGCCACCGCGCACATCGAGAAGATCGCGGCAAAGGCGATGATCCTGAACAACCAGCACCTCGGAATGGTCGTGCAGTGGGAGGACCGCTTCTACGGCAGCGTCCGGGGCAACACGATCCTCGGCGACGAGAACAACGTGGGCAGCCCCGACAACCCGGACGCGCTCTATCCCAACTTCGTGAAGATCGCGGAGGGGTTCGGCGTGCGCGGCCGGCGCGTGATCAAGAAGAGTGAGCTGCGCGAGGCGATCCAGGAGATGCTCGACTACAACGGGCCCTTCGTCCTCGACGTCGTCGTCCCGTACACCGAGCACGTCCTTCCCATGATCCCCGCCGGCAGGGGTGTGAAGGAGATGCTCCTCAAGTAGGGCCGACGCGGGGCCAGCCTTCCGGGGCCCGCGCCCTGGCCTTGGCCAGCCGGTACCATTTCCGCTCGGAACGGCGCCAGGCGGGGGTCGTCGTGCGGTATTTCGCGCGGATGTCCGCCCAGATGGCGGCCGCCTCGGCGCGCCGGCCCGTCTGCTCGTAGACCAGGGCGAGTCCCACCCGCGCCGCCTCCCCGAAACAGCGGTCCACCACGCCCGCGTAGGCCTTTTCCGCCTCCGGGAAGCGCTTCAGGCCCGCCAGGCAGTCCCCCTTGACGAGGCCGAGGTCGATCCCGAGCATCCGGTCGCCGGTCGTGTCCACGCGGCCGAGGAGCGCCAGCCCCTCCTCGTAGGCGGATATCCCGACCTTGAAGCGCGCCACCGCGACGAGCGTGCGGGCGTCGTCGCGGAAGACGCCCTGAAGGCATTGGACCGCGACCTCGTGGGCCTCGGCCGCAAGGCCCGCGTCGGCGAGCTCGGCTGCCAGGGCGAGGCGGTTCTTCACGGTGTCGGTCTCCTCAAGGCGCCGGCGGCCGTCCGCGATGCGCCAGCTTCTCGGCTTGAGGCCCGTCAGCAGGCCCCGCGTCCCGCGCAGGTCGGGCGAGAGCTCGACCAGGACGTAGGCGAGCCCGCCGATGAAGGGCGCGACGAACAGGATCCATATCCACCAGTAGGGGCGCCCCGTGCGCAGCACGTGGACGATCAGCGCGAGCTGCAGGAGCCAGAAGACGACGGCGAGGGGCCCAAGCGCCCCTGACGGAAGGAAGCCGGAGAGGAGGTCTCTCATCGGCAGAGGAACCCGGCGGGCCCGCACGGCCGGCGCGCCCGCCCCATGGGACCGTCCCTTATGACCGCGGAGGACATGCTCCTGGGCGGGAAGCGGCGCCCTACTTCGTGGGCTGCGCCGGGACCGTGGCGGCCGGAGCCTGCTTCTGCGCGGCGTCCGCCTCCTTGGCCTTGTAGCTCTGGATCATTGCGGCGACGTGCTGCTGGAATTCCGGCATCTTCGCCTCCACGCCGCTCATGGCGATCTGGCCGCCCACCTGCGTCAGGACCGGCAGCTTGGCCACGGCCTTCTGGCCGGCGGGCGTCTCGTAGAAGGCGATGATCTCGCGCAGCTCCGCCTCGGTGAAGGTGTCCGCGTAGAGCTTCGCGAGCTTCGGCTTAACCTCGTCCCACTTGAAGTTCGCGGCATAGAACGTGTGCGCCTCGCTCTGGATCGAGTCCACGAGCTCGGCCGGGGCGCCCTGGGCCCTCATCCTGTCGAGGGAGGACTTGATGCCGTTTTCAAAGCCCTGCTGCAGGAACGCAGGGGTGCCGGTCACTTCCAGGTACCTGCCGGCGAGGGCCACGCTGTCATCAGCACGGCAGATGGGCGCGAGGATCGCCGCAACAATCAGCATTCTTGCAATCTTCATGGGGAGGGATGGGTCGGCGCCCGCTGGCGGATTGCCCCCGGGACGCGCTGACACTGCGGGAACGTGGACGGTTTTCGCCCCGAGCACAAGTGCACCCTGCCGGCGCCGGGCGGGCCCGAAGACCGGTTGACTCCCCACCGCGGCGCTCGCGTATGCTGGCGGCCCGCCGCATGACGAAATCCCCCCCAGCCAGGCTAAGCCTCATCGGAACGGCCTGGCCGATCTTCGTCGAGCAGACGCTGCGGGTGCTGATCGGCACGGTCGACACGTTCATGGTGAGCCACGTCTCCGACGGGGCCGTGGCCGCCCTCGGCGTCGCCAACCAGGTCATCGTGCTCTTCATGCTCGCCTTCAACTTCATCGGCATCGGCACGAGCGTCGTCATCACCCACCACCTGGGGGCGAGGGACCGGGCGGGCGCCGACCGGATCGCGACGAACGCGATCGCGGTGAACACCTGGCTCGGGGGCGCCTTCAGCGCGGCGGTCTACTTCCTCGCGTTCCCGATGCTGCGGGCGATGCAGCTGCCCGTCGGCCTCATGCAGTACGGGCTCCCCTTCCTGACCCTCATGGGGGGCACGCTCTTCATGGAGTCCATGAACATCTCCATCGCCGCGACGCTGCGCGCCCACCGCCACACGAGGGACGCCATGATGGTCACCCTCGGCCAGAATGTGCTCAACGTCGCCGGCAACTGCATCACGCTCTTCGGTCTCCTCGGCTGCCCGCAGCTGGGGGTCCTTGGCGTCGCACTCTCGGGCATCTTCAGCCGCTGCGTCGCCTGCGTCGCCCTCTGGATGCTCCTCGACTACCGCATCCACCTGAGGCTTCGCGCGGTCGACTTCGTCTCGATCTCGCTGGGCCGGGTGCGGCGCATCCTGCACATCGGCCTTCCCGCCGCGGGCGAGCAGCTCTGCTACTGGACCGCGTTCATGACGGTCACGACCTTCGTCGCGCGGATGGGCAGCCAGAGCCTCGCGATCCAGTCCTACGCCCTCCAGATCCAGCGCCTCGCCATGCTGTTCAGCTTCTCGATCGGGCTCGGCACCGAGATCATCATCGGCCACCTGGTGGGCGCCGGGATGTTCGAGGAGGCGTACCACCGGCTGCTGAGAAGCCTCAGGACGGGCCTCCTCATCGTCACCTGCACCATGGCGGTCGTCGCCGCGCTCGGGCCCTTCCTCCTGTCCCGCTTCACGCACGACGCCGCGATCATCGCCGGCGGCGCCCTCCTGCTGCGGATCGCCATCATCACCGAGCCCGGGCGTGTCTTCAACGTGATCGTCATCAGCTCGCTGCGCGCCACGGGCGACGTCGGCTTCCCAATCCAGATGGCCGTGCTCTCGATGTGGTGCGTCATGGTGCCCCTCGCGTGGCTCCTCGGCCTGAAGCTTGGCCTCGGCCTTGTCGGCGTCTGGATCGCGCTCCTCTCCGACGAGTGGCTGCGGGGGCTGCTCATGTATCGCCGGTGGAAATCGCGGCGCTGGATCAGGCACGCCGAGCGCAGCCGCGCCCACATCACCGAAGCCACCGACTCGTTCCCTGCGGTGTAGCCCGCGCCCTCAGTGCCCGGGGTTGCGCCAGCCCGGTGGCAGCAGGTACTGCGGCCCCAGGATGTACATCCGGTAGTAGAGCCAGGTGACACAGGCGCCGAGCACCACGAGGAACATGATCTCGCCAAGCTCGCCCCAGCGCCGCCGGCTTCCGCGGTGCAGGCCGCCGATCAGGGCCTCGATGGCCGGCGAAATCACGACCCCCACCAGGGAGCCGCCGAAGAGCACCATGGCCATGATCGCCGCCACCTGCAGGAGGGGGTCCCCGAGGACCTTGGCCTTGTAGCTCACGAGGCCCACGCAGAGGTTGAGCAGGAGGATGCAGCAGGGCAGGACGAAGTAGTTTCGGACGACGGTGCTTTTCTTCATGGCGCTGGGGCGGCCCCTGATACACAGGCGGGCCGCCGCCGAGGCAACAGCGTTTCCGGAGGCGCTCGCGGCTGCGCGCTCCCGGTCCCCGCACGGGTTGCCCCCTGCCAGGATCGGCGTTGTTCCCCTTGCCCGAGAAGCGGCGGCCGGCCCATCCCCGTGAAGGGAGCCCCTAGGGCGCCGGCGCGGACGGGCTCAGGTACTTGGCGAGGAAGGCCTCGATCCTTTCATACTGTTCCACGCGGTTCCTGAAATAGTGCATCCCGTGGCCCTCGGAGGCCACAATGTAGGACTCGTGAGGGACATTGTATTTCTCGAGCTCCGAGATCAGGCGGGTCGACTGCCCCACGTCGACATTGTCGTCGTCCCTGCCGTGGGTGACGAACACCGGCACCTTCACCCGGTCGATGTGGCGGACCGGAGCGATCTGGTCGAACTTATCAACGTCCTTGCGCGGGTCGCCCAGGCGGTGCATGAGGAAGCCGTATTCGGGGCTCCCGAACTGGGTGTAGTCGTACTTCTTGTCCTTGATCAGCTGCGCCCAATCGAACACGCCCGATATCACCACCGCGCAGCGGTAGAGCGAGGGCTCGTCCACGACGCCCTTCAGGGACAGGTATCCCCCAAACGATCCCCCCATCATCGCCACCCGGCCGGGGTCGACGAGGCCGCTTGCGAGCATTGCCCGCGTCGCGTCGACCACGTCGTGGCTCATCTTCGCGAAATCCCACTTGTCCGACTCCGGGAACATCCAGTCGTAGCCCGGCGAGCCCCGGTAGTTGGGTTTGAGGACCGCGTAGCCCCTGCTCGCCAGGAACTGCGCCTGGCCGTCGAAGCCCCAGTTCTCCCTGACGAACGGCCCCCCGTGGGGAAGCACGACCAGCGGCACCGGGTGCTCGCGGGACGCCCCGCTGGGCAGCGTCAGGTAGGCGTCCAGCTGGCGGCCGTCGCGGGTCTTGAAGCGGATGATGGCCTCCGGCTGCATCCTTTTTGGGTCGATCCAGGGGCTCGCATCCTTGAAGAGGCCGGCCGTGTGGTTCCCGAAGTCCACCCAGGAGTAGCGCGCCGGCTGCCGGTCGGAATACGTCACCACCAGGAAGAGGCTCTGGGCGTCGTTGCTCCCCAGGATCCGGACGACGAGCCCCGGGAAGGAGCGGTTCAGGAGGTCCTGATGCCTGCGGTAGGGGTCGGTGAACCAGACCTGGTGCGGGCCCTCCCGCTGGGCCACCGCCCCGATGACCTCC
>CAZHPC010000056.1:0-19297 GCA_964534685.1 uncultured Opitutaceae bacterium
GCTCCATGTTGCCGGTGCCCTTGAATTCCTGGAAGATGACGTCGTCCATCCGGCTTCCCGTCTCGACGAGCACGGAGGCGATGATCGTGAGCGACCCGGCCTCCTCGGTGTTGCGCGCCGCCGCGAAGAGCTGGCGCGGCCGCTCCAGGGCGCGGACGTCGAGGCCTCCGGAGCCCGTCCTGCCGGAGTTGCGCTGCGTGTTGTGCGCGCGGGAGAGCCTCGTGATCGAGTCGACGAAGAGGACGACGTGCCTGCCTGACTCGACGAGCCGCTTGGCCCGTTCGATGCACAGGTCCGCTATCCGGATGTGGTTCTCGATCTGCTCGTCGTTGGACGAGGCCCAGATCTCGGCCGGCACGCTGCGCCGGAAGTCGGTGACCTCCTCGGGCCGCTCGTCGACCAGGAGGATCATGACGTGGCACTCCGGGTTGTTCTCAAGGATGCCGAGCGCCATGTCCCTCAGCAGGATGGTCTTGCCGGTCCGCGGCGGGGCGACGATCAGCCCGCGGGTGCCCTTGCCAATGGGGCAGAAGAGGTCGACCGCGCGCGTCGTCATCCGGCCGTCCTTCATCTCCAGCTTGAGGTGCTTGTCCGGGGACACCGTCGTCAGCGAGACGAAGTCCAGCAGCGTGCGGCGTTCCTCGAGCGCCATGCCGTCGACCGTCTCGATGAAGCGCATCTTCGGGTTGGGGAAGCGTCCCTCGGGGGGGAAGGCCGTTCCCCCGATCATCGAGCCCGCCTTCAGCTTGAAACGCCGGATGAGCTCCTTCGGGACAAAGGTGTCGGTCGGCCTGCGCTTGCCGTTCTTCGCCATGTCGAGCAGCTGGCCGTTGCCGCCCTTTGTCACATCGATGTCGAGGATCCCCTCGACACGGATGGTGTTGTCGACGGGAGGGGCTGCAGGCGGCGGCGCAGCCGGCGCGGCCGGGGTTTCAACCGCGTCCTTAGGGGGCGCTGCGGGCTGTTCCGCAGGGGCGGAAAGGGATTTCTTTTCCATACAAAATGAAGACGGGTCGCTCCCGCGCTTGACGCTCAAAACTCAAGGGGGGATAAGTGCCGCGCTTTCGAGCGTCCTTAACCCCCAATCAGCCACAACGTGACCGACCAGACGATTACCTCTATATCCCGAGAAACCCGGGTTGTTAGGCCTTCGGCCGAGTTCAAAGCCCAAGCCAATCTTGGGAGTGAAGCCCTGTATAAAAGGCTCTACGCGGAATCTGTCAACACTCCCGAGAAATTCTGGGGGCGGCAGGCTAAGGAGCTCCTGTTCTGGAGGCGCCCGTTCAAGAGGGTCCTGAATTGGAAGTTGCCGCATGCCAAGTGGTTCGAAAAAGGCCAGCTGAATGTTTCCGAGAACTGCCTCGACCGCCACCTGACCTCGGGCCGCGCCAACAAGGCGGCGATGATCTTCGAGGGGGAGCCGGGGGACGTGAGGACCCTGACGTACCGCCAGCTCCACCAGGAGGTCTGCAGGATGGCCAACGCGCTGACGGCTCTCGGCCTTGCCCGGGGCGACCGCGTGGCGATCTACATGCCCATGGTCCCCGAGGCCGCGATTGCGATGCTCGGCTGCGCCCGCATCGGGGTGATCCACACCGTGATCTTCGGGGGATTCTCAAGTGAGGCGATCAAGGACCGGGTGAACGACTGCCAGGCGCGGGTCATCATCACGGCTGACGGGGGCTGGCGCCGCGGCCGCGTCGTCGAGCTGAAGGGCAACGTCGACCGCGCCCTGCCTGGCACCCCGACGGTCGAGCGCGTGATCGTGCTCAAGCGCACAGGGCACGACGTGCCGATGGTCGAGGGGCGGGACTGCTGGTGGCACGACTTCGTCGCGTCCCAGCCCTCCTCGCACAAGGCGAAGGCCTTCGACAGTGAAAACCCGCTCTTCATCCTCTACACGAGCGGATCGACGGGCAAGCCGAAGGGCGTCCTGCACACGAGCGCGGGCTACCTTCTGCAGGCCCAGCTCAGCATGAAGTACGTCTTCGACCTGAAGGACGACGACGTCTATTTCTGCACCGCGGACGTCGGCTGGGTCACCGGGCACAGCTATGTCGTCTACGGCCCACTCGCGGCCGGCGCCACGATCCTGATGTACGAGGGGGCCCCCAACTTCCCGGAGCCCGACCGGTTCTGGGAGCTCATCGACAGGCACGGGGCGACCATCCTCTATACTGCGCCGACCGCCATCCGCGCGTTCATGCGGTGGGGCGACGCCTACGTGAAGCGCCACCGGCTGGACTCCCTGCGCCTCCTCGGCTCGGTGGGGGAACCCATCAATCCCGAGGCGTGGATGTGGTACTACACGGTCGTGGGCAAGAAGCGCTGCCCCATCGTCGACACGTGGTGGCAGACGGAGACCGGGGCCATCATGGTGACGCCCCTGCCGGGCGTCACGCCGCTCAAGCCGGGTTCATGCGCCGTGCCGTTCTTCGGCGTCGTCCCCAAGGTCCTGGACGAGCGGGGCAACGACGTCCCGCGCGGCAGCGGCGGCCGGCTATTCCTCGCCAAGCCTTGGCCCGCCATGCTGAGGACGCTCTGGGGCGACGACGACCGCTATAGGCGCCAGTACTGGAGCGAGCTGCCGGGCTATTATTTTGCCGGTGACGGCGCGCGCTTTGACAAGGACGGCTATCTCTGGGTCGTCGGTCGGATTGACGACGTGCTGAACGTCTCCGGCCACAGGATCGGCACGGCCGAGGTCGAGAGCGCCATCGTCTCGCACCCCTTCGTGGCCGAGGCGGCGGTCGTCGGAAGGCCCGACGACCTGAAGGGCCAGGCGCTCGTGTGCTTCGTGACCCTCAAGAACGGAATCGAGGCCACGGTGGAGCTCAAGGAGGTGATCCGCGCCCACGTGGCCAAGGAGATCGGCTCCCTCGCGCGGCCCGACGACGTGCGGTTCGCCTCCGGATTGCCCAAGACGCGCAGCGGCAAGATCATGAGGCGGATACTCAAGGAAATCGCGGCGGGCGGGACCGTGAAGGGCGACACGACGACGCTTGAGGACTTCACGGTGGTTGCCACGCTCCAGGCCGAGGAGTGACCCGGCGGGGGGATTCCCATCATTTTTCCCCTCTGGCAGTTACAAAATAAAAATTGCGCCGTTGCACGGAACTTCGAGTAACCTGCGTGTTCTATAAACGTCAGTCCAACACATGAACACAAAGTCAATTTTAGCCATCACCACTGCGGCGGCACTCTGCGCGGGCTGCGTCGGCACCGGTCCCAACACCCAGAACGGGGCGGTTGCGGGCGGGGCGCTCGGGGCGCTTGCCGGAGCCATCATTGGCAACAACAGCGGCGGCCACAACGCCCTCGGCGGCGCCGCCATCGGCGCCGTGGCGGGCGCAATCGCCGGCGGGACGCTCGGCAACGCGGTCGACCACCAGAACGGGACGATCTACCGCTCGGAATACGAGGCCACGACGAACGTGGCGGTCCCCGCGGTCCCCCCTCAGCCTCCTCCTCCTGCGGAGTATCAGACGGCGCAGCCGACGCCGTCGGCCATCTGGGTCTACGGCTACTATGATTATGACGGGTACCGCTACCTTTGGGTGCCCGGACACTGGGAGATTCCACCCCCGGACGCCGTCGCCTTTGTGCGGCCGCACTGGAGACTGCGCGGCGGCACCTACGTCTATATCCGCGGCTACTGGCGGTGACGGGCGGGTCCTACGGGCGGCCTCAACTCCCTGACCGCCGCCTCGAGCCCGCGCTCGTAGAGGGCAATCAGGCGGTCCCACGAGGCGCTGGCCTCGTGGTCCACCTCCCTGCGCGCCGGGTCGGAGTCGAACCAGCGGATCGTCCGGGAGATCCCGTCCCTGTAGCGCGTGGTGGCGACGAAGTCGGGGACGAAGCGCTTGATCTTCGAGTTGTCGAAGATCGCGGTGTTTGATTTGTCGCCGAGGAGCGTGCCCGTCATCGAGGGCATGCAGGCGCACATGAAGTCCGAGGCGATGTGGACGAGCTTCGGAGAGGCGACGCCGGCGGCCTCGGCCGTCATGCGGTAGATCTGGTCCCAGGTGAGGGCCTCGTCCGAGGTGATGTGGAACGCGTGCCCGATCGATCCGGGGTGCCCCAGGAGCCCGACGAGCCCCTTCGCAAAGTCCGAGTTGTGGGTGATCGTCCAGAGCGTCAGGCCGTCGCCGGGGACGATGAGCGGCTGGCCCTTCCTCATGCGATCGACCGCCGTGAAGCTCTTCAGCCAGCTGTTGATCGCGAGCGGCACGATGAAGTTTCCGTAGGTGAGCGACGGCCGGATGATGGTGGCCGGGAAGGCCTCCTCGCGGTACGCACGGATCAGGCGCTCCTCGCACACGATCTTGTTGCGCGAGTAGTCCCACATCGGGTTCGCGAGCGGCGTCGACTCCGTGACAAGGTAGTCCGTCAGGGGCTTCTGGTAGGCGCTCGCCGAGCTTATGAAGATGAACTGGCCCGTCTTGCCCTTCAGGAGGGCGAGTCGCGATTCAATGTCCGCCGGGGTGTACGCGATGAAGTCGACCACGGAGTCCCAGGTGGTGCCGGCAAGCGCCTTGCCCACCGCCGCCGAGTCATGGATGTCGGCAACGATCGTCTGCGTGCCCGGAATGAGGGCGCGCTGCGACCGATTGAGCAGCGTGACGTGGAAGCCGCGGGCGACCGCGAGCTCCGTGCATGCCGTGCTGATGAACCCGGTTCCGCCAATGAATAGGATTTTCATTTCAGGGTCCTATCCTACGACGGCGGGACCCGGTGGTACAGGCCCGAAATGTCCCCCGCAGGCCCCGAGAGCTCTTGCGGCGGCGCACGGGCCCTTGGTAGACACACCCACGCGATGCGCATCCTCGTGCTCGAAGACGAACGCCAGCTGGCCCGGCACATCACCCAGGCGCTGGTGCGCCACGGGCACAGCGCGGAGGCGCGGCACGACGGGGCCGAGGGGCTCAAGGCCGCGGTGGAGCACCCGCCGGACCTCATCGTCCTCGACCTGAACCTCCCCGGCCTCGAGGGCCTTTCCGTCCTCGCGGGCCTGCGCAAGGCGGCCAGCCCCTCGCGTGTCCTCATCCTGACCGCCCGCGGCGAGGTCGAGCACCGGGTCCGGGGACTGAAGGCCGGCGCGGACGACTACCTGACGAAGCCGTTCTCGATGGACGAGCTCGTCGCGCGGATCGAGGCCCTCGGCAGGCGCGGCGCGACGCCGACGGCCGCCGACCTTCTCGAGGTGGGCGACTTGCACATGGACGTCCACCACCGGCGCGTGAGCCGCGCGGGACGGCCCATCGCACTCTCCCCGAGGGAGTTCGACGTCTTGCAGCTGCTCATGCAGGAGCCGGGAAGGGTGTTTTCGAGGACCGAGCTCTGCGAGCGGGTCTGGCAGCGGGATCACGAGTACGACACCCGCACGGTGGAGATCTTCATCACCCGCCTGCGCAAGAAGGTGGACTCGGGCTTCGACCCGCCCCTAATCCACACGCTGCGCTCCGTCGGCTACACCATCAGCGCCCACCAATGACCACGTCGGCCATCCGCAGATTCGCGGCCCTTCTCGCGGCGGCGGCGCTTCCGGCGGCGGCCGCCCTGGCGCAGGCGTCGATCGAGGGAAGCGTGAGGCTCCCGAAGCCGCTTCATGCGCCCGTCATGAACAAGCGCTACGGCATCGTCGCGTACGCGGGGGTGCTCTCGCCGTACCCCCCGCTCGCCGTCGTCTACCTTGAGGGCTTGTTTCCACCGCCGGCCGGACCGAAGGCCGCGCAGATGGTTCAGAAGGACCTCGCCTTCGTTCCGTACCTCCTGCCGGTGCGGGTAGGAACCCGGGTGGAGTTCCCCAACCTGGACAACACGTACCACAACATCTTCTCCTATTCGCCGGCGAAGCGCTTCGACCTTGGGCGCTACCGCTCCGACGAGAGGCCCATACCCTCTGTGGTATTCGATGCCGTCGGGCTCGTGACCCTGCGCTGCGACATCCACGAGCACATGCGAGCCCTGATCCTCGTCCTCGACACGCCGCATTTCGTCCTGAGCGACGCCGAGGGCCGTTACCGCCTGGACGGGCTCCCTGCGGGTCACTACGTCCTCAAGGCCTGGCTGGACAGCAAGACGACGCTCGAGCGCCCGGTGGACCTGGCGGCCGCCTCTGCGCTGCGCGAGGACTTCCCGTGACGCTGCCGCAGGAGCCGGGGAACGAGGGCGTCGCGAGCTTCCGCACGAAGCTGCTGGTGGCGATGATGCTCGTCGTCACGGCCGTCACTGCCGCAGGGTTCGTGTTCGCCCAGCGCAGCGCCGCGTCGGCCGTGAGGCTGGAATTTCAGGGGGAGTTCCAGGAAATGCTGGCCGCGTCGCACGCCGTTCAGGATGTGCGGCACGCGGCGCTGGCGGAGCGTTGCCGCGCCCTCGCCAGGCGGCCGCGCATCCACGCGGCCCTCGAGGACGGAGCGCCGGACCTCCTGTATCCAAGCGCCCGAGACGAAATGGCGGACGTGATGGAGCAGGCCCGCGAGCCCGCCGCGTACTCGCTCCACGCCCTCTACTACCGCTTCATCGACTCGAGGGGCCGCGTGATCACGCCGCCCGGCCCAGGGGAGGCGGGCGCCCTGGCCCCGGAGGACGAGGCGCGGCTCGCGCTCGGTTCGCTCCCCGATTCGCCGCAGACCGGCTTCCTCGTCCGCGGCGGCGGGGAGGTCGACGAGCTGGTGGCAATGCCGATCGCATCGACCGAGAGCGGCGAGGTCATCTCGGCGATCGTCGTGGGGTTCAAGGCGCCCTGGACCGGGGGCGGTGGGGCCGCGATCCGAAGCGGGGCCTGGCTGAACGGCCGTCTGGCGTTCCCCTCACTTGGGGAATCCGAGCGGCAGGTGTTCTCGGGCGCCTTGGAGCGAGCGGTTGCCGCGCCCGGCGCCGTCGAGGGCGGCCTGCAGCTGTCGGCCGGGGGGGCCGAGTACCTTCTCTTCTACAAGCTTCTCAACCCAGGTTCGGTCTTCCCGCCGGCGTTCGAGGTGTCGGTGTACCCGCTCGGGAACCTGCTCGCCAGGCAGAGGCGGCTTCTCTGGCAGTTCGGCGGAGCTGGTGCGCTGCTTCTCTTGGGGGCGTTCTTTGCGAGCCGGCTCTTGTCCCATCGGCTCTCGGAGCCCGTTGAGAAGCTGGCGGAGGACTCGGAGGAGAACCGGGCGCACTGGCACCGGGCCGAGGCTGCGCTCGAGATGACGAGCCGCGAGCTCCAGCGCTCGGCGCGCTTCTCCGCCGACGCCTCGCACCAGCTCAAGACGCCGGTGACGGTGATTCGCTCGGGCCTCGAGGAGCTTCTCGCGGGCGACCACCTGCAGCCCGAGGCCCGCGAGGAGGTCTCGGGTCTCGTGCACCAGACTTTCCGGCTGGCCAGCATCATTGAGGACCTCCTGCTGCTCTCCCGGATGGACGCCGGGCGCCTTCAGATCCAGTTCAGCCGGCTGGACCTTGGCCCGCTCCTGGCCGGCCTGCTCGACGACCTGAGCGCGTTCCCGGACAACTTTGGACTCAAGGTGGATGCCGACATTGCGCCCGAGCTCTGGATCACCGGGGAGAAGCGCTTCGTCTCGCTCATCCTGCAGAACCTGCTGGAGAACGCCCGGAAATACAACCGGTTGGGCGGACGGATCAGGATTGCCTCTCGCGGGGAGGGGGAGTGGGCGGTCGTCACGGTCGGCAACTCGGGCTCCCCGATCCCACCGTCGTCGCAGGAGCACATCTTCGAGAGGTTCCACCGCGGCGCGGTGGGAGAGAACGTGCCGGGGCACGGGATCGGGCTCAACCTCGCGAGGGAGCTTGCCCGCCTCCACGGAGGCTCGCTTCGGTTGTCCGTGTCCGATGGCGACTGGACGGAGTTCGAGCTGCGGCTGCGCCTGGCAGCGGGCGCCGTAGCAGCAAGGCCCGCGTGAACCCGGCGGCCCGCAACACCATGCTCGCCGTCGCGCGTCCGCTCCTTGCTGGCGTCCTCTTCCTCGCGGCCGGCGCTGCGCTCGGCCAGGACGACCCCATGGACCGGATTGACGACCAGCTCTCGTTCGGGGGGTGGAACGACCAGGTGCGTCTGCGCGTCAGCGGCGACCTCGACCTGGAGGGGTACTATGTGACGCAGACCGAGCCAGGGCTCATCTTTGTCGAGAGGAACGCCTTCTTCAACCCGAGGCTCAGCCTCTTCGTCGACGCGCAGCTCGGGTCCTACGTTTACGCGTTCGCCCAGGTCCGCGCGGACAACGGGTTCGACCCTGGGGAAAGCGGGCCCCGCGTCAGGCCCGACGAGTATGTCCTGCGCTACTCGCCTCTGGGCGACGGGCGCCTGAATCTGCAGGCCGGGAAATTCGCGACCGTGGTCGGCAGCTGGACGCTGCGGCACGGATCCTGGGACAATCCCTTCATCACCGCGCCGCTCCCCTACGAGAATCTGACCGGGATTTGGGACACGAACGGCGCACGCTCGGTCGAGGAGCTGATGTACTGGGCGGGAGTCCGGCCGGGCCCCGTCCAGGGCGGGGCCTTCCCGGATCAATACAGAAACCTCCCGGTCATCTGGGGCCCGAGCTATGCCAGCGGAGTGTCGGTCTTCGGGGAGGTTGGCCAGATCGAGTACGCGGCGGAGATAAAGAACGCCGCGCTGTCATCGAGGCCGGAGACCTGGGCCCCGACGCAGACGCAGTGGCAGAACCCGACGATCAGCGGGCGACTGGGATACCTGCCGAGCGAGATGTGGAACGTCGGATTCTCGGCCAGCGCGGGAACCTACTTGCAGCCCGAGGCGGGGGCGACGCTCCCGCCCGGCCGCACGCTCGGCCAGTACCGCGAGGTCGTCCTCGGCCAGGATGTCAGCTTTGCGTGGCACCACGCGCAGCTCTGGGCTGAGGTCTACGAGGCGCGCTTTGAGATTCCGGGCGTGGGCAGCGCCGACACCCAGGCGTACTACGTCGAGGCAAAGTACAAGCTGACCCCGCAGTTCTTCTGCGCCCTTCGCTGGAACCAACAGCTGTTCTCGTCGCTCGCCACGGCGGACGGCCGGTCGGCGCCCTGGAGCAGGGACGTGTGGCGAGTCGACATGGGACCCGGCTACCGGATGACGCCCCATACGCAGGTCAAGGTGCAGTACAGCCTAGAGCGCCAGAAGGCCGACACCGGCAGTTGGAACAGCCTCTTGGCCATCCAGTTCAGCGCCCGTTTCTAGAGGCGCAAGCCAGAGCGCGGGCACCGTAACAGACCCGTTACGGTAGGCTGCTTCAGTCCAAGGCGCAATCGGCTGACGATAGCCGCATGTCAAAGATCTGGGGAAAGTCATCCGCGCGGGCGGCTGGCGGGCGAAGCGCATGAGTTCCCGCTCACGAAGCCCGACCGCCTCCACCGCGTTCCTGAGTGTGACGCTTGCGATGTACCTGACGCGCCCGGCTGCGAGGGCCGAGGATTCCGTGGCCTACAAGTTCGAGAACTACCGCGAGGAGGACGGGCGGATCACCGTTGAGACGCAGGGCGGGACGGTGGACCAGGACGTCGGGCCCTTCGGCCACCTGAGCCTCACGGGCACGATCGACGCCGTCGCGGGCGCGACGCCCACGGGCCGGCCCGCCCCTCCGGGAAGCGACCAGGTGGCGCTCACCGAGATTCACACGCGCCGCAAGGCGTGGAGCGGCGACTATTCGCAGCAGATCCAGAATTTCAACGTGGACGCGGGCTTCGCCGAGAGCCGCGAGAGCGACTACGTCTCCCTGGGTTGGTCGGTGAACACGCTGACCGACTTCAACGAGAAGAACACGACGCTGCGCGTCGGGCTGGCCGGCACCGACAACCGCGTCGAGGTGTTCTTCGAGCCCGCCTACCTGCCCAAGCACACGAACGACGCCATCGTCGGCATCACGCAGGTTCTCGACGCGCGCACCTTTGTGACGGTCAACGTCTCGATGGGCCGGGAGACAGGGTACCTGGCCGAGCCGCACAAGTTCGTGGAGAAGTCGATCGAGATCATCACCAACATCTTCCTCCAGGAGTCGTTTGCCGAGAACAGCCCTAACGAGCGCGACCACGAGGCCGTCTACGCTTCGATTGACCGCGCGTTTCCCGGCGCCCGCGGGGCGCTTGAGGGAAGCTACCGCTTCTACACGGACACCTACGGGATCGTGGCTCACACTGCGGGCCTCTCCTGGATCCAGCACCTCGGGGCAAGGTGGCTCCTGCAGCCCTCGGTGCGCTACTACCGCCAGAGCGCCGCGAGGTTCTACTATTACAACCTGGACGATACGCAGATTGTCCCCGTGCGTATTCCCAACGGGACGGCGCCCTACTACTCATCCGATTTTCGCCTGTCCGCGGAGGACACGTACTCCTACGGGCTGAAGGTGACGTGGAAGGCGGGGGAGTGGGTCCAGTTCGACGCCGCCTACGAGGAGTACGTCCTCAAGGGCCGGGACGGTGTGACACCGGCAAGCGCATACCCAAGGGCGGGCATTTCCACCGTCGGGGTGAAGTTTCTATGGTAGCATCATCACTGACACGATCCTGCGGGCTGGGGATGGCAATCGCGGCGGCCGCGGCCGTTGCGGCTCTGTCGACCGGCATGCCGGCGCAGGTGGCGCCCGGCAAGGCGTTCCCCTCGCTCGGGGAGGCCGGCCTGGTCGGCGGTCCGCTGCCCGGCACGGCCGGCAAGGTCGTCTTGGTAGACTTCTGGGCGTCCTGGTGCGCGCCCTGCAAGGCCTCATTCCCCGCGTATTCCCGCCTGCAGTCGGCGTACGCCGACCGCGGCCTAGTGGTTGTCGCCGTCAGCGTTGACGACGACGCGTCCGCATTCGCGGCCTTCGTGGCGAGACTCAAGCCGTCGTTCGCCACTGTGCATGACCCCGGGCACAAGCTTGTCGGCGTGGTGAGGGTTCCGACCATGCCGACAAGCTACCTGGTCGACCGAAGCGGAAAGGTGCGCTTCATGCATCCGGGTTTTCACGGAGAGCAGACCGAGCGCGAGCTCCGCTCCGAGATCGAATCGCTTCTGGACGAGAAGTCCGCTGCGCCATGAGAAGCCTGCGCCGCAAGCTCTCGCTGCTGGCGGCCCTCGGGGCCGCGGGCGTCCTGCTGGGAGGGTGCTCGACCGCGTCCGCCGTGCGCGTCCACCCGTGGGAGCGCGCCGCCCTTGCGGACGCCGCGATGAATCCAGACCGCGACCCCGAGGGCACGGCGATGACCGAGCACGTCTACTTCTCGCGCGAGGCGGCCTCCGGGGGCCGCGGCGTCGGGGGAAGCGGCTGCGGCTGCAACTGAACTCCCAGACCACGAATCCCGCCCATCTCCAGCAATTGATCCACAGGAACAAAACCAAGATAGAATACCATGAAACTCGCCGCATACCTCCAACGCCGTTATGGTTGGATAAACCTATCCACGGCCACGCTCGTAGCCGTGCTGCAACGCACACCGGTCCTTCGCGTCGCCGCCGTCGCGGATGAACTCGTAGCCTCGTCGCCGATCGGCACGCTCCTGAAGTCCGCTGCCGCGGTGGCCGCCTCCCTGGGCGCCATCGACTCGGTGGCGGGCGCCACGGTGCTCGCCACCACGCTGACCCCGAACCCGAGCGGGTCGCTTCCCCAATTCGACGCCACCGTCGGCGTGGCTATCACGCCGGTTGGCTTCACGATCACCAACACGATGAACATCGGATCGTGGACGGTGACGGGACAGATCCCGCCGGGGTTCGTCCTGACGACCGTGGAGCCGAACGGGGGCACCCTCACGGGTCCCGGCAACCTCGATGCGACGACGTCCGGCACCGCCGGCGACCCGTGGACGCCGGGCACCTCGGGCAATTCGACGACAACGCCGGAACTCAAAGGAACCCCCACAACCGCGGGGACATACACCTTCAACCTCCAGGGCTTCGCCCTGGGCGGGGAGAAGGGCGGGAGCGGGGGCACCTTTGTCGGCACCGGCATCTCGGCCGTCTTCCCCTTCACGGTTGTGGTGTCGCCCGCCGGCGGCAGCACACCCGCCCCGGTGTTCACAGTCCAGCCGATCTCGGTGACGGTGACGGGAGGCACGGTGGCCCTGACCGCGCAGGCGAGCAATTCGCCGACCTACCAGTGGATGTGGAACGGCTCGACGGCCGTGTCGGGTGCAACGAGCCCGATTCTCGTGCTCCCCAGCGCCGCCACCGCGATGGGAAGCTACACCTGTGTCGCCACAAACGCTGGAGGGACTGCTACCAGCAACGCGGCGACGGTTTCGCTCACGAACACGACCGACCTCGGGCGGCTCATCAACATTTCCTGCCGGGCCCAGGTCGGGACGGGGGGCAACATCCTCATCGCCGGGTTCGTTGTCGGCGGCCAGGGCACCACGGGCTCGGAACCCCTCCTGATCCGCGGGTCGGGTCCGGCTCTCGCCTCGTTCGGTGTCTCGGGAACGCTGCCGGACCCCGGGCTGCAGCTCTACTCGGGGACCACCGTGCTCGGCACCAACAACGGTTGGGGCGGAAGCGCGGCCATCTCGAGCGCCGCGGCGGCCGTGGGGGCCTTCGGCTGGAGCAGCACGACGAGCCACGACTCGGCGCTTGTCGAGAACCTTCAGACCGGACCCTACACGGCCCAGATCCAGGGGCAGAGCGGCGACACCGGTGTCGCGCTGGTCGAGGTCTACGACGCGACACCCGCGGGAACCTACACGCCAACGTCGCCGCGTCTTGTGAACATATCGACGCGCGTGCAGGTGGGGTCGGGGAGCGGCATCCTGATCGCGGGCTTTGTCATCGGAGGATCGTCGGCGAGGACGATGCTGATCCGGGCGTCAGGCCCGGCCCTTGCCGCATTCGGGGTGCCCGGAACGCTTCCCGACCCGAAGCTCAGTCTCTATTCCGGCACAACGCTCCTGGACGGCAACAACGGCTGGGGAGGAAGCGCCGAGATCTCGAACACCGCCGCGGCGGTGGGCGCGTTCGGGTGGTCGAGCGCGACAAGCAATGACTCGGCAATCCTTGTCACGCTTCCGCCCGGAGCCTACACGGCGCAGATCGCCGGTGCCAGCGGCGACACGGGCGTCGCCCTGATCGAGGTCTATGAGGTTCCATAGGAGACCGCTGTCCTGGATGGTGGGGCTGCTGTGGGCGCTGCCGGCGGGAGCCGGAGCGATCACGGCGGTCCCGCTGCCGGACCCCCAGGTCCCGGGGTTTCACTTTCCCGAGAGCGAGGCCACCGTGGTCACGTGGGTGCGCGAGCTGGGTGCCGGCTCGCCTGATTCGGCGGCTGCTGCGTTCAAGAACATCAACCTCCATGGCTGGGGGCTCTGGACGGCCCTGACCCTGCAAACGGCCCAGGTCGACAATGGGGAGAGGCTGCGTGTCTTCGAGACGTGGTTCACGCCCCAGGAGGTCGATGCGCAGCCGAAGGCGGCCGGCGCGGCCTCTCTCAGAGCAATGCCACGCCTGCGCTCCCCGCTCCGAAACTTCGTCCAGTTCGAGCACGGGCTTGAGCCCCGCGACCGTGGGCTGATGGCGCAGGCAGCGGGATCGGAGACGGTGTTTGGCTACGTCAAGTTCGACCCGACCGCGGCCGACCATGTCATAAAGCAGAATCTTCTGAGCACCGCGGCCCTCAACCAGCTCATCATGGGGGGCGCCCAGCAGATCCCCGTCTTCCCGTCCACCGCGCTGACCCTCAAATCGGCGTTTCAGATCATCACAACCGGCTCCCTTGTGGACGGCCGCTACTACCGCCTGAATGTCTGGACCGGCCCCCCCTCCACCCCGCAGGCCTGGGCCCCGTACATGTGGCCCGGAGTCGTCTGGATCGACGTGCAGGGCGGCGGAAGCGGGAGCGGCCAGGTCGACATGGAGGCATCGACGGACGGGGGCTCCCGCACGGACCAAACGACCTACCCTGTGTCGAGCATGATCAACCACCGCATTTCCGCGTACGAGGCGGCCCAGTTCAACCTGATGCAACCAGGTTCAAACGTGAAGGCCGGGGACTACGCCGTTCTGGTCGCGATGCATGTAGCAGGCCGCGAGATCGCCCGGTGGACCTGGCAGACCTTCTGGTGGAGCCCGACTCCGGACAACCCGCAGCTCCCAAGTTCCCCGGCAATCGCGGGCCTGCGGCCCGACCAGCTCAAGGGCGCCGCCCGCAACTATGCAATGTCGCTCGCCTATGACATGACGAGCCCCACCCAGCCCAATGTCGGCGGGCAGAATGCCGGCTCGGCCCTCTATGCCTACAACCCATACCTGGAGGCGCGGTTCGGACCGGCCAACCTGCCGGACTCGACACCAGGAAACGACCCGAATGGCCAGCCCGCGGCGAACAGCGTCGGGGTGGCCTGCAACTGCATGAGCTGCCACATCCGCGCCAACTACAATCCGAACAACCTCGCGACCGCGCCCAGGTACTCGGGTGCGCGCTACACGGACCTCGATGACCCTCAGTTTGCCGGGACGCTCCAGGTCGACCTTCTCTGGTCGCTCCCTGAGATAGCAAACTAAAGGCCCCTTAAGCGCGCCTTCTGCGTCCGGCCCAATCCTCCGGGCGCTGTTGACCTTTTCCCCTCAAGGGCAAGGTTTCATGCCACCCATGAAACCCCAGCTTGCCTGCCTAACCCTCGCCATGATGGTCACCGGATCGCTCCTTGCCGCGACCGATGCCGGCGGCGACCCCGCGTCGCTTCCCACGAAACGCATCCTCGTCTTCACCAAGTCCTCGGGCTACGAGCACTCCGTCATCAAGGATCCGACCAAGCCGTTCAAGGCGTTCCCAGGAAGCGCGGTGCCCGGCCTTGCGTTCCAAGTGCTCAGGGACCTGGGGGCGAAGAACAACATCGACTTTGTGTTCTCGAAGGACGGCAGCCTGTTTGCTCCGGCGTACCTCGCCCAGTTTGACGCATTCTTCTTTTACACCACGGGTGACCTGACGGAGGTGGGCACGGACGGAAACCCCGCCATGAGCCCGCAGGGCAAGCAGGCGTTCCTGCAGGCCATCGCCGACGGCAAGGGATTCATCGGCACCCACAGCGCCACGGACACCTTTCACTCGCCCGGCGGCAAGGAGATCGCGGGTGCGCGATTCCTTGGGGACGGCGACAATGCCGACCCCTACATCAAGATGATCGGCGCGGAGTTCATCATCCACGGCAGCCAGCAGCCGTCGCATCTTTCTGTTGCCGACAGCAGGTTTCCGGGCGCCGCCGCCGTTCCCGCCGGCAACGACCTGATTGAGGAATGGTACACGTTGAAAGACTTTGCCAAGGACATGCACGTCGTGCTGGTCCAGGAAACCTCCGGCATGACCGGCCCCATGTACGCGCGCCCCAGCTATCCCTCAACCTGGGCGAGGATGTACGGCAAGGGCCGCGTCTTCTACACGAACATGGGCCACCGCGACGACGTCTGGACAAGCGCGATGTTCCAGTCGGTGCTTCTTGGGGGGATCAACTGGGCCATCGGCCGCGCCGACGCGGATGTCACTCCCAACATCGAACAGGTCACGCCGCAGGCGAATGTGCTCCCGGCGTACCCATATCCGGAGGCCAACGCCAAGAAATAGGGCTTCTCCCGGCGCCCAGGCGCAGAGCCGAGGCGCGATGTGGCGAATGATGTCCGCGCCGGGACCCTCGGCGCCGGCAGAAGGCGCGGCGTTTGACCGGGTTAGAACGGGTTCTTTTTGCGCCCATAAGCGCGAGACGTTTTCCGCTGCATCCGCTAAGGGCCTATTGGCCCAAATCGACGCAGGTCAGGGCCCGTCGCGAGATGCTAGTCCTTGGCGATCCGGGGAATAGTGGCAACGAAATGAAGGGAACCGTTGCTGACTGGTGTTATACCAATAGTATATCCGGTCGTCGACCACGTTGGTAAACCACGCATGAAAACACGCCCTCGGACCAACTCCTGTATGAAGTCAATCGCCGTGCGGCTCCTGCTTCCCGCCATGTTTATGGGCGGCTTCGCGGTGTCGGCGGCCGCCGACCCACAGGACGCCTCGAAGCCGTACACGCTCTTCACAGGCGCGAACATATCGGTGGGCCAGGGCGCCGAGCTCCATCCTGTGCGCGACGTAAACGGCGGTTCGTGGGTGGTGGCTTCGAACGGCCAGGAGATCCTTGTCTCCGGCGACAAGGGCCCGATCAACATGAAGATTATCCCGGTCCAGAAGCTCACGGAGACCTCCGCCTCCATATCGAAGCTCAAGGCCGAACGCGCCTTTACCTTTGCGAACGACCCGAGCGTGAGGATGACACAAGGGATGAGCCAGTCGGCGACCGTGGACGTGAGCCAGCACCAGGTGGTGAACCAGGCAACGGCGTTGTCCAACACCGCGATGGCCGCGGGGCAGATGGGCGCCAGCCCCACCTCTTCGAACCAAGGGCATGTGACGGCAGGAGCGGACGGGACGGCGCAGGTCCTTGCCTCGGCGCAGGCAAACCTGGATGCGACGAGCAGCAGCGCGGACATCTACCTCAAGGACGCGAATTCCGAATCGGGTGACTTTGACGCGTTCGACGTCTCATTTGAGATATCGTCGGAAAGGCGCCTGAACGATCCCTACATCGTCGTGATGACGCGGTTTCACGAAAGGGGGTCGCCGGACGGCGCGGTCCGCGACCTCGTCTATGCCAAGGCGCTTGAGCCGATTGAGGCCCATGCATCCAAGGTCAAGTTCGAGCAGGCAGGTTTTCCGCATGGCTATGAGCTGAGGGGCTTCGAGATCCACCTGTACAACCACGGCGACGAGATCGCGACCAACATATCGACGAAGCGGGAGGCGCTCACGAGCGACCAGGCCTTTGATTTTGTGAAGACGGCGTATCTCGGGGCCCATAAGACCGAAACGCTTCCGGCGGTGCCCGCGATAGTTAAGAAGCTTCCGGCGGACCTTCAGGAGCGGATGGCGGCCGGAAAGTACACCGAGACGATCTACGTGCGGGTTACGAAGGAGGGCATGGCCGATGCGATCTTTTCTGATGAGGCGTGCTCAAAGGCGATTGATGACGCGTATCTCGATTCGGTTGTGCAGTGCATCCTATTCAAGCCTGCGCTGGCGCAGGGCAAGCCGGTGCAGGGAACAGCCTCGGTGAACCTCAGCCGACTGAGAATCTAGCCTGTAGGCCCTGATGAGGGACGTTCCCCAGGGCCGGCTCACGACGCGCATCTGCCGCACATCACCCATCTGGCAATTTCTACCGTAACCATTTCAAATTAACCCCGTTCAACTGTATACTATGGCCGGGAACTCCGCCAGCGGCGGCAAGGACTCCAGAAACATGCAAAACAAACTAAAAACCCCCACGGCGCGTCACATGCTTTGCGCCGCCCTCATTTGTGCTGCGATGCTACCGGCGACTGCCGGCGCGCAGACCACGCCGAAGACCTATACGCTCTATCTTGGGGCCAACATATCGGTCAATCTCGACAAGAGCATCTACCCAGTCCGCGACGTCGATGGATCGGCATGGGTGGTTGACATCAATGGTCAGAAGAAGGTGATCTCTGCGAAGCAAGCGCCGATCAACCTCAAGATAGTGCCGAGCCTGAAGCTGTCGGAAGTTTCCGCGACAATTGCGGGATTCAAGAAGGAGGGCGCCTACACCTTTGCCAACGATCCCGCCGTCAGGCTGACGCAAGGCCTCGGCAAAGCGGCGACCGTCAACGCGAGCTATCAGGCGGCCTCCAACCAAGCGAGCGCCATCGACCCCTCCTTCATTAACACCGGAGGGACGAGTGGCAGCACCCCGTCGGGCGGCACCGCGGCCGCCCACGGGGAGAGTTCCGGCGCAGCCGCTGCTTCGAGCGCTTCGTCCGGTGCGAATGCAAGCACCGAGCTCATGGCAAGGCAGCCGGAGAATTCGGGATACGACGCCCTGAGCGTCGAATTCGAGATCTCGTCCGCGAAGCCGCTTCAGGATCCCTACATCGTGACGATGGCGCGTTTTCATCCCCCGGGCAGCGAGCCGGGCACGGTCCAAAGCCTCGTGTTTGCGAAGGCGCTCGATCCCATTGGCGCAACCCCGGCCCAGGTGAAATTCTCCGAGGAGGGTTTCCCTATCAATTACGAGCTGGTTGAGTTTCAGTTGCACCTCTACGACGGCGGCACTGAGATTGCGACGAACATCGCGGAGAAGCGCGAGGTGATGACGTTCGACCAGGCCTTTGAATACGTGAAGACGGTCTACCTCGAGTCCCACAAGGGTGAGACGATGCACGCGGTGCCCGTGATGGGCAATATGCCCGCCGACCTCGCCAGCCACTTTGAGCAGGGGAAGTACCCCGAAATCGTCTATGTCCGAGTTTCGAAGGACGGCCTTGCCGACACGGTCTTCGCCGACAGCGCGTGCGAGAAGAAGATTGAGGATTCCTATCTCCAGTCGGTGGTGAAAGACATTCGTTTCAAGCCAGCGCTCGCGCAGGGCACGCCGGTGGAGGGTGTTGCTTCATTGAAGCTGAGCCAGCTTGCTAACTGAGCGCCGAGGCGCACGGAGGCGGGTTTCCATTCTGACCCGCTCCGTTTCGCTGGACTGTTTTGAACGCCGAGCCGTAAGCGTTCAATTGCCACATTATAGAATTGGCTTTCGGCGGCACCGACTTGAGCTTTTGACAGCTTGGGACCAGACAGTACATTTCAAGCTGCCCGGCAGAATTGAGCCGTTGCCATAAGGGACTCCGCAACTCCATCATCTGGTAGGAAAGCCAGCCCGTGAACCAAATCGTGGAACGGCCGCCAGAAGTATTTACAACCCATCGCCTGTTGTGCCGCCGCACAAAGCTCGACGACGCCGTGGCTATCCTCGCTTCCTACGCAGCGGACCCGGAGGTGACGCGCTTTCTATCTTGGAAGCCGCATGCTAGCGTTGAACCACTTGTGGAATTCCTGAGCACTCAGATCGCCGCATGGGAAAAGGGGGTGGCCTTTCGCTACGAGCTGTGCTTGAGGGAGACCGATTTGCCGATCGGTACGATTGGGATGCGCCCAGAGGGTTCGAAGGTCAACTTCGGCTATGTTTTGGCAAAGCCATTTTGGGGCCGCGGCCTTATGGCCGAGCCGCTGGAATACTTGGTCAATTGGGCTCTCTCACAACCAGAGATCTATCGTGCCTACGCCCTTTGTGACGTCGAGAATCCGAGTTCCGCCCGCGTGATGGAAAAGGCCGGAATGACCCGAGAAGGGATTCTGAGGCGCTGGCACGTCTGTCCGACGATCGGACCGGAGCCGCGCGACTGTATCGTTTGCGCAAGGACAAAGTAGCTGCCTGGGGCAAGTGTTTGGTCGGGGCCACGTCTCTGTCGAAATCCGACCGGAACTTTGCTTGCCGGTCGAGTTAGCGACTGAGCATTCTA
>CAZHPC010000057.1:0-19264 GCA_964534685.1 uncultured Opitutaceae bacterium
CACTTAACCGTTTCCCACAGGTTAAGGGGCAGGGACAAAGGGGGCATGGCAGGCAAAATGTCAGGTCTTATTCACATTGGCCCGACGGAGGCGCTTCGGCACGTCATTTCGGCTGCCCTTGGGTCCGTCCGCCGCGACCAAATTTGAATCCTGGCCAACAGTAGTGTTGGGGGTATGGTAAAATCTCGTAAGAATTTGATGACCAGTGAATAGTATCGAGTGTCGCTGCGCGGCCCGCATGGGGCGGCATCTGTGGCGTGGCAAAGAACATCCGGGAGGCAGAATCGCTTGGACAAGGGCCGAGTAACTGTGAACGGGAAAACCATTACAAGGTCAACTTTCTGACAAGTTGTTCACATAGGGGGTGGGCATAACTTTTTTCGTTTTTTTCGTTGCATCCAACGCACAAATCTAGGCGTCAAAATCAAAGCCGCTCTTGGGCGTAATCCCCGAAATATTACATCGCCCTGAATCAGGCTCTCAAAGCCGGAAAGCAGGTTACAGCTGTGTTACGCAACAGTGACGGTGCGTGAACTTTTTTGATACACTTTGCGGCCGCTAATCATGCGTGCGCGGGTTCCGGTTCGGCCCATTTATTGTGCTCCTTGATGAGCGCGATCAATCGCGCGTCGGCCTCCGATTGCGGGATGTTGTACTGCACGCACTGCTTCCCGACGTAGAGATTGATCTTGCCCGGGGCTCCGCCGACGTAGCCGAAGTCGGCGTCCGCCATCTCGCCGGGCCCGTTGACGATGCAACCCATGATCGCGATCTTCACACCCTTCAGGTGCGCCGTCTGTGCGCGAATGCGCTGCGTCGTGGTCTGCAGGTCGAAGAGGGTCCGCCCGCAGCTCGGGCACGCGACAAACTCGGCCTTCGAAATCCGGGCGCCCGCCCCTTGGAGGACGTTGTACGAGAGGCGCGCCGCGCGGGCCGGATCGGATTCGGTCTCGATGCTCACGAGGTCCCCCACGCCGTCGCAGAGCAGCCCGCCCGTGAGGAAGCTCGCCTCGATGAGGCGTGAAAGGAAGCTGTTGTCCCCCTTCACCGAGGTGCCGGCGGTGTTGCGGATCCAGATTGGAGCGCCGCTTCTCACCTTCCTTAGCGTCTCTACTACCCTGCGGTAAGCGCCGACCGGATGGTCCGCGCAGTCTGGAGAACCCCCCGAGCACGTGACGATGATCCGGTCGTCGCCGGCGGCCTTCACCGCGCCGGCCAGGCCCTCAAGCTCCGCGGGGGAAGCATCGACGGCCACGAGGTGGCCGCTCCTTAGCGCAAGATCAGCCCAATTTGCCAATTCCTCCGCGTCGCCAAATCGCCTGAGGAGGACGACCGAGGTCCCGGCGGCCGCGAGGAACGGCTCGACGTCTGCCGGGACGAGGCCGGGGGCAAGCTCGAGTACGAGAAAGCCGGCCGTCCAGGACGCGCCGCCGAGGCTCCTGCGCAGCGTCTCGAGATCAGCCGCCGCGCGTATTGGGACGACCAGCCCCTCGGCCGGTGTGTCCTTCAGTCGGGGAGAGGCGAGCTCCCCTGCTGCGGCTGCGGCCTCGCCAGCCCCGGACACCCGGACGATGACGCGCGGCGGCTGCTCCGGGCCGACCGCCAGGGCGCCAAGCTTAAGGGCCGCCGTGCTGCGGCGCTCGAAGTGGTAGGGGTCGATCGAATCGGCAGCGGGTCCTACGGGGGTCCCGCGGCCCCAAAGGCTCATCGCCTTGTCGGCAATCGCCCGGGCGACCGGGATCTCGTAGACGCTGTCCTCGGTGAGGGACACGCGGATCGTGTCGCCCAGGCCGTCCATGAGGAGGGAGCCGATCCCGATCGCGCCCTTGATCCTTCCATCCTCCCCGTCGCCCGCCTCGGTCACGCCGAGATGGAGGGGGTAGCGCATGCCCTCGGCGTCCATGCGCTCAACCAGGAGCCGATAGGCCTCGATCATGACCTTGGGATTGGAGGACTTCATCGAGAGGATGATGTCCAGGAACCCGTGCGACTCGGCTATCCTCAGGAACTCAAGCGCGCTCTCCACCATCCCGAGGGGCGTGTCGCCGTACCGGTTCATGATCCGGTCGCTGAGGGAACCGTGGTTGGTTCCGATCCGCATCGAGCGGCCGAGCTCCTTGCTCCGCTTCACAAGCGGCGAGAACGCCTCGTGGAGCCGCTGGAGCTCGCGGTCGTAGTCCGCGTCGCTGTAGTCACGCACGGCGAACCGCTTCTTGTCCGCGTAGTTGCCCGGGTTGACGCGGACCTTCTCGACGTGCTCCACGGCCTCCATCGCGGCCTGCGGGAGGAAATGGATGTCGGCGACGAGCGGCACCGCGGCCCATCCCGCGGCGTTCAGCCCCGACCGGATGTCCCTGAGGCAGCGGGCAGCCTGGACGTTAGGAGCCGTGACGCGCACGATTTCGCAGCCCACCTCGGCAAGGGCGACGGACTGGCGGACCGTGGCGGCGACATCCTGCGTGTCGCTGGTGGTCATCGACTGGATCCGGATGCGATTAGAGCCGCCGACCCCCACGCCCCCCACCATGACCTCACGGGTTTGCCGACGTACGGTTTGAAACCGCGAAGCGCAGTAGGCCATGCCGGAGATTCAGGGTTTCGCGGGCGCGGGCGGAGCCTGCACCTGCGGCCGGCTCTCCCTCACGTCCCTGTTCCAGCGGCGCACGTCAAAGATGCTGATGTAGAGCACCATCGTGAGCAGCAGCACCATGAATACGCTCTGGGTGGCTGCGATGAAGTTGATCGGCAGCGCTCGGCCGCGAAGGCGCCCGATGGTCGCAAACAGCATCTGGCCGCCGTCGAGGACGGGTATGGGCAGGAGGTTCAGCACGGCAAAGCTGACGTTGATCAGGATCGTGAACCTGATGACAGCCCGGATCCCGAGCTCGGCGGCCGAGTGGAAGATGTGGACGATGCCAACCGGGCCCTGAATCTTTGAAAGGCCGATGTCGGAGCGAGGATTAAAGAGCCCCCATACGGTTCGAAGCGACATCATGAGGGGCTGGGCGATCTGGGTGAAGGGCGACGGGTAGGTCATGTGGAGGCCGGCCGAGAATTCGACGTCGCCAATCTGGAGGCCCCCGATCCGGGGCGGCACGATAAGCTCGATTGGATGCCCGGCGCGCACCGCGCCCACCTTGGCTGGCTTCGCGGGCTCCGTGTCGAGTTCGTCCGCGAGCCCGGCCAGGTTCATGACCGAGAACCCATTGACGGTGAGGATGCGGTCGCCGTGGACAAGGCCGGCCTTCGCCATCGCCGAGCCCTTCGGGACGGTGTCCACGATCAGGTCGTACCCGGGCATGATTCCGACGCGGCGCCAGCGGTCCTCGCCGGACAATCGGGGATGCAGGGTTATGTCCATGCGCTTACCCACCCGCTCAATGGTGAAGACTGTCGTGGGGTTCCCTCTGGAATCATGGCCCGAGCCCATCACCAGGGTGTCGTTGAGCTCGCCCCAATCCGCGACCGGGATCCCGTCGATCGCCTTGACCACGTCGCCAACACGCAGTCCGGCCTCCATGGCCGGGCTCGTGACCTTTGTCCCGTCGGTCAGGTCGATCGTTCGCGTGACGTAGCCGATTTGCGTGCTCGTTGACTCGTTGGTCTCCGGCTGGCCAATCTTGTGGATCACGCAGGCGAGGAGGAAGGCGAACAGGATGTTGAAGGCGGCGCCTGCCGCGAAGACGAGCATCTTGGTGCCGTAGGAGACCGGGGCCAGCTTGTCCGGGTTGACCTCGCTCTCTCCTTCAAGGGGTCCGAGATCCGCGATCTGCGGCAGCAGGACGAAGCCTCCGAGCGGGAACCAGGCGACCTGGTAGCGGGTTCCGTCGGCGGACTTCCACGAAAAGATCGGCGGCCCGAAACCGATTGAGAACACCTCGACGTGAACGCCCCTGGCCCGGGCTGCCAGGAAGTGGCCCAGCTCGTGGACAAAGACCGACCCCCCGAAAAACAGCACGATCAGGAAGATCGACCAGATGTTTGATGTAAACGAGTGGATCAGGTCGGTCACTTTGAATGTAATTAATTAATCTGAAATTAGTTAAGACTATCAATTTCCTTTTCCGCATTCCCTCGCGCCTCGCGGTCCGCCTGGAGGACGGACTTGAGGTCTGACGGCTCGAAATTGGCGGTTCGGGCGAGAACTTGGCCGACGATGCGCGGAATCGCAAGAAATGCTATCCGCCCCCGAAGGAAGGCATCCACCGCCACCTCGTTGGCGGCGTTAAAGACGGCCGGGGCGACGCCGCCCGCCTTCATGGATTCCCTCGCGTACCGGAACATCGGGTAGCGGTTCTCGTCGACCGGGCTGAAATCGAGCCGCATGAGCCGCTCGAGGTCTATCGGCGGCTCGACGCCCTCAAAGCGGTCGGGGTAGAGCAGCGCGTGCTGGATCGGGAACGTCATCGACGAAGGCGAGAGCTGGGCGAGCATGGCGCCGTCCGCGAACTCGACCAGGCAATGGACGAGGCTCTGGGGGTGCATCACGGCCGTGCACTGGTCGGGCCTTAGGCCGAAAAGCCACTTCGCCTCCATGAGCTCCAGGCCCTTGTTGGCCAGCGTGGCACTGTCCACGGTGATCTTCGGCCCCATGGACCAGTTAGGATGCTTCAGGGCGTCGCTCGGGGTCGCATGCTCGAGCTTCTCGACCGGCCAGTCGCGGAACGCGCCCCCGCTTGCCGTGAGAACGACCCTGCGAACGCCGGTGCTCGGGTGGCCCTCGATGCACTGGAAGACGGCGTTGTGCTCGCTGTCGACGGGCAGGATGCGCGTTCCCTTGCGGCTTGCCTCGTCCATCACGAATTTCCCGGCGAGGACAAGGACCTCCTTTGAGGCGAGGGCGAGGCTCTTGCCGGCGGCGATCGCAGCCAGCGAGGGCTCGAGCCCCGCGGTCCCTGCCACTGCCACCAGGACAACGTCGGCCGCGGGAAGCGCCGCGATCTCCCGCAGGCCCTCGGGCCCCTGTACCAGCCGGGTTCCCATCTGGAAGGATCCGGATAGCTTCGCTTCGGCAAAGGCGGCCGGGTCGCAGATGGCCGCCTCGCGCACCGAGAACTCGCGGGCGATCTCGGCGAGCCGCCGCCAGTTCGAATTGGAGGCGACGCCTACGAGCTCAAGCCGGTCCCTGTGCGAGGCAATGACCCGCAGGGCGTTCCGGCCGATGGAGCCGGTGGCGCCCAGAAGGACGACCCGCCTTCGGATGGGGAACCGCGAATTGGAGGTGACGGGGGCGGCCACGGTCGGTCGGGTTGGGGCTCCTACGCCAGCCGCTGAAGCAGGAAATACCCCACCGGCGCCGCCAGAATCAGGCTGTCGCAAAGATCGAACATGCCCCCAATGCCCGGTACGCCGCCCCCGGAGTCCTTCAGGGACGCCCGGCGCTTGATCACGGACTCCACGAGGTCGGACACGATTGCGACCGCGGCCAGCGGGGCGGCGAGGAGGGCCGAACGTAGCGGCGTCATCGACGCGGGCAGCACGCCGCGGCCAAGCCACGCCACCAGAGCCCCGACGCCCATCGCAACGATCACGCCTCCGGCGGCGCCCTCCCAGGTCTTCTTGGGGCTCGTCAGGGGCGCCATCTTGTGCCGGCCGACGGCGAGCCCGGCGAGAAGCGCCCCCACGTCGCAGAACTTGGCGACGGCGACGACCCAAAGGCACAAGACCAGGCGTCCCGCGGCTGGGATGGTGTCGCCGGGCAGCGGAGTGACGATGCGCACGAGGTACTGCAGCATGAGCGCGACGTACACGAGCCCGAACAGGGTCGACGAAAGCGACTCGACCCGCTTGTCGGGGTCCCTCTCGGAGAGGATGCGGATCGAGACGACGAGGGTTGCGAGCGCCATGAGAGGGTGGGAGGGGATGCCATGGCGGGCCTCGATCCAGGGCGCCAGGGTGATCAACGCCCCGAAGAGCATGCCAAGCCAGCTGAAAGGCGCGTGGCCCGCCGCGTCCATCAGCCTGTAGAACTCGCGAAGCGTGAGCACCGAGATGACGGCGATCGCGGCGACCGCCCCGTCCGTCCCGAATTTCCAAAGCACGCCGAGCAAGAGGAGCCAGAGAACGACGGTGCTTGTAATTCGCTTTGCCACGGGTTTAGCGCGGGATCCTATTTCGCGGCCGCGACCGGCTTGAGCTGCTCGCTGGTCATCCCGTACCGCCTCTCTCGCCGGGCGTAGTCCGCGATCGCTGCGGCCAGGTCGGCCTTCGAGAAATCGGGCCAGAGGACCGGCGAGAAATAAAGCTCGGAGTAGGCGGCCTGCATGAGGAGGAAGTTGCTCATGCGGGTCTCCCCGGAGGTCCGGATCACCAGGTCCGGATCGGGCATGCCTGCCGTGTAGAGGTGCCTGGCGAACGCGTCCCACGAGGCGTCGTCGAGCTTTTCGCGCCCCGCGGCGACCGCGGCGGCGTAGCCCCGAGCGGCGTCGGCGATCTCGGTGCGCGAGCCATAGTTGAGGGCCAGGACGAGCGTGTAGTCCTCGAATTCCCGCGTCTTCTCGACCGTCGTCGCAAGGAGCCGCTGCACGCCCTGGGGCAGTCCCTCGATCCGGCCGATCGTCATCAGCCGCACGCGGTCGCGCACAAAGGTCTCGAGCTCCTTCCTCAGGTAGAGCTCAAGGAGCCCCATGAGCGCCCCGACCTCGTCCTTCGGCCTATTCCAGTTCTCCGCGGAGAACGCATAGAGCGTGAGCATCCTGACGCCCAGGTCGCGGGCCGCGTAGGTGACGGTCCTGACGGTCTCGACGCCGCGCCTGTGGCCCTCGATCCTCGGGAGGCCGCGGCTCTTTGCCCAGCGCCCGTTTCCGTCCATTATGATCGCCACGTGCCTTGGGATGTTTTGGGGGTCTGCGGGCGCTTGGCTGGCGGGGGACATACGTACCGCTCTAGGGTAGGTACCTGCAGCCGGATTTGACAAGGGGGAAGGGCGCGCATGAATTACGGGAGATAATGAGAGTCGCATTCATTAGCGGCACCAGCATCGTAAATTCCACGCTCTTTTCGTCATGGGAGGTCCGCACGGTGGAGACCCCCTACGGCAAGGTCTCATACAAGGCGCGCGGCGACCACGCCCTGATCAACCGCCACGGCTACGGCTTTCCCCTTCCGCCCCATTCGATCAACTACCGGGCCAACATCCGGGCGCTGGCGGACCTCGGGTTCAAGGACATCGTCTCCCTGAACTCGGTCGGCTCGCTCAAGCCCGAGATCCCTCCAGGCTCGATCGTGTCGTGCTCCGACTACGTCTGCCTGCAGCAGGGCCCCGCCACCTTCTTCGACGCGGAGCTGAAGGGTGGGGCCCCCGTGATCGCGAACAACCTGATCCCCATGCTTGTCGCGAAGCTCGCCCCCGAGTTCACGATCCCCACCGGGAAGGTCTACGTCCAGATGCGGGGGCCGCGATTCGAGACGAAGGCCGAGATCCGGATCGTGCGCGCATGGGGGGACGTCGTCGGGATGACCGCCGCCCACGAGGCGGACCTCTGCAGCGAGGCCGGGCTCAACTACAACAGCCTCGCGCTGGCCGACAACTACGCGAACGGGCTTGAGGGGACCGAGATCGACTTCGCCAAGTTCAAGGACCTTGTGAAGTCAAACCAGGAGAAGGTGAACCGCCTGTTCACCCGCATGCTGGAGATTCTGAAATAGGGGCGCACAAAACACCATGAGCGAATTCCTGCAGGCGGATAGGGTTGCGAGCGCGAAGGCCACGCTGGACCGCCTCAGGGCCAACATTCGCCAGGCGATCCTCGGCAAGGACGACGTGATCGAGCAGCTTCTCATCTGCCTGGCGGCGGGCGGCCACATGCTGATCGAGGACCTTCCCGGGGTCGGGAAGACGACCCTGGCGTACGCCCTGGCGCGGTCCACCGACTGCGTGTTCTCGAGGATCCAGTTCACGAGCGACCTCCTCCCCTCGGACGTCACCGGCGTGGCGATCTACGACGAGGTGACGAAGGAGTTCGTCTTCAAGCCGGGCCCGGTGTTCGCGAACATCGTCCTGGCCGACGAGATCAACCGCGCCCCGCCGAAGACCCAGTCTGCGCTGCTCGAGGTCATGGACCGGGCCAAGGTCACTATCGACGGCGAGGCCCATGCGGTGGGCTTCCCGTTCATGGTCTTCGCGACCCAGAACCCCGTCGACTACGAGGGGACGTTCCCCCTGCCCGAGAGCCAGATGGACCGCTTCCTGATGCGCATGCGCATGGGGTACCCCCAGCACAGCGACGAGATCGAGATCCTGCGCACCGCGAGGAGCGGCTATGACTCGATTGCGCTGAACGCGGTCGCGTCGCGCGCCGACGTGACGGCGATCCAGGGGCTCGTGCCCCAGGTCTTCGTCGAGGACAGCATCCTCGACTTCATCCTGAGGATCATCGCCGCGACCCGGACCGAGGTCGAGTTCAAGGCCGGCGCCAGCGTCCGGGGCGGCCTGGCGCTGCGCACCGCGGCGCAGGCCCGGGCCATCGTGAACGGACGCGACTTCGTGCTGCCGGACGACGTGACCGAGCTGGTGCCGGCGGTGCTCGCGCACAGGCTCGCGCTCGCGAGGCAGAGCGGCGACGCCCTGGAAGAACGGAGGTCCGTAGGGGCGCACCTCAAGCGCATCCTGTCGGCCCTGCCCCCGCCGGTGTGAAACCACCGGCCGGAAGCGGTCGGCGCCTCTTCTGGCGGCGCGCCCTCTGGGGCCTCATCTGGCCCAGGCGCTTCGAGCGGATCCAGCCCACCATCTCGGGCGTGGTGCTGATCGGATTGTCCTTCGGGATCGGCACCGCCGCCTACAACTCCTCGAGCAACATCCTCTTCATCGCGCTGGCGCTGCTGCTGTCGTGCCTTATCCTGAGCGGCGTGCTGGCGTGGCTCAACCTGCGCCGGCTTGAATGGCGACTCGAGATCGAGCCGCCGCTGCGGGCCGGCCAGGAGGCCGAGATCGGGCTCCTGCTTCGAAACGGAAAGAGGTTCATGCCGACCTACGCCCTGTGGTTCGAGTTCGCCGCGGCCGAGTTCGAGCGCCGGGAGCCCGCTCGACCGGAGTCGACGATCACGGCCAAGGGGATAGACATCTGGGCCGCGCTCAAGAAGGCCGAGAAGGCCGCGGCGGCCGGCACCGTGCACCTGCGCACCCGCCTCGACCCGGGCGGCGAGGCAAGGCTCGAATGGATCTTCACGCCTGCGCGCAGGGGCCTGGTCCGCATCGAGCTCCGCGGCGTCGGCTCCCTCTTTCCCTTCGGCTTCCTCAGGAAGCTTACGGGCACGGACCTGCGCAGGGAGCTGCCCGTCTGGCCGGCGCCGGTGGAATACCGCCGGCTTGCCGGCGCGTCGCCCAGGCGACGCGAGGGCGAGCGGCGGCAGCCCCGGGCCGGGCACGAGGGCGAGACCATCGCGCTCCGCCAGTACGAGGCCGGCGACTCCCACAGGCTGATCCACTGGAAGGCCAGCGCCCGCTCGCGCCGGCTCCTCATCCGGCAGTTCTCCTCCCAGAACTCGGACGCGTGCTCCCTTTGGCTGCGGACGGACGCCTCGGTGTGGACGCGGCCGGAGCAGTTCGAGCTGCTGATGAGCCTGGTGGCCACGCTCGCCCAGGACCTGTTCCGCGCGGGGCGGCTGCACGCGGCCGCGATCGACGGCGGGCCCCTTGTGCCGGTGAAGAGGGTTGCGGACCTCGACGCGTTCCTCGACAGACTGGCCGAAGCGCGCCCGCTTGACCCGCAGCCGGGCGCCTTGCCCCCGCAGCCGGGGCCGGAGCGCACGCGGCCGAACCTCATGACCTTCGAGCCGGACGGCGCCAGGGGCGTCGCGGCATTCGTCAATGGAATCAAGACCGCCGCAACTTAGCCTGGACGAGCTGCACCTGCTGAGGTGGCTCCTCGGGGGCGTCCTCATGCTCCTGTCGGTCGCCACCGTCTTCTATCTCGACATCGATTCCGAGGTGGTGGCCGCCGTCGCCGCGGCGGGCATCCTGGCGGCGCTCGTCTGGCCCACGCTTCCCGCCCTGGTGCCGATATGGGCGCACCGGCTCGCCTTCCCGGCGATCCTCGCCTTCTTCGCGGGCGACCTGTGGCATTCCGGTCAGCTCCTGCCGTCGATTGTGAGGCTGGACCTGCTGCTGCTGCTCTACCGCGGCGTGAGCCACCGCGCCCGCCGCGACGACCTGCAGATCGTCGTCCTCGGGCTTTTCCTCGTCGTGGTTGCCGGCGTCCTCACGGTGTCGCTTCTCTTTGCCGCGCAGATCCTCGTGTTCACCGCCTGCTCGCTCGGCCTGCTGATGGTCGTCACGATCGCGGCCTCGACGGAAGGGGGCCACGCCCCGAAGCTCGCCGTCCGCGGGGTGTCTCCCCTGTGGGCGTCGCACGCCGACTGGCGCCGGCTCTTCGGGAGGCTCTGGGAGATCTCGGACTGGAGGCTCCTGGCCTCCGCCGCCGCGCTCTTCCTTGGCGTCGTTGCGCTGTCGGGCCTCCTCTTCCTGGCGATCCCCAGGTTCCAGCTGGAGAACAGCCTCTTCCTTGAGCGCTTCGTCTTCAAGAGGGCAATGACGGGATTCAACGACTCGATCAAGTTCGGCGACATCACCGAGATCACCCAGGACGACAGCATCGCCTTCAACGTCGACCTCTCGGATCCAACCCAGGCGCCGGCGGTTCCCTACTGGCGCATGGTGGTGCTCGACGACTATTCAAACGGGGGTTTCCGCCTCTCAGGAAGGCTCAGGAGGGTGTTCGACCGCGAGCGCACCTCGGCGAACATCCTGCCCAACTGGGGGGGCGTCCGCGACGCCCCGACGTGGACCTTCTACCTCGAGTCGGGGGTCAGCCGCTACCTCCCCATCCTGGGCCGGTTCCACGCGATGCATTTCCGCGACGCCCAGCACTTCAACTACTCCCCGGAACTGGCCTGCGTGTCGCTTCGCGACGAGCCCGCGTCGATGACCGCCTACCGGGTCGAGGGCATGGCGCCCGAGGCCGCCGAGCTCGGCGACCCCCTTTTCGCAAGGGCGTGGGCGAGCCGCGGACCGGTCGCTCTGCCGCTGCAGATCGACCTGAGGATAGGCACGCAGGACGCGGCCGCCGTCTCTCGCCTCGCGGCTGAGTTCGCCGCCCCGGGCATCGGCGCCGAGGAATTCGGCCGGCGGGCGGTTGCCGCCCTCAGGCGGGCGCACAGGTATTCGCTGGCGCCGCACATACCGGCCGGGCCGGGGGACCCGCTCGTGCGCTGGATGACCTCGGTCGAGTCCGGACACTGCGAGCTGTTTGCCGGAGCCCTTGTCCTCCTCGCGCGCTCGGGGGGGTTCCCGGCCCGGGTCATCACGGGCTTCAAGGGAGGGACCTGGAACGCGTATTCGAACAACTACACGATCCGCAATTCCGACGCCCACGCCTGGGCGGAGATCTGGGATGCGCGACACGGCGCCTGGCTCAGGGTGGACCCCCTCGCCGCCGCCGTCTCGTCGGACCCTTCGAAGGAGAAGGGCGACGCGGCCCTCGCCGGGCTCATGGACCGCAGCTGGTCCGCACGCCTCAACAGCCTTCGGGTGTTCTGGTACCGGCGGATTGTCAACTTTGACCAGCAGTCGCAGGCCGACACGCTCAATGCAGTCAAGAGCGCGACGGACGGCACCGGCAAGTGGCTTCGTGCTGGGCTCACCACAGCGGCCCGCCGGATAAAGGCGTGGGTAAGGGGGCCGTGGAACTGGGCGCGGATCCTGCGCGTTTTCGCGGGGTCGGCCGCTGCCGCTGCGATCTGCTGGGTGGTTGTCAGGGGGCGCTGGCGCCTCATGTCGATGGCCCGGGGCAGGAGGGTGGACCCCGTGAGGAGGGAGGCGGGCCGGTGGCTCGTCCGCCTCGACGGACCGGACAATCTCGTCGCCGACCTGCAGCGCCTTCGCTACGGGCCCGCGCCGACCTGGCCCCGGCCGTCGGAGGTGTTCAGGAGGGCGCGGCAGGCCGCGTCTAGCGCGCCGCGACGCCGGCGTGCCTCTTCTCGAAGTACTTCTTGAGGATCGCCGAGGCGATCGGCACCGAATAGATCCCGCCCGCGAAGTTCTCCCCAACGGAGCCGTCCACGGCGACGGCGACCGCAATCTCCGGGTTCTCAAGGGGCGCAAAGCAGATGAACCAGGCCTCGTCGACCTTGCCCTTGGGGCGCATCACCTGGGCCGTGCCCGTCTTGCCGGCGATCCGCACCCCGGGCACCCGCAGCGCCGCGACCGTCGTCAGGACGTGCGCCGTTCCCTCGGGGTCGGCGGTGCAGCCCTCCATCCCCTTGAGGATCGCGCTCCTCTGGTGTTCCGTGAGCCCGATCGGCTCGCTGTGCTGGGCCTGCCGTCTCGGGTCGTGCAGGAGCGTCGGCCTTGTCAAGAGCTCGCCCCGGGCGATGGACGCGGCGAAGCAGGCCATCACGAGCGGGGTCACCTGGACGTCACCCTGTCCGATCGCCATATTCGCGGTGTCGCCTGGCGACCAGCTCTCGTGGCGCTTCTGCGTCTTCCAAATCGGGTCGGGAATCAGCATGCGGTGGGTCTCGCCCGGCAGCTCGATCCCGGTGGGGCGGTCGAGGCGGAAACGCTTCGCCTGCAGGGCGATCACCTCCGCCGTGGTCCTCAGGCCCACCGTGTAGAAGTAGATGTCGCAGCTCTCGGTGATGGCGTCGTGAAGCGTGAGCCGGCCGTGGGACATGAGGCCGTTGTCGCACCCAAAGCGCCGGTTGCCGACCATCATGTATCCTTCGCAGTCGGCCGGTGTATCCTCGGGCGTAATGGTGCCGGAGAGGAGCGCGGCGGTCGCGACGACGATCTTGAAGGTCGACCCCGGCGGGTAGACCCCGTTCAGCGCGCTGTCGGTCCAGGCCTTCCGTTCCTCGATGTCGGCCGCCGCGGCGACGGTGAGCTTGGGTGAGAACACGTTCAGGTCGTACGACGGCCTGCTCGCCATCGCGAGCACCTCGCCGGTGCGGACATCGATCGCGACCGCCGCGCCGGTCTCGTCGCCGATCGCTTCCTCGGCGGCCTGCTGGAGGTCGATGTCGAGGCTGGTCGTGATGCTGTGACCCTGCACGGGTAGCCTGTGCTCGATCGGCGGGTTCACCTTGTAGCCCGCAGGGTCGACCCTGAGGATCGTGTAGCCGGCCTCTCCCTGGAGCGTCGAGTCAAACTCCTTCTCAAGGCCGTCGCGGCCGACCGTGCCCTTCATCTTGAGCGTCGTCAGGCCCTCACCTGGGAACTCCTCGTCGTCCTCGGCCTCGTTCACGCCCACGAAGCCCAAGACGTGCGCCGCCGCGTCCCCGTAGGGGTAAGCGCGCGTGTTCGACGTGTACACCTGGAGGGGCGAGTTGACCGGCAGGCGCTCTATCAGCTTGGCGAACTCCTCGGGCTTGAGGTCGTCGACGAGCGTGTAGGGGAGGAGGAGCTGGCGCTCGAGATGGCGCTGGAGGGCCCCGGCGTCCACGTCTCCCGTGCGCCCGGTGATCTCGTTCACCTGGTCCATGTAGCGCTTCACGACGCTCACGTGCGCGAGCCGCTCGATCTGCGAGCTGGTGGGAAGGTCCTGATCGCCCGCCTCCCGGTAATTGGCGCGAATCCGGGCGTACTCCTTGCGGAATTCCGGGCGGAGCTCATCCAGGTAAAGCACGACCGCGAAACGCGACCTGTTCTCGACCAGCCTGCGGCCTTCGCGGTCGAGGATGTTCCCCCGTGGACCCGGGGTGATCACGCGCCGCTCGTTCTGCTGGCGCTCCTGCTCGTGGTGGATGGATCCCTTGATGATCTGCTGGTAGGCGAGCCCGCCCCCAAGGACGACGAGCATGAGGGCGACCAGCCCGTGGAAGGCGGCGATCCTCGGGTCGAATCCCGTTTTAGATTCGACGAGGCTGCCTGAGCGTTCGGAGGGCGCTGCCATTGCGGTCGTGAAAGCGGACGCTAGGAGAGCCCCGAGTCAACCGCACGCGCCATTTCCAGGGTGCGCAACTGCAGGGAGAAGAACCAGGGTGTGATCACCGCCACCACCGCCTCGGACCAGAAGAGGTCCGAGAGCATCCTCGGCCAGGTCCCGCCACCTCCGTGCGCCATCCCCACCCGGGAGAATGACACCGCCAGGAACAGGGCGAGGTTGACCAGCAGGGCCGCCGAAACCGCCACGGCGGTCTCGTCCCGCTGAAGGCGCTCCCGCATTTTGTAGAGCACCGCGTGGGCCGCCGCGAAAAGGGCCGCGTGGGTGCCGAACGCGACCGGCGCCAGCGAGTCGCACAGGAAGCCCCCGAGGACCGCGGCGGCGAAGCCCGGGCGGAACGGCATCATCAGCGCGGGATATGCGACGAAGAGGCCGCCGGCGAAGAGCCAGACATGGATCGGGGCGATCGCGGTGTTCACCTGCGCGACCATCGCCTGGAGCAGGTAGAGCGTGAGGAAGAGTGCGGCGGCCGCGCGCATGGGATGCGGGCTCCTATTTCTGGTCCTCGGGCACGAGCACCGTGACCTCCGTCAGCTCCGAGAGCCGCGGGTCGAGCTCGACCTCGCCCGTCTTGAACAGACCGTCGGCGCTCGGCTCCACGTGGGTGATCCGCCCGATCGTGAGGCCCGGGGGATAGACCCCGCCGAGGCCCGACGTCGCGAGGCGCTTCGGCACGGAGACGCTCGCGTAGACGTCCAGCGGCACGAACTCGATGACACCCTTTGCGGCCCCCCACACCTGGTTCTCGGCCCCCTGGAAGCTGATCGGGCGTGTGTCGCCGTCGACCACGCAGGCTATCCTCAGGCCCGGATCGCTCGTGAGCTGGACGACGGAGGTGTAGGCGTGGACCTCCGCCACGCGGCCGACCACGCCGCCGCTGTAGACCACCGGGGCGCCCACGGGTATCCCGTAGTCCGAGCCCTTGCGGATGATCATGCGCTGCCACCAGTTGGAGAAATCGCGCTGCACGACGCGCGCGTGCTCGTACCGGAAGCCCTCGATCGGGGGCATCTTCATGAGGGCCCTCAGGCGATCCACCTCTGCCTGGAGCTCGCCGTTCTGCTGCACGGAGACGGAGTACTTCGAGTTGATCCGCGCCATGTCGCGGCCCGCCTCGATCAGCTCGTCCTTGGAGTGGAGGCGCAGCGCCCAGAAGCGCTGGAGGTCGTTCACGTAGGAGGCGGCCACCGTGATGGGGGCCGTCATCTCGAAGAAGCTTGCGCGGGCGAGGCTCTTGACCGCGACCGGCAGCACGAGCCAGACCGCGAAGGCCAAGCCCAGCGCCAGGAAGGGTCGGGCTTGGTCCGATCGCTGGGGTCGCCCAATCCTCACGCGTTCTGCATGAGCCAGGACAGGTCGTTCAGAACGGCACCGGTCCCGTTGGCCACGGCAGAGAGGGGGTCATCGGCCACCGTGACGGGCAGGCCGGTCTTGTCGCTCAGAAGCCGGTCGATTCCCCTCAGGAGCGAGCCGCCGCCCGCCATCACAAATCCGCGGTCCACCAGGTCGGCCGACAACTCCGGGGGGCAGCGCTCAAGCGTCGTACGGACGGCGTCCACGACCGCGGCGACGGTGTCGGACAGGGCCTCGCGCACCTCCTGGGAGGTGATGTGGATGGTCTTCGGCAGGCCCGCAACCGAGTCCCGCCCCTTGACCTCCATCGAAAGCTCCTCGTCCAGGGGGTAGGCGGATCCGATCCGCATCTTGATCTCCTCAGCCGTGCGCTCGCCGATCAGAAGGTTGTACGCGCGCTTCATGTACCCGATCACGGCGGCGTCGAGCTCGTCGCCCGCGACGCGGATCGACTTGGAGAAGACGATTCCGTTGAGCGAGATGATCGCGATCTCGGTGGTGCCGCCGCCGATGTCGACGATCATGTTGGCCGCGGGCTCGTCGATGGGAAGGCCGACTCCGATCGCGGCGGCCATCGGCTCCGGGATCGTGATGACTTTTCGCGCGCCGGCGTGGGTCGCGCTGTCCATGACCGCGCGCTTCTCGACGGCCGTGATTCCCGAGGGGATCGCGATCACGACGCGGGGCGGGGCCCTGAAGCTCTGGCTGGCCTTCTGGATGAAGTAGCGGAGCATCGCCTCGGTCACGTCGAAGTCGGCGATGACGCCGTCCTTCATCGGGCGGATGGCGGTGATGTTGCCGGGCGTGCGCCCGAGCATCCGCTTCGCCTCGTCGCCCACGGCGCGGACCTTCCGCGTCACCGTGTCAAGGGCCACCACCGAGGGCTCGCGCAGGACGATTCCCTTGTCCTTCAGGTATACGAGCGTGTTGGCCGTTCCGAGATCGATGCCGATATCGTTTGAGAAATAACCAAAAAGATTGGCCATGATCGCTGGGTTGCGGGGGGCTGGTTGTCGCTGGCGTTGCCGCCGACGGAATCGAATGGCCTGCGCAGGGGCCTGTCAACGAAGGAAATACGCCGGTTAGAGTTGACGGAGCAGGGCAACCGAAGCGATTTTCCGCATAAGCCACGGCCATGCACGGAATCCTGTTCATCCAAGACCTGGCGGTGGTTCTCGTCGTTGCGGGCGCGGTGGGCTGGCTCTGCCAGCGCATCGGGCTTTCCGTGGTGGTCGGATTCCTGGCGGCCGGGATCCTGGTGGGCCCCGGGATGCCGTACCTCGCGCTCGTGTCGGATGTCGGCAGGATCGAAGCCTTGGCGCAGGTCGGCCTCGTCTTCCTCATGTTCTCGATCGGGCTGCGCCTGAGCCTGCGGAAGCTGCACCGTCTCGGGCTGCCGCTCCTGGCCGCCGTGGTCGGAAGCTCGATCGCCATGTACTACCTGTCGCGGCTCCTGGCGGCCGCGCTTGGCTGGAACTCGACGGAGGGCCTGTTCCTCGCCGGGATGCTCATGATCTCGTCGTCCTCAATCATCGGCAAGATCCTGCACGAGACGGGCCTGAACCACGAGCGGGCGGGCCAGCTCGCCACCGGCGTGTCGGTTCTGGAGGACATCGTTGCGGTCGTCATGCTGGCGGTCCTCGGTTCGGTCGTGCAGCTCGGGGGCGCCGATGCAAGCCGCGCCCCTGCGGTCGGCGCGAGCCTTCTGCACCTGGGGGCGTTCATCTCGATGATCGGCATCGCCGGGCTCATCATCGTGCCCTGGTTTCTGAAGAGGATGAGCATATCGATGAACGAGGAGCTCCAGACCCTCGGCCTCGCCGCCCTGCTCTTCGGCCTGGCCATCTTCGCTCAGAAGGCCGGCTACTCCGTGGCCCTGGGAGCCTTCCTGCTCGGGATCATCGTGGCGGAAACGCCCCACCGCCACCAGGTTGAGCGCACCTTCGAGGGGATGCGCGACGTGTTCAGCGCCGTCTTCTTTGTCGCGATGGGGATGCAGATCGACGTCCACGAGCTTGCCCAGTGCGCCGGGCTCATCGCCGGGGTGGCCGCGTTCACGCTGGTCGCGCGGCCCCTGGCGGTGGGCGCCGGGCTCTCCATGATCGGCATCCCGCCCAAGGATGGCCTGCGGGCGGGCCTGATGGCGACCCCGATAGGCGAGTTCTCGTTCGTGATCGCCCAGCTAGGCGTCGGCGCTGCGGTCGTTCCCAGCCGGTTCTACCCGCTCGCCATCGGCGTGTCGCTGCTGACGACGCTCGTCACGCCGTTCTCGGCGCGGGCCTCGGAGCGCCTGGCGTCGGCGCTCGTGTCGCGGCTGCCGAGGTGGCTCACCGAATGGCTGCGCTACTATCAAGACTGGCTCGAGCGCTTCATGCGCCAGCGCAAGCGCAACCTGGTCTGGCAGCTCAGCCGCAAGCGCCTCGCCCAGGTCGGGGTCGAGATGCTCTTCGTGAGCGGGGTCCTGGTCTTCTCACGGGAGCTCTACACGGCGGTCGAGGACTGGCTGGGGAGGGACTGGATGTTCCCGAACGGGGCCCAGTTCGGATTCTGGATGCTCCTGACGATCGCCGTCGTGGCCCCGATGGTCGCGATCTGGCGCAACTGCTCGGCCCTCGCGCTGCTCTTTGCCCAGGTCTCGACCTCCCACCATCCGCGCGGCAAGCAGCTCGCCCCGGTGATCGAGACGGGGCTCAAGGCCGTCGCCGCCGCATTCCTCGCCGTGTGGCTGATCGCGGTCGTGCCCGCGGAGGACACGGCGCGCTGGCTCCTGCTCGCGAGCGCCCTGGTGGCGGTCGTGGCGGTGCTCTTCCTGCGCCGGAGGCTCATCTACTGGCACTGCGTCCTCGAGGTGGAGCTCAAGAATGTGATCGACACCTCGGAGTCGAAGCTGAGCTCGACGACGGCGCCATGGCTCGGCCGCCACCCGGACTGGGACCTGCACATGATCGACTGCGTCCTCCCCGACCTCGCCGACTGCCAGGGCCGGACGATCGCCGAGCTCGACCTGAGGGCGCGCTTCGGGTGCTCCGTCGTTGGGATCGAGCGGCAGGGCTTCATGATCCCGCTTCCGCCCCCCGGATCCGTGCTCTACCCGCGCGACAAGGTGCTCCTCATGGGGACCAACGAGCAGGTCAACCGCGGGCGCGCCTTCCTGGGCGGCGTGTCGGGGGCTCCGGACACCGACTCGCTCTTCGAGGAGGTGCGCATGGAGGCGATCGACGTCCCGGACTGGAGCAGCGCGAGCGGCCGCACGATCGGCGAGATATCCCCGGCGCAGAATCACAGGGTGCAGATCGCGGGCATCCGGCGGGGGGAAGGGCGCATCCTCAATCCCGGCGCCAGCGAGATGCTCAGGCCGAGGGACGAACTGCTCGTCCTCGGCACGCCCGGGCAGATCCGCGAATTCCGCGGATGGCTCACCGAGGATCCGGCCCCGGACGAGTGACCGTCCCAGGACCTAGTTTGTGCCGTGGCTCCCGGTAGAGTCGGGCTTCTTGAGCTCTTCCTTGGCCGGCGGCACAGGCTCGTCTTCCTTCGCGGCCTTCTTGAATTCCTTGATCGACTGCCCGAGGCCCTTCGCGAGCTGGGGGAGCTTGGTCCCGCCGAAAAGCAGCAGCAGGACGAGGAGAATCAGTACCCACTCGCCGCCACCCGTGGGGATCAATCCTGCCAACTGGACATTGAAGGGTGTCATTGCGGCAATCTAGGCCCGGTTTCCCCCTACGCAAGAGCGTTCCGCTGCGCTACGAACGCGGCGGCCGCAGCGAGGCGGCGACCTTGAGCAGGTTCTGCGCGTTGTCGATCTGCTCGGCGTCGAAGAAGCCGTGCAGCTGGCGGATGCGCGTCGGGTGGCGCATCTTGCGGAGCGCCTTCGCCTCGATCTGGCGGATGCGCTCGCGGGTCACCTTGAACTGCTTGCCGACCTCCTCGAGGGTCCTACTGTAGCCGTCCACCAGGCCGAACCGCAGCGA